>CAMCXB010000070.1 GCA_945883145.1 Bordetella parapertussis | reverse complement strand
TGACGGTTAGGACATCGATTTGGCGAAGAAGTGTGACGATTTGTTCTGGTTTAAGACGTTGACCTTTAGGCATACGAAGTACTCCTTTCTAAGACAGATTAACAAAATTTCTCTCTTATAAAGTGGCACTAAAAATCAAGTCAGATCATTTTGGTCAAGATTTTTTGTCATATCTTCCACACCCACCCGTCATACGAAGCATCGAGGCCCGTCCCTAGATAGCCGCCCTTAATTAGTCCATCAATTAAAGCTTTTGCGCGAGACCTTCGTTTAGATTTTTCCTCTGTAGTTAATTCATAAGCTACTTTATTCGTTGCTTCATCCACAGTAATACAAGGCGTGTTTGAACCAGAACTAGCAATGCCAAAATCCTTCGACGCTGCTAGAGCGCGCTGTATCGCTTTGAGTGCAATTTTTTGCTTTTCACCAGAGGGTTCTTTTTTCACAAATATAGCTGAATGGTCGGGCTCTATTGAGCAACTCGTTATATCCTCACCATCAGTATCTTGTCCCAGAACATGATGTTTTAATTTGAAGTTAGCTGTCTTGCCATCTTCACCATCTTTTGTTTTTGCAATAGTCCAACTGCGCTTTTGGTCATTACGGTTAACTTCAATAGCACCATCTAAAGCAGCAACTAAGGAACTATGACCTCTCATACCACGACTGGTATCTTTGCCCGTGTGATGCACTAAAACTACTAAGCTATTTGTGGCTTTATATAGCGTTTTGGCAGCCTCTAGGATCGTACCCATCTCCTTACTACTGTTCTCATCTGAAGTCGGTGCCGCTCGATTTAAGGTATCTATGAACACTACTGACTCCATGGGTACGACTTCGCTTAAGTCAATAACGTCTTGGGGTGTTGTTATTTGAAATGGTTGAGCTATTACACCGAAACCCTTAGCAGGTAAAGGACCATGAGCTTGTTCTAGTGCTTGTAAACGGGTTTTAATACCACCTTCACCTTCAAGCATCACATAAACAATAGGTGATTGATAAGTTCGTATACCAAACCAATCATTGCCTTGGGATATGGCAGCAGCAAGATCAAATGCTAAGAATGACTTACCAGAACCACTCGGGCCAAAAATAGCAGCTAATCCAGTAGTGGGTAATACATTCTTTAGCCGCCACCGTATCGGTGCAATAGCAGACACATCAGCTGGCCATAAAATCTTGTATCGACTAGGATCAGGAGGGATTGAACTAGTAGTGATGTTTGTAACTGGTATCTGCCAACCAAATTCTTTGGCTCTTTTATAAAGAGAGCCTATGCCGATTCCATTTGGATGATTAGAGTCATACGATTTCCAAGCATTTTCAAAACCATCCTCAGTATACCGAGCGCTTTGTTTAGACCAATTACGAGCAATATCTTTTCCAGATGACCAGTTTAAGCTGGCGATTGCCCAAATACCTGCTAACCAATAGTCTGACTCTGGACTGCCATCCGAATTGTAAAAGCGCCCAGAACCATAACCAATATCACTGGACAAAAAAGATAGAGCATTAATTAGTTTTTCTGATTCGGCGAAGGATTCTATTGGTGAATTCAATCTGCCCATTAAAGCTTTAGTGATATTGTCAATTGAAGCATTGATCGGTGCACTCGGTAAGCACATTGCGTTGGTCGGACTAGCTTGTGGTGCAGGCTTGTGACATGACTGAAGCTTTTGAATGAGTGAATGCAGCATTTCTTGTGTAACTGGCATCATAGTACCTCCGCCATACGGTGTGGGCGCTCTGAAGTATTCTCGCCTTTGCGTGCGATTGTTCCGGGCACTTTAGTAATTCGAGAAGCATTAAATACCACGGTATCAACTGCAACTATGCTATTGTTAAATTTCTCTGCTAGTTCACTAAGAGTTCCTTCAACAAGTTTTTTATGTGGCTCATCATTTGGAAGTTCGTTTAGTACGTAGTAGAGGTGATAGCCGTTTCCAGACATCATTCTGATTGGCTTATCCCAACCCTCTGATTTCAAAAAGTCGGCAATTTGCTCGCTTAGTAAACGTGCAGCCTCAAGCTCTGCATCTGTTGATGATTGACCTTTGTGTCCTACCTTGTCGATATCAATTAATAGAAGGTCACGGTATGCAATGTCATTGTCTTTTGCTGAACCACTTACAAAATCCTCTCTAATTGGATTCATGACGTAGTAAATGTTGTAACCAGCTGCATTTAAGCGTAGCGCTTCATTTTCAAAAGCTAATTTCAGAGCATCGGTCGAGGCAAAGCTGGTACCAGAAAAAATCTTAGTGATTGGTTTGCTTGATGAGTTAATCGCTCTTAGCTCTAATACTGATTTTGGGCCAAGTGCTTTGATGTACCAGATTTTTTTAATTTCTTGTTGTGGGTTAATCATTTCGAGACTCACTTTCTGCCTTTTCGGCATTGATTGAAGGAGTCTCTAATTCATATGAGGCAATTTTTGCCAGCAACTACTTTTTTTATTGCTAAATTACTGATATTTATAGATAAATATTTAAGATCTAAGTTAACTGATTGATTTGCCACAAATGCTTTAAATGCCACAAAACGGATTCAGTAAGACTGCCTGTTTCCCCAAAACTCACCTTGTAGAGCGTGGCGTTTTATATAGCCCGGTTCAAGTGGGTTTTTGTGCGGTCCGTAAATTTTAAGTTCGCGCATCTTTGCTGCAACATACTCCGATGTTTTTTCTAAATTCGGATGAAGGTCATTGGCATTATGTCGAGACAGATATTCCTTTGCTATCGACTGTGCTGTGATTTTCCAATCCTCTGTTATTTTTTTTCTTAATACGGTTTTATTTTTTGATGAATGGTGTGGGTTTATGCAGCTTAGGTCTGGAAGTTCATTCTCAGGCCAGCCAAATAAATCTAATGGGCTGCCTTCAATCTCAAGCCGCTCATAAAAAAAATCATCATCTGGTCCTGGATCTTGAAGCATTGAGTATCTATTGGACAAATGATTGAGTGCAAAAGCTTTTGAGTGGCTATCGCTTTCATCTCCATCAGTGGCAAGAATTCTTCGGCCGGTTGAGTCGAAAGTTTGTACATCAAGATTTTCTATTGCGGCCGCTAGAACAGGGATAGTATATTCATCTAATAGTCTTTCTATTGAAACCCAATCTGTTCCGGGTTCCTGTGGTTTTGGCGTAGATTTTTTCCAGCCTTCAGGTATTCCAGCATCTTTGCTCATGATGTATGTTTTTGAATAAGAGAATTCATAATTTACCCCAATTTATTGGCAAGTTCTTTTGCAGTTGGGTGATAGTATCGTTTAAGCATAGACAGACTCTTATGACCTGACACTGATGCAAGCTCAATAAGATTTGGTAATTTAGTAGCAAGTTGAGTAATTGCAGTGTGACGTAAGTCATGAAAATGAAAATCTTTCACTCTAGCCCGTCTTATTGCTTTAATAAACGCGGCAGCAACTGCCTCAGGTTTAATCGGAAATACTTCTCCGGTAATACTACGTGGTAAAGATTCAAGAATGTGTATTGCT
Organism: Bordetella parapertussis; assembly: GCA_945883145.1. GTDB lineage: Bacteria > Pseudomonadota > Gammaproteobacteria > Burkholderiales > Burkholderiaceae_D > Pernthalerella. The sequence goes on along the minus strand of CAMCXB010000070.1, from coordinate 8,092 downwards.
TTTGATGAGAGCGGAACTGTTCGGGATTCGCCATTCTTTGTTAGGGGTAAGAAAGCAGTACGGTTTATTAAATCTAGGTTAGACCACTTCAAAGCCAGCATCTCGCCGCGGCGCATCCCAGTTTCTAATGCAAACTCAACTAGCGGTTTCATCCACATACTTACCCTGCGCGTCGGACGCGGCACCAATTCATTCAGTATGCGGAGCTTTTCGGCTTCGTTTAATATTCTGTTTCTACCTTGTGGACTTTGCGGCTTACGAACAAGTCTAACTGGATTGTCTATGTTGATTCCCCATTCACGACGTGCCTGATTGATGATGCTTGATATATATGCCAGTTCTCTGATAACTGTACCTGATGAAACCTGAGTCAATCTTTGGTCTCTGAACTCGGCGATTTTGGCGGGTGTTAATGCCGTCATACTTAATTTAGAAAGCGTACGGCGTTGTAATGCTTTTAATCGATATCTATCTTCGAATGCTCCGCGCATGGCCGGTAAAATTTCTTCAATATATCTATCTATCAATTCAGCAAGCGTTGTTCGTTCTGCTAATACAAGGTTGGTATAACTACCTTTTTGCATATCCACTTCGACTTGCTTTGCCCAGCGCTCTGCATCTACTTTATTGATGAAGGTTTTGCTAATACTTTGGTTTGCTTTTCGGACGCGTGCTTGCCAGTGACCATTTTTTCTTTTGCGTAGTGTTGCCATGTTTTCTGCTCCTCAGTGGGACAGAATTGGGCCCTAGCTTTTTATTCTTCTTTTCTTGTGTTTTGCAAGTTAGTACTTACTAAGCCGCACTCCAGCTTCCTGATTTACCACCGTGCTTCTCTAGTACTTTGACGTCTGACATCACCATGCCACGGTCGACTGCTTTGCACATGTCATAAATTGTGAGTAGTCCAACTTGCACAGAGGTGAGGGCTTCCATTTCTACGCCAGTCTTACCAAATGTTTCTACTTGAGCGTGACAGAGGATGCTCGAATCTTTTTCATTCACTGTAAAGTCAACCGCAACGCGCGTTAAGGCAAGTGGATGGCACAAGGGAATGAGATCACTGGTTCGTTTGGCAGCCATGATCGCTGCGATACGTGCAATGCCAAGCACGTCGCCTTTTTTTGCGCTACCTGATGTGATGATGGCGAGCGTTTCTGGTTTCATGCGGATGACACCACTTGCCATGGCAATACGATGTGTTTCAGCTTTGGAGCCCACATCCACCATATGGGCCTGTCCGCCTTCATCGAAGTGGGTTAAGCCGCCATTGGAATCAGAAGATGTGGTGGGATTTTTTGCAGTAGTCATAGCAGAAGGTTGACAAAATATGAACAGAAGTAAGTGAAGCAAAGATGCAGGTATCATAGCATCATGAAACGTTTTTCTTCTTTTGGCTGGCAAGGATCATCCCTGCGTTTGCTGATCGCTGCGGTATTGGCGATGACTAGTCCTTCTTGGATTGCTCCCACTCCCGCTCAAGCACAAAATCTGCCCAATTTAGGTGGCGCTGATGGCGAAGAGTTGTCGCCGCTGATGGAGCGCAAGCTTGGCGAGCAGATTATGCAAAGCATCAAGCGCGACCGCGATTTTATTAATGACCCAGTGGTGTCGGATTATTTGAATAATTTCGGTGCTGTTCTGTTGGCAGCAAATCCACAAGCGCGCGCAGATACGGGTTACGATTTTTTGTTTTTTGCGGTACGTGATCCTTCATTAAATGCATTTGCTCTACCAGGTGGTTTTATTGGTATGCATTCAGGGCTAGTATTGTCTGCACAATCAGAATCTGAACTCGCTTCTGTGCTGTCGCATGAAATTGGTCACGTCTCGCAGCGTCATATTGCGCGCATGATAGGCAATCAAAAACAAGATTCGCTATTGCCGTTGGCAGGGATTTTGATTGGTTTATTGGCTGCACGTAGTAGTCCTGATTTAGCTGCTGCGTCCATGATGGGTGGCACTGGTTTGGCAGTGCAAAGACAATTAGGATTTAGTCGTGATGCGGAACGTGAAGCAGATCGTGTTGGTTTACAAATATTGCGCACAGCAGGATTCGATGCTTCAGGCATGGTGAATTTCTTTGGACGTTTGCAAACTGCAAGCCGAAATTCGAATGATTCAGCACCTGCTTATTTACGAACTCACCCAGTCACTACTGAGCGTATTGCAGATATTGAAGCGCGTATAAGAAATGAAACCTATCGTCAGCATGTAGATAGTTTAGATTTTTCTTTCATCAAAGCGCGTATGCGTGTTTTGCAAAATGATACACCTCAGGGTTGGCGTGATTCAGCTGTCTTTTTTAATCAGTTATTTAAGCAAGAGACGCGCACAGCGATGTTGGCAGCGCGTTATGGCTTAGCGCTACTTGCAATCAAACAGCGCGATGTAAATCGTGCGACTGAGTTATTCAAAGAGATGAATGAGGATTTACTACGCAAACCTGCCTTGCCTAGTACGTCTATTTTGACGGCATTTAAAATTGAACTAGCACTTATAAACAATCAGCCTGTTGAAGCATTAAAACTAGCGCAGCAAGCGCGTACGCAATATCCTGTCTCGCGCGCTATTACTATGCTTTATGTTGATACATTGATGGCGACAGGTAAGCGTGACGAAGCGATTTTATTTTTGCGTGATTTAGTACAAATGAATAAGCAAGACCAAAGTTTATATCAAACATTAGCAAGAGCCTATGCAGATCAAGGTAAGTTAGCGCTACAGCATATGACACTGACCGAATACTATGTGTTAGCAGGTAGTTTGCCCGCTGCATTAGAACAGCTTAGATTGGCGCGCGCTGCGAATGATGCATCGTTCTATGATCAAGCGATGATTGATGCGCGTGAGCGTGAACTGCAAGTCACATGGAAAGAAATGTTAAAGCAGAAGGGTAAATAAGCTTAATTAAGCTTAAATTAGCTTAAGTGAATTAACGTGGCTTTTGTTGAAATCCAAATTGCTGGGCTATGCTGTTTGACTGCACAAATTTAACAGGCAATAAATCTTCACCTATCTTAAAACTACAATCTTCAGTTGGTTGGTGAATCCAATTTAATAATTCTGCATCTCTGCATACAACGCCGTTTAGTCTGAATTGCGATAAACATGCTGCTATATCACGGTCATCTAGCATGGCGATTTGTGTGGCGTTTTGAAATAACAAACTTCCTTGATCGCTTAGCCATACTGTGTGTATGTCTTTTAGTGCTAGGCCATCTTGTGTGACGAAATTTTCTTGTGTATCAGTTCTGGCGATAAAGGGTGTGGTTTCAAGATCAACATAAACGCGCTGTGGTCCATTTTGAAAAAACCATGCGCCAAGTTCATCGCTTGCATAATTTCTATAAATAAAAGCAAGCAAACTTGCATGTCGAATTGGATCGCCTGTGAATGCATTTTTTTGCGCGACTTCATCACACATGCGAAACACACCACGTGCATCTAATCGCAGCCATCCGAAACAATGTGGCACATTTGGCCACTTTGCCATAGCCTGTTTGACGATATCATCCATAGTGTTGTTCTTAATTACATTGCTTGTACTAGTGATTTTTGAGTGCTATGCGCAGTCAAAAAATCAGTGATACGTTGTGGTAGCCACTGTAAATGACCAGGTAATGAGCCACTAACAAAACCGACATGCCCACCTGTTTCAGGATACTCTAATGTGACAGCTTGTGATGCGAGTGAAGGTAGATAAGCTTCAGGTAAGAAGGGATCGTTACGCGCATTTAAGACTAAGGTTGGCACAGTTATCATTGGTAGTACATGTTTTGCACTAGCGCGATTCCAATAGTCATTGGTATCACGATATCCGTGCAGAGGTGCAGTGACGACATTATCAAATTCATAGAGATCACGTGCTGATAGCAATGTATCGCGATCAAATAATTGTGGAAATTGTTTGAGCTTTTGTAGGCACTTGGGTTTTAATGTGCGCAAAAATGATTGTGTATAAATCATATTAATACCGCGTGATAGTGCAGCGCCGCCTGCTGCCAGATCGAGTGGTGCTGAGATGGCACATGCAGCATCAACAAAGTTTGCATCTTCTGCAAATTCACCTAACCAACGTAATAAGGCATTGCCACCGAGTGAAACACCAGACGCAAAAAAATGTGAACTCTCTGCGCTAGCAGTGTGTTGTTTTAAGCGACGTAAGATCCAGTTGATTTCATTCGCGTCCCCTGAATGATAAAAGCGCGGTGCATGATTCAACTCACCAGAGCAGCCACGAAAATGCGGTATGGCAGCTGACCATCCATATTGTGCAAGATGCTTCAGGACTGAACGCGCATAGTGACTTTGTGATGATCCCTCTAAGCCATGAAATAAAACGAGGAATGGTTGGTTAGGACTGCCAGCTAAAAAATCTACATCAATGAAATCTCCGTCAGGCGTATTCCATCTTTCGCGACGCAGAGGAGTGGAAGTGGTACGTAATATTTTCGCGGGATAAATTGTTTGTGCATGACCACCAGGTAGCCAGCTTGGAGCGACATACTCGCCTTGTGCAATCATATCGAGCATGGAATGTGGCAGGTTGTGCCTAGTTGATTGGTTTGCTAAATGTTGAAGTTAGTGCAGGATAGAGCTATCAGCATGATGATGATCTGATGCTTTGCCTGCTGCCACCGATGCATGATGTATAACGATACGCCAACCTTGTGGTGTCTTGAGATAGACATTGGTGGCAATAATGTGAGCATCTTCAAAATTAGATTCTTCAGCGAGTTTGATTTCTTCAATGACTGAGTGTACGGCGGACATCATGTTTTGTGTGATGTGCAGATTACGTGGGTGGATATGAACTGGCCCACGTTCAAAGATCATTTCCCAAGATTCACGTATTGCAGCATGACCATGTAAACGTGGCGTACCGGGATGTACGCACACGATTTCTTCATCATCTGCCCACAAGGCCATTAAGCTTTCTAGGTCAGCGCGTGCAATCGCATCATAAAATGCATGTTCAGTATCTTCTGCGGTTGCAAGAAATTGTTTTTTATCGCTAGACATAGAAAATAGTGTTAATGCTTATGTGAACTCACACCGTGTTTTAAACGATATGTGGTGCTGCAATAAGGACAGCGTGCTTCACCATTGTCGGCAAATTCTAAAAACACTCTAGGATGCGATGACCAGATGGGCATCGCATCATTAGGGCAGTGTGCAGGTAAGTCTTTGCTATCGAGTTCAACGGGTTTGGTATTGACGCTCATGCTTTACTCCGGTGTACTTAATTGTGATTACTTAGACTAAGGTCAGCCAGTGGTTATATTGCGGTGCTTTGCCAGCAACCACATCAAAAAATAGTGCTTGCAGTTTTTCTGTGATGGGACCACGACTGCCTTCACCTATGGTGCGATTGTCTAATTCACGGATAGGCGTGACTTCAGCAGCAGTGCCAGTGAAGAAGGCTTCGTCGGCACAATACATTTCATCACGTGTAATGCGTTTTTCTATGATTTCTATGCCCATGTCGCGTGCCATGGTCAACACAGAATCACGGGTAATGCCATCTAAGCAGCTAGCTAAATCAGGTGTATAGATTTTGCCTGCTTTTACAATGAATACATTTTCACCGGCGCCTTCAGAGACATAACCATCGGTGTCGAGTAAGAGTGCTTCATCGTAGCCATCTGCAGTGACTTCTTGATTAGCGAGTATGGAGTTGATGTAATAGCCACTCGCTTTTGCACGCACCATCGATACATTCACATGATGACGCGTGAAGGAAGAGGTTTTTACGCGTATGCCACGAGCTAAACCATCTTCACCCAGATAAGCACCCCAAGGCCATGCTGCGATCGAGACATGAATCGTGTTGCCTCGTGCTGAAACGCCCATTTTTTCTGAACCTATCCATGCAAGTGGACGTAAATAGCAAGATTCCAATTTATTTGCTTTCACCACTTCACGTTGGGCAGCCATGATGGTGTCCATATCGTAGGGGATCTGCATTTGGAAAATTTTTGCCGAGTTAAACAAACGCTGGGTATGTTCTCTTAAACGGAAGATCGCCGTTCCTTCGGGTGTTTTATAGGCGCGCACACCTTCAAACACAGCCATACCGTAATGCAAACTATGCGTCAGTACATGGAGTGTTGCATCGCGCCAGTCAATTAAGTGGCCGTCTTTCCAGATTTTTCCGTCGCGGTCAGCCATGGACATAACAGGTTCTCCAGTCAATTTTCGAATCCGTGATTTTAGCGGATTAGCTCCGCTTTAACGTCTTCTCTGTAGAATATTGGTTTGCTGAGTGCATTATTTTTTTGCGCTAGCGCTTCATACTTGATCATGAATCCCCCAAACGCTGCTCCCATCTCCCCGCAAAAATCCGCTTTTCATGAGGCTTTACTGGTTGGTTGGCAGACTGGGCCTGGGCTTTTTGCCTGGGGGATGGTAACGGGCATGGCGATGGTGCAGTCTGGTCTGAGTCTTTGGCAGGCTTTACTGATGACCTTCACTGTCTATGCCGGTTCGGCACAATTAGCGGTGTTGCCTTTGATTGCAGCGCTTGCCCCTGCCTCAATTATTTTCCTGACTGCGGTGTTGGTGAATCTACGCTTTGTGATCTTTAGTGCAGTGATAGCGCCGCATTTTTCGCATTTACCATGGTATCAGCGCTTGGTGTGTGGTTACTTTCATGTGGATATGATGTTGGGGGTTTTCCCGCGTCGTTTTCCCGGACCTGCGCATGAAAATCGGGAGGAAAAGCTGGGTTATTTTGCCGGTTTAGTGATCCCGACTTGGTCTAGTTGGCAAGTGGGTAGTGTGGCGGGCATGCTGTTGGCCAGTCAGATTCCCTCTAGTTGGGGCATAGGTTTTGCCGGCACATTGGCACTGCTCACGATTACCATTCCCTTGATTAAAAATTGGGCAGCCATGGCGGGTGTGGGGGTGGCAGGTGCTGTATCTGTCTTGGCAATAAGTTGGCCTTTCCGTCTTGGGTTGGTGATGGCGATTTTTGCCGGTATCGCAGCCGCGATGTTGGTGGATCACTTCACTGAGGATGAAGCATGACAACGCTTGAATATTGTTGGCTCATGCTGCTGATGACGATAGCAACATTTATATGTCGCAGCTTCTTTCTCACCTTAGGCAGTGGCGTTAAGCTTTCACCTTGGGTGCGACATGCTTTGCAATATGCACCTGCAACGGCTCTCGCTGCCATTCTGGCGCCGGACTTATTTTTGGCAAATGGATCTATGCTGCCTTTGATCAGTAATCTCAAATTGCTATCAGCGCTCTGTGCAGCGCTTTATTTCATGCTAACGCGGCAAATGGTGGGCACGATTGTGTTTGGAATGTTGTGTTTTACCGGTCTGCGTATTTTCCTAGCTTGATTTCAGTTTTTTACAGCTAAAAAACTCTGCAGAAACCTATAAAAGCAGCCACTTCAAAGGGCAAGATAAGGGGTGCACTGAGGTAAAATACGCGTTTCCCCAATTAAACTTATCCTGCCGAACATGAAGTTCAACCGACTCAGTGACCTCATTGCAAAAGATCAATTACGAGGTAAGCGCGTTTTCATTCGTGCTGACATGAATGTCCCGCAAGATGACACTGGGTATATCACCGAAGACACACGTATTCGTGCCTCAGTTCCTGCAATTCAAGCTGCCTTGAAAGCTGGTGCTGCAGTGATGGTGACTTCGCATTTAGGTCGTCCAGTTGAAGGTGATTTCAAGCCTGAAGATACCTTAGCCCCCATTGCTGAACGTTTATCTGAGTTGTTGGGACAGCCGGTTCCATTAGTTCAGAACTGGGTAGAAGGTGTAACAGTAGCGGCCGGTCAAGTCGTGTTGTTAGAAAATTGCCGAGTGAATGTGGGTGAAAAGAAAAACAATGACGAGTTAGCCAAAAAAATGGCAGCGCTGTGCGATATTTATGTGAATGACGCATTTGGTACGGCGCATCGTGCAGAAGCCACTACACATGGCATTGCGAAATATGCAGCGATTGCTTGTGCGGGTCCTTTGTTAGCTGCTGAGCTCGACGCATTGGGTAAGGCATTAGGACAACCTGCTCGACCATTGACTGCGATTGTAGCGGGCTCCAAGGTGTCAACTAAGTTAACGATTTT
>CAMCXB010000069.1 GCA_945883145.1 Bordetella parapertussis | reverse complement strand
ATTCTAAAAGCACTTTAACAATCGTGCTGAGCGGATTTAATAGTTGGCAATTACCTAATCAAAGCTTTATAAGTCTCTCGCGAGTCGAAAGCCTAATTGATGTGTTTTCATGGTCTCCACTTCAGAATAGCGATACGCAGCACGCGCAGTCGAAGGGCCATCTAACCATCCACCTCCACGCACCACACGCTTTTCACATTTGCCTTCGTTTGCACGCACTGACCCATCATCAGGAGCGCCTGCATAACCGGCTTGATGGCAGTCTTCTACCCATTCACGCACATTACCTATCATGTCATGCAGACCGAAAGCATTCGCTTTGTACTTTCCTCCTGCAACGTTTTCAGCAGCACCATCGTTGCATAATACATGTGACCACACATAATTCGGATGGGCTTGTTTGCCTGCCTCGTCATGTAAATTTGCGAACTCACAAGTTTTCTTTTTATCTTCATTACCACCCCAGAACCAAGGCGTTTTGGTTCCACCTCGTGCGGCGTACTCAAATTCTGATTCACTCAGTAGTCGATAATTTTTACCTGTCTTGGCTGATAACCATACTGCATAAGCTTTTGCTTCTGTCCATGAAATATTCACTGCAGGTAAATCACCTCTACCAAAACCTGCATCATCGGCTTTAGGACATTTGCCATCTGCTACACAAGCATCCCACTGCGCAAAAGAGGTCTCTAATCGTGAGACTGCAAAGGATTTAATTTTTACCGTGTGCTGAGGCTTTTCATCGGTATGCCCACTTTCTACTTTATCCGAGCCCATCATAAATTCACCTGCTGGCAGTATGATCATTTCCGGACATTCTTTACAATCCGAAAATTTCGCACCAGATTCTAATTTATCTGCTCCGACTACACTGGAATTAAACAAAATACTGATACTTGAAAACAGCAGCATCCACAGTATTTTTCTAGTACGCATAATGATTTTCCTTAGCACCTGATAATCAAACTGATGAATACATCTACACCCCATGAGACGAAAAAGCCGACAGTCCTAAAACTGTCGGCAATCTCACACCGGGAGAGTTAAATCCAAAGTGAGAGACGGAACGGACCAACATGACAACTCAATTCATTACCAATCACTCAACAACAGAATTAACACTTTTGTTCCATTTTGCAGGATTTGTACTCAGGATCTTTTTCAATTTGTCCATCGCACGCTTCTTTGACATTGATTTTCGCATTTCTACAAGCAGTCCCTAAGGCCACCATAGAATCTGATGATGCGTTTTTCATGTCGCAAAAATAATCTTGCTGTTTTTTAGCATCTGTACACGTACCAACCCGTGTTTTTTTCTCTTCATGATGATTCGCCAAAGAGACGGATACGGATCCAAACAAAAGTAAAAAAAGAAGGCAAATTGATTTCATATTTCTCATCATGATTCCTTTGCGCTATGAAGTTGGCAAACAAAAAAAGCGGATGCCACTAGGGCATCCGCATCCTTGCTTAGCCTTGCTCGAACTCGCGACCGTCTTTTGCGATATAACCATAAGCAGCATTACTACGCTCGCCGCCCATCGCTAAGTATTCAGCCTTCATCTTCGCAATCATGTCATGGTCAAATGATTTCACATCTGCCGCGATTTTCTGTGCATCGAGTTTGTAAAGCTTAGCGGAGTTAAGTCCAAAGATCTTGTTCTTAACAGTGCCACGGCCATCACCTAACTTGATTTTCCAGCCTTGCTTTTTCATGATGTCATCTGGGATTTCCAAACGACGCATCGCTTCGATCTGCCACTGTGGTGAGCCGTACCAAACTGAGTCAGTACCCCAAACAACACGATCAGGACCCATTAAGTTGACCAGCTGACCAATGAAAGCAGAGCAGAAACGTGGATCAGTCACAGCGGTACTCGCAAATACTGAACCAAGTTCTGCATACACGTTATTGACGCCGAACTTCTCTGGTATACGTGCCAAGTCAGTAGACCATTGGATGTAGCCATCTTTTTCAAACTGCGCCATTTCCATGTCTGGCTTATCAGCCAACCATGGACGTAATGCAGCGTGATAAATCACAAAGTTCATTTGTGGCCAATCTTTCGCTGCTTTGCCCACATCATTTACAGTTGCGTTTTCCCATGTGCCAGCAAACGCTTTTTCATAGTCGCGTGGCATTAAGCCTTTGTGAATACAAATTGTATTGATGCCCGCTTTAATGGCTTTTTCATAGAATGGATACATGAGTTTTTCATCATCTAAACGCCATGCATATTTGGAAGGACCAAATGGATCACCAATGGTGTAGGACTTCCATGATACTGGCTTCAATTCAGCGATAGCACGATCGACTTCATCCATCCAGTTTGGATATTTTGGTGTGATGATGGAGTGACCCAACATACGCACGCTACCCGCCATTTTATTGACTGAGCGGCAAGCATTTTGAATCGCGTCATTCGAGAGTAACCACCAGTTAGGATCATCAAATGGCGCTCCAGAGAGCAGCGCTACAGTGGTATCACTATCCATGAAGATTTCTTTTAGATAGTTATCCATCTTGTAGCGTGACAAGTTGGTAGGAATATTACCAATGTTCGGATTGACTCCAGCACCTTCAGCCCATTTAGTCAGACCCAACAAACCTTCTTCTTTAAAGTCATCGCGAATAAAGTGGGTTTGATCATCAAAAATAAACTGGCCTTTGTATTTAGCTTTGCGATCGCCCGCTGCGTCTAAATTTTTAGCTTCAGCTTCATCTACTTCAAACATCTTGCCGTAAACCTGATTCATGGCCAAGAACGCAGTTGCCATACCTGAAGAGGTAGCAAGGAACTGACGACGAGACATGTTGTGACGTTTGGCTTCTATATCAGCCATTTCTTTAATCAAAAACTCAACCTGCTTTTGCTTAGGCGTTTGCGGCAAAGGATTGTATTCGCCATTAGATACCATCTGAGTTGGAATCGGTGAGCGGAACGCAGCCTCATCAGCTGGTAAACACTCATCAAATTCACGCTCTGTCATTGAGACGCCAAAGGGCCGTTGTTTGTCTGTCATTTCTGTCTCCTGTTTTATTATGTGCACATGTAACTAGGAAGATACTTTTCTTTATAGCGCTAGCTCTGCGTGAAATAGCTTGCAGTTGTCACCCTATAACCAAACCAACACAAAAAACTTTGTAAAGATTTAGTAAAAATAAGCATTGCAATGACTGTGCCAGCATGAAAATAAATGCTGCGCTGCGATGAATAAACGGAGAAAAAAAGAATGTCTTGTTATTACAATGACTTGCAAAACATAGCTAAACAAGATGGAATGCGTCACTTACGATGCAACTGTAAACAAACTAACGGCTGTAAAGACTTGGGTGTTTACACTTGTAAGCAGAGTGCTTACAAACCATTTTAAAAATAACAACTTAGATGGGAGGCTTGACGTTATAGCGTTTCATTTTTTTATAAATCGTGACACGTGAAATACCTATTTGCTGGGCAGCTGCAGTGACATTCCAACGACAGCCGCGCAATAAAGCAAGTAGACGCGATTTTTCATGATCAAAGACCGAGTCTTTATCGACCGGTAAATCCAATTCGGAAAAGCGCTCTGTACTGAGTAAGTACTCAGGGAAATCTGCAGCTGAAATCAACTTCTCGCTAGAGACAGAAGTCGCAAATGCGATCACGTTATTGAGCTCACGTAAATTACCAGGCCAGCGATGTCGCATTAATATTTTACGTGCTTCTTCATCAAGCTCAGGCACAAAAGGACTCGCATTCTGTTTAGCATTAATCGCCAACACACGATCAATCACCCATGCCATATCCTTGCGCTCACGCAGTGGTGGCAAAGTGAAATGCGCACCACATAAGCGATAGTACAAGTCATCGCGGAACAATCCAGCAACTACTAAATTCTCAAGATCACAATGGGTCGCAGCGACAACTCTTATATTTACAGGTGCTGCTTGAGTAGCACCAATCGGTAAAACTTCACGTTCAGATAAAACACGCAGTAAGCGTGCTTGTAAAGGTTTAGGCATATCCCCTATTTCATCAAGAAATAAAGTACCGCCATCTGCTTCTTGAATTAAACCACGCTTACCCTTGGTTGCAGCGCCAGAAAAACTCCCCGCTGTATAGCCAAATAATTCACTCTCAATCAAGCTCTCTGGAATTGCAGCGCAATTCACAGGTATAAATGGTCCATCGCGACGTTCACTACTTTTATGTAAAGCTTTTGCAAAAAACTCTTTGCCACTACCAGTTTCACCGGTAATTAAAACACTAATCGGTGAATTAACTAATTTAGCTGCGCGATCGATCTGTCTATCTAATGTCGTATCACCACCCGACAAGGCAGCGAGCGGCGCGGGTACGACCATTTCAGCTTTACCCGCATGGCTTCCTGCTTGTACTTTAGTCGGTGAGAGTGCAGAGACAAATAATAATTTTTGTGAACCATGTATCCGAACCGCGCGCCTATCCGCTGGTTTAGCAGAGACAAATCGTGGTAATTCATCTATCGCTAAATTTAAGATTTGATCGACTGAACGTCCAATTAAATTGGTTTCACCATCTTCGCAAAATAGAAGTTGGGCACGATGATTATGCCCAATGATTTTTCCTGCCGTATCAATTGCAACTAAAAACTCTGGATCGACTTCTAAGAATTCAGGCGCGAGAGATAAACGTAATATCCAATCTTGCGTAAATCGATGTAAAAAATGCGCATTCTCAATTTGATGTGCAAACATTTTCACTAGCTGCAATGCTAAATGCTGACTCTCTTTATGATGCGGTGATGTGAGAGCTGATATATCTAATACTGCTTTTAATTTACCTTGTGGATCAAAAATTGGTGCAGCAGTACAAGTCAGTGGAATGTGTGTTGCATCAAAATGATCATTCAAATGCACGGTTAATGCTTCACCAGTCGTAATACAGGTACCCACTCCACAGGTACCTGCCACCATTTCATTCCAATTTGATCCTAGATATAAACCTGCTTTTCTTAGACTTTTATCGAGTTGTATATCACCTATAAAATCAACGGTGACACCATGTGCATCAGTTAACAATACTGCATAACCCAAACCTGTCACTTGATGATACAAAGTCTCTAAACCATGTCGTGCGATATGTAAAAAATCATCAATTTGATCTTGATGTTCACGCAGCTGATGATAAGGAAGAATGATCGCTTCTTGCGATCGAGTAGGATCGAGCTTATGTTCATGAATGCAGCGCATCCATGAATTTCTAATGACATCATCATGCGTTAGTACAGACTCATTCGGGCGCGATTGCTCGGCCAAACGCATAATCGTCTCTATATGTTTTTTCTTGTCGTGGTCCAAATGCGTCTCCATGTTGGAACCTCGTACGAGTTATCTCGTTATTATCGAAGTAATTACATTATTATTAATTTAGTTCTTTAGTAAATTTCCCTCAGTTAAAGTTTGTACATGAAGTGAAAATTAAAAGAAAGTCGCAGTGCAACATGAAATATTGCTATTTTATTTATGCTTTGAATGCTAAATAAGCAGGATACGCCCTGATAGCCTTGAAAACACATAGCCTTTAGAAGAACTGAATTTCAGGCGGGAGTATTAGAAGGTAAAAGTAATTGCAAGCCAGTGCGTTTTTCGAATTGAATGACATCCTCTGGTGTGTCTAGATCGATAACAAAATGATCATTTGTTGTCAGATGCTTATGTACATAGTCAGGATTCTGATCGATATAATTTCGAAAACTTATTTTTTGTGACGATGCCAACATTGTATAAATCAACTCAGCTGAAAAACACACAGGATTACCACGCTGTTCATGTACCTCGGGTAAAACAACTAACTTATTTGTAGGTCTGTGTTTATAAGCAGAGATTAATTCAAGTACATCATCTCGATTCAATAAAGGCTGATCCGCCAACATCACAAGAATAAGATCACAATCCTTACTCAACGCTGTTAACCCTAGGCGCACTGATATTTGCTGACCTTCCTCTGGAACTGGATTACGCACAATTTTAATTGCGTGATCATGTAATGCTGATTCTATCGCTTGATAATAAAAACCCGTTACAACCACAATCTCATCCACACCAACATCATGCAGTGTTTGTAGATGACGATGAATTAAGGTTTGACCTTGCAGTTGAATCAAGGATTTTGGTATGCGCCCTAGACGTGAGCCCTCGCCTGCTGCGAGTAACACCACACCTATTTTTAATGTTGGGCATACATCACCTGCTTCTTGAATATGACATGACATCATTTATCGCTCTACACCTTTAGTGACTATGGTGCTACGCACATCTCTTAAAGTTTCCATAATATGCGCAATATCAATTTCAGTGATGCTTTCTTCTTCTAAACACGCGACAAATAATTCACGTGTCAAATCAAAGGAAGCACCAGTTACACCACAGTGCTTATGCTGCGCGCGTATATCTTCAATACTATAGTGTTGTGTTGGCTTGCCTAATGCATAGGAAATATATTCAATATGATGTTGAATAATTCTATCAATGGGTATTTCAAGAAAATAGCGCCGCAAATGAGGCCTACGCATTAAACGCTCGTGAAAGTCCTTTGCAACACGCGTCGCCATAGGAACTCCACCATATTTATCAAATAAAGTCTTTGCCATTACCAAGAGTACAAATAAAAAAAACAGCACATGCCGCTACTAAGCCTGCGAATTTAGCATAAATTCTATAACCAGATTGATCAAACTACATATGGGCAATGACTTAGCCACTCACGACATCATCATGGCGGGATCTGAGTATGGAATTAATTTTAGGAATATCCTCCTCAGTGACCCCAGCCCTAGCGAGTGCATCATCAAATAAATCCATCATCAGTGCAAAAGAAGCATTGGTTACACCTAATCCATGATGCGCCTGACGGATATTTCTTCCGTGATAACCCGCTACTGGTCGTCCCATAGCGGTGGATACAAAGTTAATTTGATGTGTAATGAGCTTATCAACAGGAACATCTTCAAAATAGCGACGTAAATTAGGACGCTTCATGACTTGTTTATAGAAATCTCTCACAAGATCCGTAATGAAGGGAACACCACCATATTTATCAAAAAGGTTATCTGACATGATGAAAAACTCAATTTAAACTGCTATCAAGATAAAAGATTGGCATCATTATAATGGTCTAAGAATACAAGCTTCTCTTCACCACTCAATTGTCCGACCTTGGTAATCAATAAAGTGCGCTCCATTTTTCACAGTCACATTTTTCATAGCAGATAACATACCTGCCACTGACTCCGATGGCTCTAATAAATGTGGCGTAGCGGCGGTGAAGGGTTGTGATAATTTTGATTTCACTGTGCCTGGCTGTAAAGCGATGACTTTTAGCTCAGGATTTTTTCTTTGTAATTCTATGGCTGCAGTTTGTAACAGCATATTCAAGGCAGCCTTGGATGCTCTATAACCATACCAACCACCTTTTTTATTATCAGCGATGCTGCCAACACGCGCAGACAGTTTTGCATAGATAGCAGAACCCGATGCTAATAAGGGCGCAAATTGCTGAAGCACGATAGCAGGTGCAACCGCATTCAGATGCATGGCTTTTAATAAATGGGAATCGCGTAATGCAGACAAGGATTTTTCAGGGCCAATATCATTGATCATTAAGACACCGGTTGCATCAAGAATGATGTGATAGGGGCCATCGCTTGCTGCGAGTTGAGCTTGCAGTTTGATAGTATCTGCATTCTCAAGATTAAAATCATCACCTAACGATTGAGAAATCGCTTTCACAAAAACACACTGCTTATCTGCTTGAAATGCCTGACAAAAGGCAGCACCGATAGCGCCACCCGCTCCAATCACACAAGCCTTATAGGGATGAGGGAAGAGCTGAAACTCTAAATGTGCCATTATTTAACAATCACTAAATTTGCACGACTACTTGCAGCTAATTTAGTTTCTACATTCTTCTTCGATAGAAAAGAAATTTCATCATAGTTTTTTGACTTACCAACCACAACTAAATCAGGATGTATTTCATCGATGACTTTTTTTATCTCTTGATAAGGATCGCCAGCATGCAAGATTTTATAAACTTTTTTGTGTGTTACAGCTAAATCCACACTGACTGCTTCTAGCTTTTTTGACAAACTACCTGTATTACTCGGCATCCAACTCTCATCTGAGCGTACATATTGATGAAATGCTTTTAGTATTTTTTCAGAAAAACTTAACTCAACAACAGAGAGAACATAAATAGCCTCACATTGCGGCAAGCGATTGATGAATTTTATGACGCCTTGATTTTTACCATCATACGCAACCAGTACTTTATCGAACATGACTACATTCTCCGATTTATAGCTCTAAGAAATTGAGCGCTTATCATTTTTATTATTCATTTAAGTGCCAATTTATTAGTATGCTCAGCCGCCATATCATCCCAAGCTTTTAATGTTTCGGCTGCATACATCAATGCAGGACCACCACCCATATAGACACATACTGACAACATCTCTTCACATTCCTCACGTGTTGCGCCTAACTTCTGTAATGCTTTAACATGGAAGCCTATACAACCAGAACAATGCTGAGTGATGCCTATTGCTAAAGCAATGAGCTCTTTATGCTTTGCACTAATAGTACCTTCTGCCATAGCAGCTTGCGCTAATTGTGCGAAGCCTTTCATTGCATCCGATTGTGATTTTCTAAATGGCGTTAAATTGGTATTTATTTCATTAACTAAGCTAATGTGATCAAAGTTACTCATATATATTCCACAATATTTAACATCAAACTAAAACTATGATTTCTTTCCATAATCACCTACCAACTGCGCAATTTTTATCGTTAATTCATCCGACATTTCTTTAGCAGATAATGTTTCAACTATAGGACCATGTCCTACAGCCTTACTAAGCAAACGCAATTGTGCTACCAAGATTCTAAATTGTTCTGCAGCGAATTCAGGATGGGTAGTTGGATCTAATAGTAAATGACCGAAACTTAATTCTTGAACTGCCTTGCTTTTCTCATAGTCTTCTTTCGCTTCAAGCAAGAGTAATTCAAATTCAGTATCGGACAAATGCAAGCGCTCTGCTTCTGCAATGATGTGTTCTTGCTCTCTGGGTTCAATTTTTTCATCGTTATACGCTTCTGCTAGGGTACGTTTAAATGATTCTCTATCTATACGTAATTGATCTGTGAATGCAGAAGCTAACAAACCTGCAGGTATAGCAAAAATACCAATGCCTACTAGGGATAGCACAACTGTTAACGCACGCCCCATAGGCGTTATGGGTGAGATATCACCATATCCGACTGAAGCTAATGTGATCACTGCCCAATAAATGGACTGCGGAATATTTTCAAATTTATCGGGTTGCGCTGCATGTTCAAAAATAAAACCCATACTGGCAGTGAGCACAACCAGTAAGAACATCACAAAGATTGCAGCTGAAATCACTTGCCATTCACGCTTCACTACTTTTAACAGCGTATCGGTCGCTGAGGTATAGCGCGTTAACTTAAGCATGCGCAATAATCTGAAAACTCTTAAGAATCGTAAATCGAAAACCTGTTTAAAAAAGCTCTCTAATAAAAATGGCAAAATCGTCAATAAATCAATAATGGCTTGACCACTGCGTATATGATTCCAGCGCGGGAAATTCATTTTTTGGTAATTAGGATTTTCAGGTGCGGCATATAAGCGCGCAACATACTCAATGGTGAATACGCTAAATGCAATCATATCGATCCAATAAAACTCGATAAGAAATAATGAGCGAATTTGTTCGACAGTTTCTAGCACTACACAGAGTATGGAAAGTGCTATCCAAAATACGATGAAATTATCAACGATGATATGTAGATGTCCTGAGTGGCCTGTTGGTTCTAGTAGTGCATAGACCTTTGCGCGGAATGATCGATTTTTATTTAATTGGCTAAACTCATGCCATGCCGGCACCAATTGGCGCGATAACTTAAACATTCTCGCTAAACGCATGATTCGCAAGATACGCAGCATTTCCACATCAACTGGCGCAATCTGTGCAAAATAAAACGGCGCAATTGCTATAAAATCTATCAGTGCATAAAAACTAGAAAAGTAACTCAGCCTTGGAAAGCGTTTATGGGCAAAGTCAGGATGGGAAGTCGCAGTCAATAGCCGCAATATATATTCAAAGCTAAAAATGGCTACTGTGATGACATCAAACCAATGAAACGCCCAAGCATGTGGCTGATAAATTTCAGGCGTGTTTTCCAACATAATCGCTAACACACTGCATACAATCAATGTGGCGATAAATTTTTCTATGTGATTGCTATAACCCTCAGCAAATTCATGGTCAAACAACCATTTGTAAATTGTAGAGCTCAAAGAAGATTGTTGCGGTAGTATTTGATTATTATTTTTCATTATTCGTCCTGCTTTTGTAATTTTAAAATTATTCTCTTTTTCGCTTCACTGCAGACACCATAAGCGACAATCAGTTTCATGAATTTTTACTAGTCCAACTAACTGGAACTACAGCATCCCTTGGTGACTTACTGTTTATTGATCAGCACAGCTGCTTCACGAGCTGCGACTCTACCCTCATCGGTTGGAATCACCCAAATTTCAACTGCACTGCCCTCTGCATGCACAGACATAATTTCATTGCCAGTTGCTAGCTGATTTTTTTCTTCATTCAGCTCTAAGCCTAACCAACTTAATTTTTGACAGACTTGTTGTCTGAGTATGCCGTCATGTTCGCCTATGCCACCACTAAAGGCTAGTACATTAATACCTTCCATACACGCCACCATAGCGCCACTTTCTCGCACTATACGATGTGTGAATAAATCGATGGCAAATTCTGCTGCTTGATTTTTCTTTGCCCGCAATGTGCGCATATCTGCAGAAATACCAGAAACACCTAACAAGCCACTCTGCTTGTACAGTAATGTTTGAAGTTGATCATGGGTCCAACCCTGCTCTAGCAAATACAGCACAACACCTGGATCGAGATTGCCTGTACGTGTTCCCATCATCAATCCATCTAAGGCAGAGAAGCCCATGGTCGATGCTAGGCTTTTTCCTTCACGCGCAGCGCACAGGCTAGCACCATTTCCTAAATGCGCCATTAGGACACGATCATGGGCATGCTTACTCTGCTGCTCTAACACACTCATGATGTATTGATAGGACAAGCCATGAAATCCATAACGACGTAGTCCTTGCTGACTTAACTCCGTTGGCAAAGCAAAGCTTTGATGTAGTAAAGGTGCGGATGCATGAAAGGCTGTATCGAAACAAGCTATTTGAAGCACAGATGGAAATGCTTGTTGAAAGGCGCGTATGCCAGCAAGATTGTGCGGCTGATGAAGTGGTGCAAGACTATTTAATTTTTCTAAACTCTTCAATATTTTTTCTGTGACCATCACACTCTGAAAAAAATCTGCACCCCCATGAACCACTCTATGGGCTACTGCACGTAACGCAGGAAAATCAGGCAAGCTTGTGAGTAAATCACGCAAGCTTTGTAATGCCAACTGAAATGACTCTTCATTTGTTTGAGTGAGTTGACGCGTCTGTGAGCCAGTTGGTGTAATCCAATGCATGGCAGGTGAACCTTGTGGTTCTAAGCCTTCTATGCTGCCGGTCAATACACTAGACATTGCTACACCATCTTGCAGAGGATGGAGTGAAAATTTTAACGAAGAGGAACCCGCGTTGACAGCGAGAATAGCCATACGATTTCCTTAGATGCCTAACTAGTTAGACCT
>CAMCXB010000068.1 GCA_945883145.1 Bordetella parapertussis | reverse complement strand
GATCAAACAACTTATCCCTCATCTATTGTTCAAAAAAAAAGGGCACTGAAAGTGCCCTTTTTATCTATCCAAAAAAGAATAGCTTACTCCGATGCGTCAGCAACTGTGCGACGATTTGGCAGTTTTTCACGAATACGTGCAGACTTACCAGAACGATCACGCAAGTAATACAGCTTGGCACGACGTACATCACCGCGACGCTTGACTTCAATTGAGGCAATCAGAGGAGAGTACAACTGGAATGTACGCTCTACGCCTTCGCCAGAAGAAATCTTACGAACGATGAAGTTAGAATTCAAACCACGATTACGACGAGAAATAACAACGCCTTCATAAGCCTGTGCACGCTTACGAGTTCCCTCGACCACATTCACACTCACGATAACGGTATCGCCAGGTGCGAAATCTGGAATTTTTTTAGCCAAACGGGCTATTTCTTCTTGCTCAAGTTGTTGGATCAGATCCATTTTTAGCTCCATTGACCATCATGCCGGCGCTTCAATTCACTGCTTTGCCCGGTAGAGGATGGGGTTAAACATTCAGGTAACTACCTGCATAAATACAAACACTCTTACATCAACTACTTTTACTAAATTGCATGCTTTAGGCATACAAGTTAATTCTATTTATGTACATCAGACTTAAACTGAACTAGAAAAGCTTCGTCTACTTTACTTAACTGTCCTTCTTGTCTTGCTTGTTCTATCAAATCAGGCCGCTTTGCGCGCGTTGCCAGTAAGGCTTGTTCACGCCGCCATGTTGCTATGTCAGCGTGATTACCACTTAACAGTACAGCAGGAACAGCTACACCTTCATAGACTTCTGGTCTTGTGAAATGGGGGCAATCTAACAAACCACTCACAAAACTATCTTCAACCGCAGAAGAAACATCATTCAACACGCCAGGCAATTGTCGGATAATGGCATCCATTAAAGCCATCGCCGGTATTTCTCCACCCGACAAAACAAAATCACCTAGACTAATTTCTTCATCTACACAGCGATCTAATACACGCTGATCAATCGCTTCATATCTGCCACATAACATCACCAAACTCGGCAAGCTAGCTAACTGCATGACTTTTGCATGCGTTAATGGTGCACCTTGTGGTGAGAGATAGATGACATGTGCTTGCTTAGCTCCTGTCTGTTGGTTAGCCTTCGCAGCATTTATCGCTGCTTCGAGTGGTGCTGACATCATCACCATACCCGGACCACCACCATACGGTCTGTCATCTACTGTTTTATGCTTATCGTTCGTAAAATCACGTGGATTCCACATCGATAATTTACACTTAGCTTGCTCGAATGCGCGTCGGGTTATTCCCGACTGCGTTAGCGCAGTAAACATCTCTGGAAAGAGCGTAATCACGTCAAACTGCATGCTCTTTCCTCCCCACCAGACTGGAGCTAGTAATCACGCTCCCAATCTACAGTAATCTTTTTTTCTGATTGATCGACGCTAGGTACAAAGTGATCAACGAAAGGTATTAATATTTCTTCGGGTTTTTTAGCATCCACTGCAACCGCATCTGCAACGCGCAAGATAGGATGCGCACCGTTGTCGATTAAACCGATCACATTACCTAATAACTCACCACGCAAATTAACTACAGCGTGGCCAATTAAATCGACCCAATAAAACTCGTTATCTTCTAAAGGCGGAAAATGCGCACGCCTTATTTGCACAGTCACACCACGACAATTTTCTGCGGCTTCACGATCGGCGATTCCCATAATCTGGGCCACCACATCTTCACCCTGTGTGCGAACTGCTAATACTTCTACATCATGTAACTCAGGCTTATCTAACCACCAGCATTTCGCATACAACAGCGCGCTAGCTTCATTTGAATAAGTCTTGAGTCTGACCCAACCTTTTAAGCCGTAGGCTCCTGATACATATGCCACCAACACCAGATCATCGGGAGTTGATCCCGCAATCTCAGCAGGAGGCAAAATCAGGCTGCCTTCTTACCAGCTTGATGAACTAAACGAGCAACGGTTGGGGACAACTGTGCACCCACGCCTTGCCAGTGAGCTAAACGATCTTCAGCAATACGGAATGACTCTTCCTTGCCAGATGCAACTGGGTTATAGAAGCCGATACGCTCGATAAAACGACCATCACGACGGCTACGTGAGTCAGTTGCAACGATGTTATAAAAAGGACGCTTCTTTGCGCCGCCACGGGATAAACGAATTACGACCATAATATTCTCGACAAAAAGGGGATTCGGTGACCGAAAAAGACCGAGATTATAGCTTGTTAAAGGCCTTAGCGACAAGCTGATAAGCCCCTAGTTTGCAGACAATCTGTCTCTAGTGCAGACTCACAGCACTTTATAAACGAAATAAAGCGAAATATTAGCTTTATGAAAATACTTACTGCCTATTTCTCAGGATAGATTGAATCATGAATAATTTACATAAAAATAAGACTTTTGCTGCTGCTTTGGCCTTGATTGCAGGCGGAGCAGGTCTGCATCGTTTTTATATATACGGCATTAAAGATCGTTGGGCTTGGCTACATGCGCTGCTGTTTTTCGTGACTGCGGGATTATTGTTGGCGTATCCGGATCGTCTTTTGTTGTTAAATACAGCGCCTTTGATTTTTTCCGTACTCATCGCATGCATTGCCGCCTTCATGATAGGCCTTATGCCGGATGAAAAATGGGATGCGCTACACAACCCAGAGTCAGATCAAGCATCTAACAGCAGTTGGATCATCGCTGTCCTGATGGTAAGTAACCTCGCTTACAGTACAACGCTACTACTTATAACGATAGCGCGTGGCTTTGACATTATTCTGACGGGTGGATCCTACGGCTGAACAGCCGTAGGTTAACTGCGAAAATTAAAATTGTTCTTCGGGTAAAGCCAAGATACTTGCACTACCTTCCACAATAGCAGCACGATAAGAATCGGCTTGCGATAAAAAATAATCCGCAAAGAATCGTGCTGTCGTAATTTTTGCTTGATAAAAATCTGCATCGCCTGCTTTTGCTTGCAACTTAGTTTGTGCGATGGCAGCAGCTCGTGCCATTTGCCAACCACCAAAAACAATACCAGCTAATTTCAGATAAGGCACACTGCCTGCAAACACACCTTTGATATCTGACTTCATATTTGCCGCTATAAATTGAATAACAGCTTCTAAAGCCGTACTTGCAGCAGCAAGTTTTTGACTGATTTTAATTAAATCATCGTGACCAGATTGCGCACATTCTTTTTCTGTTTGTCTGACTTGAGCAATCAAGGAGAGTGCAAATGCACCACCATCTCTCACCGTTTTACGACCGACTAAATCATTAGCTTGAATAGCCGTCGTGCCTTCGTAGATAGTCAAAATACGCGCATCACGATAATACTGAGCCGCACCTGTCTCTTCTATGAAACCCATGCCACCATGTACTTGTACGCCAGTCGATGTGACATCGAGGGACAACTCAGTCGACCAACCTTTCACAACAGGCACCATGTATTCATAAAAAGCATGATTCGCTTTTCGCGTTGCTTCATCTGCATGATGATGAGCTGCATCAAACGCTGACGCAGTGACATAAGAGAGTGCACGTGAAGCTTCAATTTGTGCACGCATAGACATCAACATACGACGTACATCAGGATGATGAATGATAGAGACAGGACCAGCTGAACCGGCTAG
Organism: Bordetella parapertussis; assembly: GCA_945883145.1. Lineage (GTDB taxonomy): Bacteria > Pseudomonadota > Gammaproteobacteria > Burkholderiales > Burkholderiaceae_D > Pernthalerella. The sequence goes on along the minus strand of CAMCXB010000068.1, from coordinate 8,351 downwards.
ATCACGCGACTGCACACGATCCTTTGCGTACTGCACTGCTTTTTGATAAGCACGTTCTGCAACTGCTATACCTTGCATACCAACCGCAAATCGCGCAGCGTTCATCATGATGAACATGTATTCAAGACCGCGATTTTCTTCACCAACTAAAGTACCTAACGCACCACCATGATCACCAAACTGCAAGACAGCAGTAGGACTGGCTTTAATACCTAGCTTATGTTCTATAGAGACGCAATGCACATCATTGCGATCACCCAGTGAACCATCTTTGTTGACCAAGAACTTAGGCACCACAAAGAGTGAAATTCCTTTCACACCTTCAGGCGCACCCGGTGTACGTGCCAACACTAAGTGCACGATATTTTCAGCCATATCATGCTCACCAAAGGTGATGTAAATCTTAGTGCCGAAAATTTTATATGTGCCATCAGCCTCAGGAACTGCACGTGATCGCACTAGCGCTAAGTCTGAACCTGCTTGTGGTTCAGTCAGATTCATGGTGCCTGTCCATTTGCCGGAAATGAGATTTTCCAGATAAATATTTTTTTGTTCTTCTGAACCAGCTGTCATCAATGCTTCGATCGCACCATCTGTTAGCAAAGGACATAATGCAAAAGAAAGATTGGCAGAGTTCAGCATCTCTATGCAAGGCGTTGCAAACAACTTAGGTAATCCCTGACCACCAAACTCTTGTGGATGTTGCACACCTTGCCATCCACTTTCACCAAATGCTTTAAATGCTTCTTTAAAACCTTTGGTAGTTGTCACCACTCCATCATGCCAACTGCTAGGTTGTTGATCACCTGCCCAATTTAACGGCGCCACAACTTCAGAACAAAATTTTGCATTTTCTTCGAGTATGGCTTCAGCTAATTCAGCATTCGCTTCTTCCATACCAGGCAAATTACTCAGCGCATCAAGACCCGCCAATTCATTCATGACAAATAACATGTCTTTAAGCGGCGCTTGATAGCTCATATAGTCTCCTGAAGATAACGATGAAATAATATTGTTGTGTACGAAAAATCTTTAACCTAGTTCTTTGACCATTGCGGGTACGGCTTCAAATAAATCACCGACCAAACCATAATCCGCCACACTAAAAATCGGTGCCTCAGGATCTTTATTAATCGCGACTATGGTTTTTGAATCTTTCATACCTGCGAGATGTTGAATCGCACCAGAGATACCGACTGCAATATATAAATTCGGCGCCACAATTTTTCCTGTTTGTCCGACTTGCCAATCGTTAGGTACATAACCTGCATCCACTGCAGCACGTGACGCACCCATTGCTGCTCCGAGCTTGTCTGCCAAAGGTTCAAGAATTTTAAAATTCTCACCAGAGCCCAATCCACGACCACCGGAAACAATAACTTTTGCAGCTGTTAATTCAGGACGATCCGACTTCGCAATTTCACGTGATACAAACGCAGATTTTCCAGAATCAGCAACTGCAGTGATATTTTCTATCGCAGCACTACCGCCTGCACCTGCTGCATCAAAACCTGTAGTGCGCACTGTGATGACTTTAATAGCATCAGTAGATTGCACTGTTGCGATTGCATTGCCTGCATAGATAGGACGCTCGAACGTATCAGGACTATCTACTTTAGTGATTTCAGAAATTTGTCCTACATCTAATTTAGCTGCAACGCGTGGAAGAATATTTTTTCCAAACGCGGTAGCTGGTGCGAGTATGTGGCTGTAATTGTTAGCGATTGCTAGCGCTTGAGACGCTGCATTCTCCGCTAAACCATGAGCAAAATGCGCTGCATCAGCAACCAGTACTTTAGTTACACCAGCAACTTGTGTAGCAGCTTGTGCGGCAGCCTGACAATCATGTCCTGCTACTAATACATGTACCTCTCCACCACATTGGATTGCAGCGGTAATGGTGTTGAGCGTACTACCTTTTAATGAAACATTATCGTGTTCAGCGATGACGAGTGCGGACATATTATTTCCTTAAATGTCAGATGACTTTAGCTTCAGTTTTAAGTTTAGTTACCAGTGTTGCGACATCTGGCACCATCACACCAGCAGCACGTTTCGCTGGCTCACTAACTTTTATTATTTTTAATCGTGGCGCTACATCGATACCTAATTCATCAGGCTTCAAAATATCGAGTTGTTTTTTCTTCGCCTTCATGATGTTAGGCAAGGTGACATAACGTGGTTCATTCAGGCGTAAATCTGTGGTGATTATCGCTGGCATAGTGAGTGATAAGGTTTCTAAACCGCCATCGACTTCACGTGTAACGATTGCCTTACCGCCTTCGATCACCACTTTAGATGCGAATGTCGCTTGCGGCCAATCCAACAACGCTGCCAACATTTGACCAGTTTGATTGCAATCATCATCAATCGCTTGCTTACCTAAGATGATGAGTTGTGGTTGTTCTTTATCGACTAAAGCTTTGATTAATTTTGCTACTGCCAAGGGCTGCAACTCAACTTCTGTTTCAACTAAGAGTGCACGATCCGCACCAATTGCCATCGCAGTCCGCAACGTTTCCTGACATTGCGTGACACCACAAGATACCGCCACCACTTCAGACACTTTACCGGCTTCTTTTAAACGCATTGCCTCTTCAACAGCAATTTCATCAAAGGGATTCATAGACATCTTGACATTAGCGATATCAACACCGCTACCATCGGATTTCACGCGTACCTTGACGTTGTAATCAACAACGCGTTTAACTGGAACCAGGACTTTCATGGATGACCCCTGAGGATAAGATTGACGTTAACGTAAACGGAATTATAAAAGAGATTACAAAAGCGTGCAAAATTTCGGCACGATCGTTCTATTATTTGCCGAAAAAATAAGAGGCCGTGCTAGAAACAACCTCAAACATGCGAACTTATTAGTAGTGCAGTGAGTTATTTACGCCGCATAAAAAAGGTAAATTCCAGTTCTGCTTGACTATGCTCAAGTAAATCATTGCCTGTCTGACGAGCGAAGGCCTGAAAATCTCGAACCGAACCTGGATCAGTCGCCAGCACACGCAAAATATCGCCGCTACTCATGTCGGACAGCGCTTTCTTTGCTTTCAATATAGGTAGCGGGCATTTCAAACCCCGCGCATCTAAGTCTTTTTGAAATTCCATACTGCTTCCTTTGTTTACTTCCTTTATTAGCTGCTTATTTTTGCTGTAAATGTTTGCTGCTTATTTTTGCTTCTCATTTTATTCTTCTCATTCATCGGGGCGCTGCGCGCCCCAATCTATAAATTCAACCGACAAACCACGTGCTCGCATCCAGTCTGCCATCGCATAACCTGTACCAGCGCGCCAAGGTTTTAATCTTTCAGGAGCTACCAACTTATATTCAACTAGCTCAGGTGATAACTGTATCTCACCAACAGCACGTACATGATAGGCAATGATTAATTCGTTTTTACGAATAAATTCATACACACCAATTAACTCAACAGACTCTGCATGTAAGTTAGTTTCTTCTTTTAACTCACGTGCTATGCCTTGTTCAGGTGTTTCTCCACGTTCCATGAAACCAGTAATCAGCGCAAAATTTTTCTCAGGCCACGCCACGTTGCGTGCCAACAGAACACGCCCTTCTATCTCAACTAATGCTGCTAATACAGGAAGGGGATTATCCCAATGTGTCCAATGACCTGTGGGACAAGCCAGTCGGATTTTGTCGCCATCTGTATTGATATCAGCATCAGCACGAAAAATTAAGGGTGCTGCACAGAGCGGACAAAATCGATACTCTTGCATACAGTTATAGACGTTCGCCCACCCAAGCTTGCACGCCTGCTAGAGCAGCCGGCAAACCTTGTGGCTCAGTGCCACCTGCTTGCACCATATCCGCTCTACCACCGCCTTTACCACCCACCTGCTGCGCTACAAAATTCACCAACTCACCGGCTTTGACTTTGTTGGTTGCATCGGCGGTTACACCTGCAATCAAACTCACTTTACCTTCATTCACAGCGGCTAAAACAATCGCTGCAGACTTAAGTTGGTCTTTCATTTTGTCCATCACAACACGTAATGTACTGGCATCTGCATCGGGCAGCATCACGGCTAATACTTTTAAGCCTTTGATATCAACTGCCTGTGATAACAATTCATCTCCCTGCCCTGATGCCATTTTAGATTTCATCGCAGCGAGATCTTTTTCCAGCGTTTTTACTTGCTCTTGAATTTGTTGTATGCGCTGTGTGATTTCTTCTGGCTGCACTTTTAATACAGATGCAGTTTCATTCACGCGCGATGCCAGTGATTGAACCAGTGTGAGTGCATTCGCGCCAGTGACAGCTTCAATTCTACGTATACCTGCAGCGACGCCGCCTTCGGATACGATCTTAAATAGTCCAATATCACCAGTGCGTGTGACATGGGTACCACCACATAATTCACGAGAAGTGCCTATGCCTAATACACGCACTTGATCACCATATTTTTCACCAAACAAAGCCATGGCACCATGTTTGATTGCATCATCATAGGCCATCAACTCTGCACTAGTTGCTGCATTTTCTAACACTTCATGATTGACTAATGCTTCGATACGACGCATTTCATCCGCTGACACAGGTGCGTTATGACTGAAGTCAAAACGCGTTTTATCTGCATCCACTAAAGAGCCTTTTTGCGTGACATGTCCACCCAACACCGTACGTAGTGCTTTATGCATGAGATGCGTTGCGGAGTGATTACGCATAGTCGCAATACGACGTTGATGATCTACTTTTGCAGACACGCTATCACCAACGCGCAAGCCGCCATTGTGTAATTTGCCGTGATGTCCAAATACATCAGCTTGAATTTTTTGTGTGTCGAATACTTCAAAACTTGCATTCGCTATTTCAAGCACGCCCGCATCTCCTGCTTGACCGCCGGACTCTGCATAAAAAGGCGTGTGATCCAACACGACGATGGCATCTTGACCTGCAGCTACTGTATCAACTGCACTACCATTCACATACAGTGCAATAATTTTTGCCTGCTCAGCAAGCGTTTCATATCCAACAAATTTTGTCTTAGGTCCGCTATATTCAATACCTGCAGCCATTTCAAATTTACCTGCTGCACGCGCTGTATTTTTTTGTTTTTCCATCGCGACCTGAAAGCCTGCTTCGTCTAAGGTCACATCACGTTCACGACAAATATCTGCTGTGAGATCAAGTGGGAAGCCATAGGTGTCATAGAGAGTAAAAGCTGTTTTGCCATCTAAATGCGCAGGATCTTTTGCTAACGCAGCTTCAAGAATTTTCATACCATTTTCTAGCGTCTCACCAAAGCGTTCTTCTTCTTGTTTTAATACGCCTGCAACACGCTCTGCCGCTTCATTCAATTCCGGATAAGCCACGCCCAGTTCTTTTACTAAATCAGGCACTAACTTATAAAAGAAAGGACGTTTCTGACCTAACTTATTACCATGACGAAGAGCGCGACGAATAATGCGACGCAATACATAAGCACGACCTTCACTACCAGGAATCACACCATCTGTTACTAAAAACGCGCAAGCACGAATATGATCTGCAATCACTTTCAACGAATTATTCTCAAGATCTGTTGCACCCGTTTCTCTTGCTGCTGCTTGAATTAAACGCTTAAAAGAATCAATCTCATAATTACTATGCACATGCTGCAAAATTGCAGCTAAACGCTCCAAACCCATACCGGTATCGACACACGGTGCAGGCAATGGCGCAAGTACTGCTTCGCCTGTCTTAGGATCGATTTGTCTATCAAACTGCATGAAGACGTTATTCCAGATTTCTATATATCTGTCGCCATCTTGCTCGGCACTTCCTGGAGGACCGCCCCATACGTCAGGACCGTGATCGTAAAAAATTTCTGTACAAGGCCCACACGGACCGGTGTCAGCCATCTGCCAAAAATTATCGGAAGCATAAGGTGCGCCTTTGTTATCGCCAATCCGAATCACGCGCTCTGCAGGCAAACCAATTTCATTGACCAAAATGTCATAGGCTTCATCATCGGTGTGATACACGGTTGCCCATAATTTTTCTGCAGGCAGTCCATAGACTTTGGTGAGTAATTCAAATGCCCATTTCAATGAATCACGTTTGAAGTAATCACCAAAAGACCAGTTGCCCAACATTTCAAAAAACGTATGATGGCGCGCGGTGTAACCTACATTTTCAAGATCGTTATGCTTACCACCTGCGCGCAAACAACGCTGCACAGATGCAGCACGCACATAAGCACGTTTATCTGCACCTAAAAACACATCTTTGAATTGCACCATGCCCGAATTTGTAAATAACAAGGTCGGATCATTGCCTGGAACCAGACTGGAAGAGCGCACGACGGTATGGGCTTTGGACTCAAAAAAACTGAGGAATTTTTCGCGTATATCGGACGAGTTCATGGGAATTTTATTAGTGCATGCAAGCGCATTATCAAACCGCTGATTATACGTGAAGCCCCTAGATAGACTGATAGCAAGCTAGCCACATAGCCAGATGTATTGTCGAAAAATCAACCTTAGCTAGATTGCACACCAAAATCTGCAGGAATGATGTCGATACGATCGGTGCAAAAAGCATCCACGCCCATAGCAAACAAGCGCTGTGCTTCTGCTGGATCATTGACGGTATAACAAAACAAACCCAAGCCTGTATTTTTTATAGCATGGGCTTGTTCTTGTGTGAGATGGGCAGCATTTACATGCAGCGCATGCGCATCTAATAACTGCAATTGCTCACGCCAATCTGTTGGGACTTTTTCAACTAAAAGCGCGCGAGGAACATCTGGTGCCACTGCCATCGCAGACTGCAAAGCCACACGTGAAAAAGAAGATAACAGCACCGTACCGGTCGGCAAGCTCGCACAAATCTGCGCTACAAAACGACCTGTTTCTGCTTCCTTACCAAGTGCAGGCTTGATCTCAGCATTCATCCATATGCCATGTTGCAGACAAAACGCAATCGCCGTTGCAAAATCCGGCACGGGCTCACCGGCAAACGCTGGACTAAACCAACTACCCGCATCCATGCTTGCCAACTGCGCTGCTGAAAATTGTGTCACTGCTCCTTCTGCTTGCACGGTACGACCACATAGGCTGTCGTGCATTAAGACGCAATCACCATTATCTAAAGCCATCACATCAAATTCAACCGCATGAAAACCATACGCTAATCCACAGCGCAAAGCAGCCAGTGTATTTTCTGGAGCAAGCGAGCCACCACCACGATGTGCAATTATTTTCGGATACACCCACATAACTTCTCCTCACACTTGCTACCCAAGCCAAGTCGCACGCAGTTCTATCAAAATTACCCGCTACGGTAGAATGCTGTCTTATTCTTCTTGTTACAAACCTAGGGTTATGAGTAACGACAACCAATCAAACAACAGTACCGTTCCTTCCAATTTTTTGCGCGGCATTATTGATCACGATAATGCTAGTGCAAAATATGCACATCAATCTGATGCACAGGGCAAGGCCTTACCAACGGTAATCACACGCTTTCCACCAGAGCCTAACGGTTATCTGCATATCGGTCACGCTAAATCAATCTGCCTAAATTTCGGCTTAGCACGCGATTATGCAGGACGCTGTCATTTACGTTTTGATGACACCAATCCTACCAAGGAAGACCAAGAATATGTCGACACCATTATCGATAGTGTGCAATGGCTAGGTTATGACTGGCAGCATGATGGCGTGGCGCATCTGCATTATGCGAGCGATTATTTTGATCAACTGTATCAAATGGCTGAATGGTTAATCACTGCAGGTCATGCTTATGTAGATAGTCAAAGTGCCGACGATATGGCGGCTAATCGTGGCAGTTTTAGTGAGCCCGGCAAAAACTCACCCTTTAGAGATAGACCTGCTGAAGAATCTCTTGCATTGTTTAGACGTATGAAAGCCGGGGAATATAAAGATGGCGAACATATCGTACGTGCAAAAATTGATATGGCATCACCGAATATGAATATGCGTGATCCTGCGATTTACCGTATTCGTCATGCACATCATCATCGCACTGGTGATAAGTGGTGTATTTATCCCATGTATGACTATACGCATCCTATCTCTGATGCATTAGAAAATATTACGCATTCATTTTGCACTTTAGAGTTTCAAGATCATAGACCTTTTTATGAATGGATACTGGAACGTTTAACAGAAGGTGGTTTTTTCAAAAAACCTTTACCGCATCAATATGAATTTGCACGACTCAATCTGACTTATGCAATTACAAGTAAACGCAAACTCTTACAACTCGTTGAAGAAAACATAGTCGATGGTTGGGATGATCCACGTATGCCTACTATTGTGGGCATACGTCGTCGTGGTTATACACCAGAAGCGATTCAACTTTTTGCAGAAC
>CAMCXB010000067.1 GCA_945883145.1 Bordetella parapertussis | reverse complement strand
ACAATACTTCGTTAAAAATATTAAATCTGACCTATAACAATATTGAAAATCAAGGAGCGCAGGCACTTGCAGCATCATTAATCAATAATTCATCGTTGGAAGAACTCAATCTTAGAGATAACAATATTGAAGATCTAGGAGCACAGGCGCTAGCAAGTGCATTAGTTAACAATACCGCTTTAGACAAACTCAGTCTTGATAAAAACAAGATCTATGAATTAGGCGCACAGTCAATTGCAGCAGCATTACATAATAATTCCACCCTAAAAAAACTCAGTCTTACGAATAACAATATCGGCAATCTAGGCGCACAAGCAATTGCAGCATCATTAGTCAATAATTCGAAATTAAAAAATCTTAGCCTTACGAATAACAACATCAGTAATCTAGGCGCTCAGACAATTGCTGCAGCATTGACTAACAATACATCGCTAGAGAGAATTAACCTAAGCTGGAATGCAATTGACGATGATGGAGCTAAGTCGGTGGCGAAATATTTACAAATTAATACTAGACTAACTAGCCTCGATCTCAGAAATAACAAAATTAACAAGCATAATCTCGATAATCTAATTGAAATATTTCAAAAAAATATAACGCTAACATCACTTAAGACCTACTCAAATAAATCGAGAAATAGCTTGATGACCCACTGGAAATCAACGGATTTATTTAACGAAAGAAATCAACAAAAAGGAGTACTAGAGCATAAAGGGACAATTTCCTTTTGTTTGTTAGCGCCTGAACTACCAACAGAAATTGCTAACCTCATTGCTCAGAAACTACTCATCACTGAATATGATGCCGCCACATTACGCCAACTAGGTGACTTAGTCTAATGGCCCATTAAAAAAAATTCTACAGCTAAAAAAAACTTTATTCATCGAGCAAGTTATCAATCATCGATTAAAAGTTCTTTTTCCGATCAACTCATCTTTGCTTAAAAGTCATTAAATTTTTTCACTGAAAAGAACTAAAGAGTTTGGTTCGTTCCTATACTTCTTTCACTTTTTTATATTTAAATCAATGAACTCATTAAATTTAAACAATCGCAATTCAACATTCGACACATTCCACCACCGAGGTATGGAAGAATATATTACAAAAATTCAGGATAACTCAATAAATAAAATTAGAATTACCTATGAAGAAATTAGTGAGTTTGACTCAAAGCAACTAGCTGCAGCATTGATAGACAATACATCAGTAGAAATACTTGCTCTTGGGTGTAATTCTTTGGGTGATCCAGGAGCATTGGCATTGGCAGAGACTTTACATGTCAACACAACTTTGAAAAAACTGTTTCTGTCCGATAACCACATTGGTACAACAGGCGCTAAGGCACTTGCGGCAGCATTAGAAAATAATACTTCACTAGAGGAACTCGAACTTTCAGGAAATATAATCTTTACTGAAGGTGCAACAGCACTTGCTGAGTCGTTGCTTGTAAATACATCACTAAAAAAACTTAATCTCTGGTCGACTGGACCAGGTGAAGCAGGCACAAATTCAATCGCAGCAGCCTTAGTCAATAACACATCACTAAAAAGTCTTGATTTAGGAGGAGTATCAAGCATTGACAGCCCTTTACTATCATTTGGAGAAGCACTTATTAACAATACTTCACTTACTGAATGTAATCTTGGTAACACGTCAATCGAATTTGAAGACGCAAAAGCACTCGCAGCAATTATTCAAAAAAATACAACGCTAACTGAACTCGGGCTAAATATGGTAGACATTTCTCCAATTGCTTTAACTACGTTACGCGATTCACTAAATATTACGACAACCTTACCCAGAATTAGTGTTAACGACTTCGATAAAAATCAGGCTTTAGAAGCGGTAGAGCAATATATAAAGTCATTTGAAAACCGAAATCAAGAGAAAGAATTACTTACTGCAAAAGCCACCTCTGTTTTAAAAGTATTAGCGCCAGAAACACCAACAGAAATTGCAAATCTAATTTCAGAGAAATTATTAACAACAGAATATGATGGTGCTACATTACGAAGAATAGGTAACATGGTTTAAAACTTACACTCTTAATTTATGTAGCAAACTTATAGAACGATAAAAAAGCGGATCCTGATGGTCCGCTTTTTTATTGTTCTATCGAATCATTTGCACTACTTCTACACTCTACATATTTAGATCTTTAAAGCATTAAATATCGATTTATTCTCTTTGTTCTTAATAAGTGATAAGGGCTTAATGCATTTGTGATGATGGAAATGAGTTGTTAAGGAACTTGCATCATTCATTTGTTGCTGAGACTCTTACTATTTTCTCTATCAAAGATCATGAACCGAATTCCTGCACCTACAAGACCATCAAGCATCAATCTAACAAGCGAAGAGCAAACTCAGGAGAAATACCGACATGTTTATATCTATATAAAAAATCAGCTAAAAAATCATGAGCATGGTAGTGCATTACTCAATCTTAAATGGGGACGACTAGGTGATGAAGGCGCAAGAATCATCTCAGATTATTTATCCAGCAATCCAACTCTTACCAATCTTACGTTTTGTAGGACTAGATTCAAAGATGAAGCAGCGTTAGATCTCGTAAAAATATTAGAAAATAATACGACACTGACTAGCCTGACATTTGATACATCAAGATTCAATCAGATGGGATTCAAAGCGATAGCTCAGGCTTTGGTAAATAATAAGGTTCTAAAAACACTGGATATATCAGAGAGTAATATCAATGATGATATGGCTATTGTGATTGCAGAAATCTTAAAATTGAATTCGTATTTAACAGAGCTATCGCTTTCATGTAATTCTATAACTGATGATGGCGCTAAGCTTATTTCTGAAGCATTAAAATTTAACCATACTCTTCGAAAGTTAGATCTTTCTAGAAATTCTATTTCAGATGCGGATGGCTCTATCATCTCCACAATTATAAAATTTAACTCTACACTTCAAGAAATTCAGTTTTGTGATAATTATATTAAAAATGAAAGTACAATCGCTATCTCTGAAGGTTTAAAATTTAATACTTCACTCTCTAGACTTGACCTTAGTAAAAATCTCATTCTTGTTCAAGGTATCAAACATATTGCTGACGCTCTGTTATCGAATCAATCACTAACAGAACTAAAGCTTAGTATTAATATTATCGATAGCGATCATTTCATTGAACCTATTCAAGAATTTATAAAGACTATAGAAAATTTAAATATTGATATTAACCATGAAGGAAAACATCAGTATAGTATTGAAAATGTCACGCGCTTACACTACAAAGGTAATTCAACGATTAATCGTTTAGCTGTAAAAGCAAATAATATTGAGAATGTTGAATTTCTTAAGGCCTATTTAACTATTCAAATAATATGTAATCGAAATAGACAAAAAGAATTTCTAGTTGCAAGAGCAATACCTATTTTACAAAAATTAGCTCCTGAGACACCAACTGAAATAGCGGATTTACTTGCAAGAGAACTATTGATAACAGAGAGTGGCGCAGAGACCTTGCGTCGGGTGGGAGACTTGATTTAATGCGTTAATTTAATGCGTTAATTTGATATGTTTATGTGAAAGCTAGCTCTTCACTTAAAACCATTCAACAATTCACATTGTCGGTCGCAGCACAGGATGCTGTTCTTCAAATGCTCTGGCAGCACGCAATACTAGTGCATCACTAAACATAGGTCCTACTAGCTGCAGACCTATTGGTAAACCATCCTTGGTTAATCCACAAGGCACCGTAATCGCAGGTTGTTGTGTCAAATTAAAGGGATAGGTAAACGGTGTCCAACCCAACATAGTCTCTGCATTCATGACTTCATGCCCTGCTGGCATGGCTTCGAATGCTGGCACTGCTACTGTTGGTGTCGCGATTAAATCATAGCCTTGCATGAATTGACGCATGTGTGAGCCCAACTGCCCTCTGCGTTGATTTAATTGATGGATATCAGTCGTACTTAATCGAGAACCTAATTCAGCCTGTGCACGAAAATCTGGATCGGTAAGCGCTTGTTGTTCCTCAGTTAGCGTAGACCAGATCTGCCAGGCTCCCGCAAACCATAGACCAGTAATGATATCGAGAGGATCAGAAAAACCAAGATCACACTCCTCTACATGAGCTCCCATGTCCGCAAGTATCTCAACCGCGTTACGAACTGCAGCAGCAACCTCAGCATCGACTTGGGCATATCCTAGGCTAGGTGAATACGCAATGCGCAAACCTTTTACACCTTCATGTAGAGACGATAAATAATCTATAGGCTCATACGGCAACGAAGTCCAATCACGCGCATCTGGCAATGCCATCACATTCATCATCAAAGCAGCATCCACCACACTCATGGTGTGTGGACCTAAATGCGCAACGGAACCGAATGGCGATAAAGGATAAGCAGGCACTCTACCAAAACTCGGTTTGAAACCGACATTGCCACAAAATGCTGCGGGTATACGTACACTACCCGCTCCATCAGTACCAATTGCACATGGCCCCATGCCTGCTGCAACAGCTGCTGCAGTACCGCCAGAAGATCCGCCTGCAGTGCGATTCAAATTCCAAGGGTTACGAGTGATACCAGTGCGCGGAGAGTTAGTCACACCCTTACAGCCGAATTCAGGTGTATTGGTTTTACCAAATAGAACAGCACCTGCTTCACGTAATCGCTGCGTGACAGGCGCATCGACTTCCCAAACTTGATGGGTATCGATAGCAGCACTACCACGCAAGGTAGGCCAACCTTTAGTTAAGACTAAATCTTTAATCGAGACGGGCACACCTTCTAAAGCACCAACTGGTGTGTGATTATGATGATGGTTTAACCAACGTTGTTCACTTATCTGTGCGCTGTGCAAAGCAGCTGCTTCATCAACCAAACAAAATGCATTGAGGCTGCCATCAAGTGCTGCGATTCTTGCTAAGACTGCACTTGTTACCTCAACTGGAGAAAGCGCACCACTTGCATAAAGACCTAGCAGTTGTTGCGCAGTCAATCTAGTCAATGCAGTAGGCTCATTCATACTGCATCATTCTGATGACGATTTTGTTTTAGATGATGTTTTATTTTTTGTTTTATCCGAGGCTTTCGGTGATCCCTTTATGAGTAAGCTGAGTTGCTTACCAAAGGCTTTAGCATCACCTTTGAAAATTTTATTCAGCGCTTCTGTTTTGATTAATTGACTACGCAAGCCTATGCGTCTGGCATGATTTTCTGCGAGCTCAACGGCTGCAGTCACATATTCATCCACCGTTTTTGCGATGAGATTGTCTGGCAAATCCATACGCTTAAATAAACCTTCATCAATATGCTCAAACACTTCAGGACCAGTTTTACAGACACCGACTAAGCCATGATGGGTCATATCAATGATGCCGTTGGTATTCCCAAATGGGAAAGGATTGATATACATATCGCAGCGCGAAATAATACCCATGTATTCTGCATAAGGCTGATGAGGATAAATCATGGCATCAGGCAAATATAATTTAATCAGGTTTTTAGCCTGCATAAAAACAAAGCCCTGACCAAAGCCTAACAAGAAATGAAATTGTATGGGTAGTGATGCACGTTCAGAAATCGCTTTACAAGCTGCTAAAAAAGTGGGATTCAATTTCATGAGCGAAGATGCAATCGCGATTGATATCTGCTCTGGCTTGCCACGTATAACTGGATTGGTTTCTTTAAATGCTGCAGAGGGTCGATATGGCATGCCATTCTTAGGTAACATGAGTAGTTTTTCAGAAAAACAAGCCGGATCACCGACATAGTCTTCTTCAACCACGACAAAATCTACAAACTCGGAACGGGTAGTCGCAGGATGACCGAGTGCCACTAATTGAATTGGTGCGACACGCAAGTTAGTCACAAAGAGCGTGAGAGGAAACATACCCACGCTAGGCAAATACAACACCGATGGCAAATGCGCGAGCGCAGCTTCTCTGACCTTTGCTGTACCACCTAGTGCGTCACCTGCTTGAATTTCTATGAATTCATCAAACACAGCACGACCGGTTGCATCAACCGTGCTGGGATCACCTACTCCGATTAAATGAAATTTCTCACGCGCGCCTTCTAAGGACAATGAATGGGTGCGATAAATTGAATGCTCAGCAGAGAACCATTCCAACACCACCATCATCACTGGTTTGTTATTGACTAACTTACGTGGTCCATCATTGACATCGACATCGTTGATATTTAATTGCGCTAATTTTTTTCTGATTAGCCGATTAATTGGTGCTTTAATGTCATGCCGGCCTGGTAAGTCAGCATAACTACAATGCATGTAAACATCATGCAATATGCCTATAGGCAGAAAACTTAAATCACTGACTTCATCTAAGCGTGGTGGCAGCCATTTCAAAATCACTTCACGCTTACCATGTGCAGCAGGCGTTGCTAAAAATCGTGGTGACATGAGCACGAACGCTAAGCAAGCAGTTAATTGCTTGTTGTACTCCCACATGGCATTTAAATCGATAGGAATTTCTGATTCAGGTGAATACAACATACAGAATTTCAACAGCGATCTATCATCTAATTTAAGCTGATCTGAGCCTATACCTTCTAAGTTGAGTAAACGTATGATGTGATCAGTATTTCTAAACGGACTAGCTGCAAAAATTGACGACAGCCAGCGCTGCCAAGAAATCATGTGGCCATAGCCTTGATCGGATAAATGAAATTCTGGATCAGAAAACAAGCAAGTTATTGCTGCGGTAATACGCGTTAAGATGTGCGTATCAAGTTCAGCACTGTCCATCAGAGCAGAAATTTTTGCGGAAAACTGCTCTCTTAAAGAGCCATAATTACGATTGAGTGAATCAAGTAACACTACCAAACTCTGAGCAGCTTCTTCATGACGGCGGGAATAAGCTGCACTCTCGAATGCTTCTAATGAAAATTGTTTATTATCTGTAGTCATCTTAGATTGAATTCGATTTTTTTATAATTAATTGAGAGCGCATCATAGAGGCGTAATTTCACTACGCCATTTGACCCATGTTCCATCATTTTCTGGCACTTCAGTGCGCACGGTAACAACGCCTTTTGCGGGCACTAAGAATTTCCCACTATCTTGCAAACCGACTTCAACACCATCGGCATTATAAAAAGTAAAGTTCGCAATTGCGGTGCGTTCCTCTTGGGTTGAATTCGCCACAGTGAGTTGAATGACTTTAGGCTCAACATCAGTTTGCACCTCAGCAGCGGCAACATACAAGCCCTTCTCTTCAAGCTCTGATTCTTTAGGTAATGCACGTTGTTCTAAGCTAGGCTCAGCTCGTTTTTTTTGTTTTTTTGAACTCAAGTCATAGCGCTTAGATCTATCACTTGATTGCATTTTCCCGCTTAAGGCTGTCACACGCAACAAAAGATAAAACACTAAGAGTATTAATAAGGAAGCAGCTGCAACGGTTAAGACGATGAGAGGATTGCTAACAATGGACCGTAAGACTAGAGTGATTTCTGTTTTGATTGTACTTAGTAAATCAGCTGAACCTGACTGCCCTTCTACTGGACTAGTTTGCATATAGTGTAAGGACTCAGCAACAAACTCATCCATACCTAATTTATCGATATGGTCCACTGATTTCGGATTTTTTAGTGCTGCACAAATAAAATCAGCCATGTTGTTGAGATATTTGTCGGGCTTGCCTTGTGAAGAAAATGCGATGACTCGCTGCCAATGCAAACTGTCATGAGGAACAATCATAAAAGTAGGCAAACCGCGTGATTCAGCAATGCGCTCTGTTGTTTGATTCATGCAAATCGTAATTTTTTCTGCTGCACGCTGTAATCGTTCATCCGGTATGAAACCGCTAGCTGATTTACTCTTTATATCGAGTGCATCAAAAAACTGCGGCAATCTTGAAGCAGCAGGTACATCTTCAACACCAACTAAATCCATCACAGCTTTTTGATCAGCAAGCTGCCACACACCTATTCCAGTAAAAAATAGAGTAAGCGCAAAGGACAGAGAAATGAGAAACCAGAGGATGACGCGAAGGAGGACAGATAGCAGTTTCATTTTTTTATGTATGTTTAGCACCGCGCTTTAATGATCTAACACCTATTCATAAAGACATAGCGTGTTTATGCCGTTGATAACGTTGATCACTACAATAATGAAATACTCTAGCCTAATATTTTATGGATTACCACTAGTAATTTGATTGATCTTAACTTGGCGTCTGCACGCTCTAGTATTAAGATTGTTGAGGCTTGAGGGAATGCTTTAGACGCTATTAACTTTTGAGGTGTAGATCAGATGCTATGAGTGAAGCTAGGTTTGTTTTTAATTTAATAACATTAGTATTGTTATTATTTTAGCAAAACATAAGATGCTCATTGGTGTATGAGTCGATTTGTAGCGCTAAAAACCTTCAGATAAAGAAAAGACTATCGCTTAGCGTCTACTGATTTTTTTAGAGCTAGAAATAAACGGTACTTTTTCTTCTTTTAAACCGCCATTCACCAACAGAATTTTTAAGTCTTGAATCATAGCGGCATTGGAGGCAACTTCAGCCACTGGTTCTATAGGCTGCAGGTTTCTATCAACTTTTACAAATAATAATCCTGGATTTAAAGATTTATCGGACTTACCTGCACTGTCATCTTTATTAACCTTACCTGCAGTACCCGCATCAAACTCCGGTGTTATGAACAGTGTGCCAGATGTCAACGCTCCAATTGCATAACCAAGACGCGACATTACATTTCCATCCGGTGTAATCGCGTAGTAACCGACATTAATCGCGCCTTGTGAGGTGCCACTGTAATCGGTCATTGTATAAAAACTATCGCCATTCAAACAAGTGTTACAGGTATAACCTGCACCACCAGTCCACGCTTGTCTGTCATACATTTTACGTGCATCTGAAGCAGTCAAGCTTACGGTAGGTTGTTCACGATAAATAATGAAGCTACCCGTCGTAATATTTAATGTGAAATTTGTTGTTGTTTCATCGCTGTTATAACGGAAGCTTCCGGTTGAAGCACCTAAAGAGGCTGCAAGTGCTGTCGTTCCTGCCACACTACCAGTATAGAAACTTGCTCTTCCACCAGAGCCAACTGTAATAGCAGCACCATTCAACACGATATCGCCACCACTAGCATTACCAGCAATGCTATTAATGCCTGCATTTAACATGACGGCATTCGCTGAATTATCAGTCGTAATAATATTTTCACTGACTACCAAATTACCGCTTAAGGTAGTAATCGATACTGGACCAGTGGCATTAACACCTTCTGGATTGACTACACCTATCGTCAAATTACCGGCATTCACATAAGCGAATGATCCCGTATCAGCTGCAAGCGTACTTACATTATTTGTGACAGCAGTTAATGTATGGTTACCACCACTACCTTTTAAAGCTAATCGATCCGCGACGATATTACCGCTATTCGTTTGCGTCACTGTACCCGCTGTATCAAATCTGACCATACTGCCAGTGGCTGTCATCGTGCCATTCAAGCTGACACTACTATTTGCAACAACTGAAATATTTTCAGTACTTGTCACTTCATCAGTAAATCCTACCGCTGCAGCAGCGGTGATATTGATACCGGCAACTGCAGTTGCATTACCAATTTTTGTAAAACTAAAGTTACCACCGCCAGAAGCTGCGAGTTCTTTATTACCGTTAATAGCGCCAGTGATATTCAAACCTGCATTTGAAGCCGCATTAATTGATGCATTACCACTTAAGGTTACTGCTCCTGTTACAGTATTCGATCCTGCTCGGCTTGCTAATGCGCCAGCAGCATTGCTGCCTGTTCCATTCAATGTGATAGCTTCATTGGCGAGAGCTATGCCACCACTGACAACGAGTGAACCACCATTTACTACCGTGCCTCCGACTACATCACCTAGCGCTGCAGCATTAGTAACAATTAATTCACCACTACTGACGTTCGTCACACCGGCATAAGTATTCGCTGCACTCAGAGTTAGACTTCCATTACCTTGTTGGTCTAGGCTGCCATTACCACTAATAATATTACTGAACGCGTATTCATTAGCACGCTTAAATACTAAGCTTCCATTATTCACGACACCTGTTGTTGATCCCAGTGAGCCAGTATTGCCGCCATTACCAACGACCAAAGTACCATTGCTAATTGTTGTTGTGCCACCATAAGAATTATTAGTAGATAAAATTAAGGTGCCATTACCCTGCTGCTCAAAACTACCTGACCCACTAATTGCTTTATCAAACACAACTTCATCTGCGCGATTAAAGCTTAGATTACCGTTATTAACTACATTAGCTGTATTTGCAATGGATCCATTTGAACCACCATCACCAATAACTACACTACCGCCATTAATCGTTGTTACACCTGAATAGTTATTGTTAGCTGTTAAATTTAAACTACCACTACCCTGTTGGGTCAATGATCCATTGCCGCTAATAACTTTATCTAAATTTACAGTAGCGTTCAGATTAAATGCCAAGCTACCGTTATTAACAATATTGCTGGTATTACCTAAAGAGCCCTCAGCAGTACCATTACCCACTACCAAAGTACCGTTGCTGATAGTTGTAACGCCGCTATACGTATTATTTTTTGTTAAAACAACTGTACCGTTACCCTGCTGGGTAAAGGAACCATTACCGCTAATTTCTTTATCTAAATTAACAGTAGTATTGAGATTGAAACTGAGTTCACCATTGTTCACAATACCGCTCGTATTACCAAGCGCACCATTTGAACCGCCATCACCGACAACTAACTTACCGCCATCAATCGTGGTTAAACCTGTGTAGGTGGTATTGCCGGTCAAGGTCAATGTGCCATTACCAGATTTTGTTAAGACACCACCGTTACTATCTAAATTACCAGCCAAGCTTAGTGATTGATTACCAGTATCAATATTAAAAGTTTGATTGGCCACACTAGAGAAGCGTAAAGAATAATCAGTCGTGATTCCATCAGCAAATTTCAGTTCGCCGCCATTAAAGGAAATCATTCCCGTACTAACATTCGTAGTCGGGCCAAGTGCTAAAACAGCATTGACTTGAACAGTGCCATTATTGAGTGATATACCACCTAAATAACTAGAGCCATTATTCGATAACGTTAAAGTTCCTGACCCATTTTGATTTAGATTAGCTAAGGCTGAAAAACCGCTTAAGTTTCCAGCAAACTCTATCGCATCACTACGATTAAACGAGAGATTGGCATTGTTAACAATATTACGACTGCTAAATATCGATCCGTTTGTGCCGCCGTCGCCTACGTTCAAGCTACCACTTGATATGGTGGTATTACCCGTATAAGTATTATTAGCGAGTAAAGTTAAATTACCATTACCAAACTGCGTTACATTTCCCACGCCACTAATTTGGGCTAGCAAACTCACATTGCCAGTTCTATTAATAATCAAAGTGCCGTTATCAACGATGGCACTCGTCGTTGAGATCGATCCGTTAGCTGCACCATCACCGACGATTAAGGTACCACTCGTGATCGTAGTCTGACCAGTGTAGGTATTATCTTTTGTAAGCGTTAAGATACCAGTGCCATTACCATCTTGAATGACTTGACCAGTTCCGCTAATCACTTTATCTAAGCTAATCGTGTCATTACGATTGAACTTCAAAGTGCCGTTATCAACGATGGCATTGGTTGTTGCGATCGATCCGTTACCTGCACCATCACCAACGATTAAGGTGCCGCTAGAAATTGTAGTGTTGCCGGTATAGGTGCTATTCGCTGTGAGGGTTAAGACACCAGTGCCATTACCGTCTTGTATCACTTGTCCGGTTCCGCTGATTTCCTTAGCTAGCGTAATCGCATCGTTACGATTGAATTTCAAAGTGCCGTTATCAACGATACTGCTCGTCGTTGCTATCGATCCGTTGCCTAATCCATCACCGACGATTAAGGTGCCACTCGGGATCGTGGTCTGACCTGTGTAGGTATTGTCCTTGGTTAGCCTTAAGATGCCGGTGCCATTACCGTCTTGTATGACTTGGCCAGTTCCGCTAATAACTTTATCTAAACTAATCGTGTCATTGCGATTGAATTTCAAGGTGCCGTTATCAA
>CAMCXB010000066.1 GCA_945883145.1 Bordetella parapertussis | reverse complement strand
CTGCTGATAGTCACGCTAAACCAGGTGCCGAACCACCCACCAAAGAACTGGTAGCGAATGATCCGGATAACCAGCGCTGGAAATACAATTACTACACATTGGAAAAACCACTGCTCTCCAATTTGACCGGCTCACGTAAAGTGATGCAGGTGCAAGTCACGATCATGACCCATTATGATGATCGCGTAATCAAGAACATCAAAACACATGAATTGCCTATCCGAGCTGCTATGCTAGACGTAATGCGTCTGAATACAGAAGCCGATATCAATCAGGCTGATTTCCGTAAAGCGTTAGCTGAAAATCTGCGCTTGACTATCAACTCGCTGCTGGAAAAATATGAAGGCTTTGGCGGTGTTGAAGAAGTCAGCTTTACTGAATTCGTCGTGCAATAAGCATTTAACCTAACTAACATTCAATCGAGCGCGGCCATGGCTGAACAAAGTAACCTGCTATCACCGGAAGAACTGGCGGCGCTTGCTGAAGGCATAGACGACGGTTCTATCGCTGTTGACACAGGCTTTAATCTCACTACTCGTGTAAAAAAACACGATCTAGCAAGTGAAGACAGCACACTCGGTGTTAACACTTCTGCTCTCGAAATGATTAACGAGCGCTTCGTGCGTTTGTTCCGCTTAGGCTTGATGGAAATATTACGTACTAGCCCACGTATCACGCCATCGCGTGCACAAATCGTGCGCTTTGGTGATTATCTACGTGATCTACGTCCACCACTTTCCGTTAACACGATTCGTATCAATCCTTTACGTGGTTTTTCACTCGCAGTGATTGAACCAACGGTGGTGTTTTCTGCTCTCGACAATTTTTTTGGTGGTACTGGTGCAGGTATGCCTGGCGCACCACGTCGCCGTACAGATTCAAAAAATGGTGAAGCTTTACCTGCTAACTGGTTACCACCAGGCCGCATGTTCACACCAACTGAATCACGTGTGATTAAAATCATTATCGACGTCTTCTTCCGCTCTTTAAAAGAAGCATGGGCACCATTGCTACAAATTGATTTAGAACACGTAGGTTCGGAAATCAATCCGCAATTTGCGCAAATCGCAGATGAAAATGATTTAGTAATCATGTCGCGCTTTGATACCGAAGGTAATGGCGGCGTAAAAGGTTTTGTTGATCTGGTCTATCCCTACTCTGCATTAAAACCTTTACGTGACTTACTGCGTAACCGTGTACAAGCCGATGGCAGCGAAGAATCCGATCAAAAATGGCGCAAAGAATTAAGCGCTGCAGTGGGTGATGCTGAGTTAGAGATTCAAGTACTGCTCGGTCAAATTACTGCAGACTATTCCAAAGTAAAATCACTGAAGGAAGGCGACCTGCTATTCTTCAACAAACCAGAATTGGCTTCAGTTCTTGTCGGTGGCTTACCCTCTTTCCAAGGACAAGTCGGCATGGCTGGACCACAAGTAGCGCTTCGTATTGATCGTTCGATTAACCCCGAAACTATTTAAACAGACTCAGGACGCATCATGACTGACATGACCACAGAACAAGATAACGAACTAGATGATGATGGCAATGCTAAATTGTCTAGTCACATTAATCCCGATGTGCTGCAAAACATCTCCGTATCGATTACGGTAGAAGTCGGCCGCACACAAATGAAAATTCGTGACCTACTGCGTTTAACACAAGGTAGCGTAGTTGAACTTGATCGTATCGCTGGTGAGCCACTCGATCTGTTAGTCAACAACACCGTTGTCGCACAAGGCGAAGTGGTATTAGTCAATGATCGCTACGGCATCAGACTAACCCGCGTTGTGCCTGCCAGCGAACGTATGAGAACTGTTTAACTGAGACCATCATGACCAACTGGTTATCCTTTGCGTTTAGTTTTGCCATCGTCCTTGCTCTACTAGGCGCAGTGCTGTTTCTGATGAAGAAAATGCAAAGCGGTAACCTGCTCGGTATTGCGCAACGTCGCATACGCCTGTTGGAAACATTTTCTACTGGTCCTCGTCAAAAATTAATTTTAGTGCGTGTGCGCGATCAAGAAATTTTAATTGGTCTAACAGCACAACAAATGACGACACTGGCAAGCTTCACTGTTCCAGAAGAACAGATGAACTTACCGTTAACATCGAATGAAGAAGTCTCCGCTATTCCACCTTTAGCGAAACGTTTTGCTGATATGTTGAAATCTGCCAAGCATGGCGCACAAGATAAGAGCGGGAGCTAAACATGTTACGCCGCCTGTTCATCGTCCTTCTGCTGATGGCACCATTGTTTGCGTACGCCCAAGGCTTACCAATCATGAATGTCGTGACTGCCAAAGGCGGTACGCAATCGTATAGCTTAACGCTGCAATTATTGGGCTTGATGACTGTATTGACGCTGTTGCCGTCAATGTTGTTGATGATGACTTCGTTTGTACGCATCATCATCGTGATGTCTATTTTGCGTCAAGCACTAGGTACCGGCCAAACACCACCGAATCAAGTTTTAGTAGGGCTATCATTATTCCTCACACTGTTTATCATGCAGCCAGTGTTTAGTGATGTGTATAACAATGCCATCCTACCCTTCATGAATCAAAACATGCCGTTCGAGCAAGCCTTAGCCGCAGCGGAAGAGCCGATACGTGGCTTTATGATGGCGCAAACACGTGAAGAAGATATCTCTATGTTTATGGAGATTGCACGTAGCAAAACAGAATTACAAGGACCTGAATCCGTACCCTTCACAACACTGGTACCTGCGTTCATGACCTCAGAACTGAAAAGTGCTTTCACGATAGGCTTTTTAATTTATATCCCCTTTGTTGTTATCGATCTGATTGTATCTAGCGTACTGATGTCCATGGGTATGATGATGCTCTCACCGATGATGATTTCTATGCCTTTTAAATTAATGCTGTTCGTCCTCGTCGATGGATGGAGCATGTTAATGGGTTCACTCGCATCTAGCTTTGCGATGCCCTAACTGAGAAAGAAAATTATGGAACCCGCAACTGTTATTGATCTGGGCCGCAATGCACTCTGGACTGTGATGTTAGTGTCCGCACCCATGCTAGTGGTTGCACTTGCAGTCGGCTTATTCATTGGTGTGATTCAAGCAGCAACATCTATCAATGAAGCTACGCTATCTTTTATTCCCAAACTCGTCGCAATGGGTTTAGCTTTATCTTTATTCGGTGCTTGGCAATTAACCGTGATGGTTGACTACACCAAAGATATCTTCAAGCGCATCCCTGTGCTGTTCTCCTGACATCAGAAGCAATGAGACGACCCCCATGAATTTACTGGCAGCGGACATCGTCGAGCGCTTCTATACTTTTCTATGGCCTATGATGCGCATAGGCGCCATGTTAATGGCAGCTCCGCTGTTTTCCTTAGATGCTGTCACCGTCCGTATACGCGTAGCGATCGCGATGGTTCTCACCTTCTTTATCTATCCCCTCATTACTTGGCCCATCATTGATCCTGTATCGGCCGAAGGTTTATTAGAAATTGTGAATCAATTATTCATCGGTGCTTTAATGGGTCTGATGTTACAAGTCGCTGTTGGTGCCATTGTCGTAGCAGGTCAATCGATCGCTGGTTCCATGGGTCTCTCGATGGCAAGCATGATGGATCCTAATGTGGGTAACGTTGCCACCATTGCGCAGTTTTTAATGATTTTATCCACCATGGTCTTTCTTAGCTTTGGTGGTCATGTGATTTTAATCTCCATCATATTAGATAGCTTTCGTGCCTTACCCATAGGTCAGTCTTTATTAGGACAAGTCCCGTTTGGAAAAGTGATTGCATGGAGTTCTATGATTTTTTTAGGTGGCTTACTGATCGCACTACCGGTGATGGTTTCGCTTCTCTTTATCAACATAGGCTTGGGTGTGGTAACACGAGCTGCACCGAGTTTAAATATTTTTTCAGTGGGCTTTCCTGCAACGATCGTAGCGGGATTTTTAATTTTGATTTTTTCTCTTGAAAGCATAGTCAGTCGTATGCAATGGGTCTGGATGCAGGCCTTTTCGCATGTGCGCGATTTGCTGGGAGTGGTGAACTAATATGTCAGAGAGTTCGTCAGAAGATCGCACAGAAGAACCCACCTCGCGGCGTCTTTTAGACGCTCGCAAGGAAGGACAAATTGCTCGCTCTATGGAATTGCCAGCTGCGGCAGTGACAATCTCAGCAGTGGGACTAATTTTTTTCATGGGAGGCTATCTCATGACTAAATTAGCCGAGCGCTTTGCTGCAGGATTTCATTTCGATCGCAAGATCGTTTTTTCATCCAATCTTTTACCAGCATTATTTGCTGATGAACTGCTTCAATCGTTTGTACTAATCATTCCAATTTTTATTCTCACCGTCGTTGTCGCCATTACCAGCACAGGACTAACAGGCGGCTATAATTTTTCTATGCAAGCTGTCATGCCGAAAGCATCAAAATTAAATCCTTTCAGCGGATTAAAACGCATCTTTGGCCCTAAAGCCTGGGTGGAATTAGGCAAAGCGATCTTGAAATTTGTACTTGTCACTGGTGTCGTTGTTGCAATCTTAAATAACAATGTTGATACACTCAATCTCATCGGCCGTATGCCAATTGAACCTGCGCTACAAGCCTCTGGAGAACTACTAGCAAAATCCGCTTTATTAATCACGCTATCTTTAGTGATTATTGCAATGATTGATGTGCCCTATCAGCGCTGGCATTTTATGAAAGAAATGCGCATGACTAAACAACAAGTCAAAGATGAAATGCGCCAATCAGAGGGTAATCCGGAAATTAAAGGTCAGATCCGACGTAAACAGCGTGAGATGTCAAATGCGCGCATGATAGACAGTGTGAAAAACGCCGATGTCGTCATCACTAACCCAGAACACTTTGCGGTTGCTTTATCATACGATCCTAATGGTGATAGTGCGCCTATACTATTGGCTAAGGGAACGGATGAAGTCGCAGCACGTATTCGTGAAGAAGCACAAAAACACGGTATCGAAATTTTCCAAGCTGCTCCATTAGCGCGTGCGCTGTACTTCACCACTGAAATTGAACATCCTGTGCCAGAAGACTTATATTATGCGGTTGCACAAGTTATCGCTTATGTATTCAATCTGGCAAGCATTACCCCAGGAGCACCGCCAGTGCAGAAACCCGATCCTAAAGTACCAGAGGCCCTGCAGTTTGACTCCATGGGCAGATTGCAAACCCAAGAGGCTGTCGTCTAATGAAAATGGAACAGAATCTTTCTGATCAACTCATCGCTAGCGAAGGCATTTTCCTACGCATGGCTGATCGCACGCGCTTTGCGTATGTCATGCGTGCCATACAAGAGAACTCGCAATCTGTCGCCATCTCTAGCGATAGTGATGATGTGTTGGATCACTACGGTCGTATCGTCATCAATCAATTACGCCAACTGCCCGATTTACAAATCGAAGTATTTTTACCTGCTAATACCGAAGCCTTACTCGAGCGTTTTAACCAAATCCTCTCCGGTTTATCACTCACTGATGCACGTGATGCAGAATCCTCTCCTGCTCCACGGCGTGTATTAATAGCGCATGATGCAAAAGCTATTAATTCTCGCGAATTACAGCTGCTTGCTAGACTGATACAAGATTTCCCCGGCGCGAACACCTCGCTCGTACTCTTACTTGATCAAAGCGGTAGCAGACAACACGAACGCTCACTAGAAAATTTTGGTCAGCGACTCTTGCGCTGGCCCTTAGAAAAACCAACGCGCGAAGAAGGTGATGTATTACTCGCACAAGCACGCATGCGTGGTCTGGAAGTCGAAGTCAAAAAATTGTTAGCTGCAACTGGTTTTTTAAAACAAGAAAAAACCTTGGATGAACTAGTTGCTCCAGCTATTGAAAAAAGTGAAGAAGCACAGCTATTCACCAAACCGAGTTCGAATAAGCGTAAAGCAAATGGAAAAGACAGTTCAGGCAGAACTGAGCCCGTGCTCAATGACATCAAACCCACAAGCGCAAAATCTGCCAGCAAAGCTGGTGCTACTGCCAAGCCGGTTGCCAATGAAGGTAACCTTCAAGTAGCGCAGGGCCCCTCTTTCTTCAGTCGCACACTGAATATGACTGTGCGTTGGGTAGCCGCCATTGTTCTTCTGATGGTTGTATCGGTAGGCGTGATTGCGCTGCTGTTCCCTCAAAAACTATTACCAAGATTAGCCGACTCTCCCATCCTGAAAGAAAATCTACCGCCTTGGATGCTGGAGTTATTAATTGATTATCTACCTAAGTCTAGCCTGCCAGCAGCCGTCCCAGAATCAACAGAATCATCGCAAGTACCACTGACGACACCTGCTGCACTGCCGATTACAGAGCCTGTACCTGCAAATGTGCCAACCAGCTTAAGTGAAGAAAAAAAGCCTGAGACTACAGTTCCGGCAACTTCTTCCGATTCATCAGTTAAGACTGACGTGGCGAGCAAAAATGAACCGGTAAAACCAGAGTCCAAAGAAGCAAATAAGCCGCTAAAGAGCGCACCTTCTTCTGAGACCGTTGTGCCGATGGCGCCTGTTGCAAAAATTGAATCTGATTTGAGTGCAAAAACACCCAAAACAGATACACCAGCTAAATCTGGTAAACAAGAATCGGATAGACAGACTGCTGAAGCAGTTATGACAGCGAACTCCGAACGGGGTGTGACGCAGTTAGTACAAAGTGCTAAAGCAGGTAGTTTTTTTGTGCAGCATGTATCGCTACTCTCTATGGCTGAAGCCCAAGAATGGAGAGCGCAGCATGCCGCATTATCAGGCAGTGTGATTGCAGCAGTGAATACGCAGAAACAAGGTATCAAGTTTGTCGTGTTATCAGGTCCGTTTGCAGATCGTACGCAAGCAGAGCAATTCGCCAATAGTCCTGGTGTACCCAAAGATAGTTGGCTAAGACCCTTAGCTTCCCTGCGTCAGGCGCTTCAAGATTTGCGCCCATAATGACGACATTGAACTGAGGTACTGCTATGTCAAAAGAAGAATCACAGGTATTCCGATCCGGCTCGCATGAAGAAGCAGCCGCAACGGAAGGCCGTAACAAGAATAAAAAAGCGAAGCAAGAAGGACCAACAGATACGCGTCATTTACATGATGCGCAAGATGGTCCTAGTGACCGTCGTGAAATGCATGATGCAGAAGGTGTGATAGATGGTCGACACATGCATGATGCTGATGGTCCTAGCGTTGGACGCAATATGCATGATGCTGATGGTCCTAGTGTTGGACGCAATATGCATGATGCAGAAGGTGTCATCGATGGACGTCACATGCATGATGCAGATGGCCCCATTGGTGGTCATGCTGAGTATGGAACGGATAGTGTTGAAGATTTACTCGCTTGGGCTGGTGTTCAAGGTGCTGTTAATCCGCGCAACATGCAGGATGCAGAGGGGCCATCGAACAAACGTAGTATGCAAGATGGAGATGGTCCATCGGATCAACGATCGTTACAAGATCATTACGTCACCATCGACAGTAAGACAGGAGAACGTAGAACTGTCGAACTGGGTAAACGTATTGATCCCAGTATGGCAGACCCACAACAGGCTGCTGCGCAAGTAAAAAAAGAGCCTTTGTTTACGATGGCAGATGCTACACCGTGGGCTTTGTCATTAGGATTAGAAGCACGCTTAAAAAATGTAGGTAGCAAAACTTCTGATATTCATAACCAGATCGATAAACTGGAAGTTGATGCACTTAATCTTGGAAAACGGATCAAGATATGAATGATGCGGTAAAAAAAGAATCTCAGCCTGCTGGCTTTACAGCTGCGCCACCACCACCGCAAGTGGATGGTGCGAGTGCGGTCGACGTTTCACCCGCTCCTGCAGCTGCAACACCGCACGCGCTCGGTGAAGGTCCTAACATCGCTGTACCACAAGACACTGCGATTAAAGCATTACAAGCCGTACAAGTCTTAGTTGAAAACAATCGCTCTGCTTCGCAACAACTAGAATCGCTGATGGCGATCGTATTAGATGCCGCTGAAGTAGCAAATCGTTCTGCCTCCACTGTTGCCGCTACAGGCAATCAGTTATTTAAAGCTGCAGACACTCTCGCAAAAAATAATCGTAGTGCAAATGTTCAAGCTAAATTGGTACTTGCCCTGACAGGCGCAGTATTAGTTGGTGCTGCTGTTGCCTTTAGCTTCATGACTATGCAACTCAATGAAAAAGTAGAACAAGTGGATGCGATGTTACTCGCTGTAGGTAAACGTGCAGTTGATCTCAAAGCACGTCTTGAAGCTATGGATGATATCAACGCGACCTTAGCTGAATTAAGTCTAAAACAAGACAATACGCAATCGGTGCAAATGTCGATTGAAGATAAACTCGCTAGAGTTGCTGATCAAACGCGTTCATTTGATCCTTCAAAAAATAATAAAGTAGCACCTGTCGTACCTAATCCAGCTCAACCAGCTACGAAAAAAACGGATGGCGCTAACGGTGCAAAAGTAGAGTCTAAAGCAGAGACTAAGCCAGAAACAAAAGCAGATGCAAAGTCGGAAAACAAAGCGCCTACAAAAACAGATGTAAAAACTAGCACTAAATCTGAATCAGATACAAAGACAGCTGATAAGACAAAACCGGCTGCTAATGATCAACTCAATCAACAACTCTCTGGATTAGATGCACTATTGACGCAACAATCCAAAGCAGTACTTGAGCTTTCACAACAACTCAATAGTGTCAAATCGGCAGTGGGTAATGTTGATAGCTTGAAAAAAGATATAGAAAATCTCTCCAATCTACAAAAGCAACGCAATCAAGAAGCCGCACTGGCCGCTGTTGCTGCTGCTGACGCAAGGCGTGATCGCGAATTGAAAGAGCGTGAATTAAAAGAACGCGAACAGAAAGAGCGTGAAATGCTAAAAGCACGTGATGCGTTACGTGAACGCGAACTCTTACGTGAGCGTGAAGCTATGCGTGAACGTGATATTCAACGTGAACGCGAAGCAGCACAAGCACGCGCTGCTGCCACACCTGTTGAAGCTGCGCCAGTAGCTAAAGAAAAACCTAAGAACACGAACTTTGTAAAATATTCGCGTGAACAAGCAAATACAAAAACTGAATCACAGGAAAATATTCCTACTTACTCTAAGCCTAGCGAAACTAAACAACAATAGTTGAAGAAGTTCATAGCACTGCTAAACTTGCAGTGCTATTAGCAGTGGTGGAAATGTCTTTTTTTGATTGATGCGCTTAATCAATAAGATAAGCTAGAACATAAACCTAAAGTTAAGGGCCATAAGCATCAATCAGCACTTCGATACGACGATTTTTTGCTCTACCCTCACGCGTATCATTCGGTGCTAATGGCTTAATGTCTGCCATGCCACGCACTACCATACGTTCACGTGGCACACCACCGCGTTCAATCAGAAAGTCTGCCACTGAGGCAGCACGCGCACCCGACAAATCCCAATTCGATCGATAGCGATCATTGCCTGAAACAGGAATGCTATCCGTGTGACCTTCAATCGTAATCCGACCACCGCCTTTGGCAATCGTATTACCGATTTTTATTAACAAGGGAAAGTAATCCGGCGATAACACTGCACTACCTGAATAAAAACTACCTTGCACTAACATACGCACAACAACACGCTCACCATCGCGTTCAACTTGTGCATCACCATTCGCAATTTCTTTTGATAATGCTGCTTTCAATTGATCTAAACGCTGCACAGCATCATTAATTTTAGCAGCTGAATCGGTACCCTCACGTACTTCAACCGTAGTTTCAACCTGTGATTGTATCTCTGCGATTTTTGCATAGAGATCTAACATCTCTTGAGAGAGCACACCGTTACCACTATGCTTAGGCAAATCAACAATTATGTTTCCATTGTCTACACGCACATTGAGTTTTTGCCCAATTAAATCCGCAGATAAGGATTTTTGTAAGGTACCGAGATCTTTGGCGAGTTGTTCAGGCAGAGGCACTGCGACTGGTTCTGGGCCTGCAACTAACTGCGTTTCAGCTGCAGGTGCTTCTACGATAGGCAATGCTTCTTGATTACCTAATGATTCGTTCAAAGAACCACTGACATCTTTGAAGCGATTGATATTCATGTCCGAAAAACTCAGCATCAATACATAAAACGCTAACAAAAGCGTGATCATATCGGCGAAGGTAACAATCCAAGGCGGAGAACCACGACGATGAATCACATCGTCTTCCGCAATTTGCATACTTAAATCACCAAACAAGGAAGCAGGCGCATGATCCTGCATATCGATTTTTTTATGGCTTTGTACCATATCAATCAACGCTCATTCGATTGGCTAGGCGAAGGAGTTGGTGCCGACTTCATTTCCATTGCAGCTAAGGTCGGTTCAAGCAAATCCTCAGAAGTCAATTTCGTCGTTGCTGGTGCTGGTGCCGCTGTGGCTGGATCAACCAGCTCTACTTCTTCAGCGACTGTAAAGCCACCAAGCAGTAAGTCAGGCAAACGACGAGGATCGCCACCTTTATGAAGATACAACATACCTGCTACTACTAATTCATAGTTGTAACGCACTTTTTTACCGTGCCCTACGATACGCTGCACCATAGGACTAAAAATTACATTCGATAAGATAGCGCCGTAGAGCGTGGTAAGCAGTGCAACTGCCATACCCGGTCCAATCGCACGCGGATCACTCATATTGCCCATCATGAGTACGAGACCTAACAAGGTACCTATCATGCCCATGGCAGGCGCTAAATCTTGTGCAAAGCTATAAAAATCACGCGCCTGATCAAAGCGTAGTTTTTCTTCCATCACTTCGCGTGTGAGGGCGTCTTTCAATACAGAATATTCAAGACCATCTACCCACATACGTACTGCTTTTTGGATAAAGGTGTTGTTGTACTCACGATCTTCTAATACCACCATCCATCTATCGTTGTAACGTGCTACACGTCCTACTTCAACTAATTCATCAATCAAATCTTCCACTTTGTCGGAATGCCCTGCGAGAGATCTTTTTGTGATTGCCATCACACTCCGAAACTCTTCCATGGTTGTTTTAGCAAGCACACAAAAAAATGTGCCACCAAACACGATCAATACAGCAGGTAGATCAATGAACTGCGAAAATTTACCACCGGTTGCAAGAGCAATCAGAGTTAAGGCGCCAATGACACCAATTAAGCTAGCGATGTTCATAGAGTTTGTTAGTGATGAAGTTCATCGCTCAAGCGGAGCGAAGACGGTATTTATCAATTTTTTCAATCAGTGTGGTGCGTTGCAAATTCAACATACGCGCAGTTTTAGAGACATTACCATCCGCACGTTCTAATGCTTGTTCAATGAAACCACGTTCAATTTCTGCCATACGCTCTTTGAGAGAAATACCTTCTGGAGGCAAGGCTTCCATGCCTTGAGCAAGCATGATGATTTCTTCTACATGATTATCTTCATCTTGCAATAAAGGTGTGTCTGCTAAGGCGACTGTGGGTGCTTCTTCCTCTGCAGGGAACATTTGCAAAATATCGGCTTCAGGCTCTGCATCGCGGCGTTCTTCTTGTAATACTTTTAAACCCTTAGGCAACATTGGAGCAGGTACTGCATTGAGTGCTAAACGTTGTCCTGCAAAGAGGGCTGAAAAACGATGAACTAAATTTGACAGCTCACGCACATTACCTGGCCAGTCATAAGCTTTTAACGCTTCCAGAAAATCTGAAGTAAAGGTGACGGGCTTACCTTTACCTGCAAAACGTTCTGCATAAAATTTAGCGAGTAAAGGTACATCATCGCGTCGATCACGCAATGGTGGTGTTATGAGTGGTAAGACATTCAAACGGTAATACAAGTCTTCTCTAAAACGTCCGGCTGCAATTTCTACTTCCAAATCACGGTGCGTTGCAGCCACTACACGAACATCGACTGTCACTGGTCGTGTAGAACCGACCGGATCAACTACGCGCTCTTGCAACACACGCAGAAGTTTGACTTGCATATCTAAAGAGAGATCACCAATCTCATCTAAAAATAAAGTACCACCATGCGCTAATTCAAAACGCCCTACTCGGTCTGCCAATGCGCCAGTAAACGCGCCTTTGCGATGACCAAACAACTCACTTTCCATCAAGTCTTTAGGAATCGCAGCACAATTCAAGGGAACAAAATTCGCATCCGCGCGGCGCGATTGATAATGCAAGGCTTGGGCAACCAACTCTTTACCTGTCCCTGATTCACCATTAATAAGAACGGTGGCATCCGAATCAGCAATTTTGCTGATCAATTCACGGATCGCACTCATCGGTTGGCTGGTGCCAATAATTGGACTGGTTTGTC
>CAMCXB010000065.1 GCA_945883145.1 Bordetella parapertussis | reverse complement strand
AGGTAGAGAATTAGCTAAACTTCCACTCGATCCACGCATAGGTCGCATGATATTAGCGGGTCGTGATCATCTGTGTTTAACAGAAATGCTCATCATTGCTTCTGCACTGGCTGTACAAGATCCGCGCGATAGACCAATTGAAGTACAAGCAGCGGCAGATGAAGCGCATAAAAAATTCTCGGATGAGAAATCTGAATTCTATAGTTATTTAAAAATATGGAATTGGTTTGAAGACGCGATAGACAATAAAAAATCTAACCGTCAATTGCAAGAACATTGTCGCGCACAATTTTTATCGCATTTACGTTTACGTGAATGGCGCGATGTACATAGTCAGTTATTCACCATGGTGCGTGAACAAGGTTGGCGACTCAATGAAACACCGGCCACCTATGAACAATTACATCTAGCGCTGCTGACTGGCTTGTTAGGTAATATCGGTTTTAAAGCAGAGGATGAGTCACATTATCTCGGTGCGCGTGGGATTAAATTTCATATCTGGCCAGGGTCTAGTTTGCAAAAAAAAGCAGGCAAATGGATATTGGCAGCTGAACTGGTTGATACCTCACGACTCTATGCACGTAATATCGCGCAGATACAGCCCGAGTGGTGTGAAAAAGTAGGTGCGCATTTACTAAAAAAATCTTGGGGCGAGCCGCGTTGGGAGAAAAAAAGTGGACAAGTCTCTGCGTATGAACGCGCCACCTTATATGGTTTAGTAATTTATAGTCAGCGTCGTGTGAATTATGGAAAATTCAATGCCGAGCATGCGCGTGAAATTTTTATACGTGATGCCTTAGCAGGTGCTGACTTTGAAACGCGCGCACCGTTTTTTGCGCATAACCAAAAACTCATACGTGAGATTGAACATCTCGAACATAAATCACGGCGCTTAGATGTGTTGGTCGATGAAGAATTAATCGCAGCTATTTATGATAAAGCGATACCTGCTGATATCAATAATGCAGTTGATTTTGAAAAATGGCTACGCAGTGCTAGCGCAAAAAATCCACGCTTACTGTATTTAGAGCGTGAAGATTTAATGCGCCATGAAGCAGCCGGTGTCACTACCGATCTCTTTCCTAAGATGATGCGTAATGCTGGATTAGAAATGGCATTGACCTATCATTTCGAACCGGGCTCATTGCGTGATGGTGTCACCTTAGCTATTCCTTTGTTTACACTCAATCAGGTTTCAGCAGCACGCTGTGAATGGTTAGTGCCGGGTATGCTAAAAGAAAAAACGCACTTATTACTGAAATCATTGCCACAAAAATTACGCCGTCATTGTGTGCCTCTGCCTGATTACGCAGCAGGATTTTGTGATCGACTTGCAGCAGCTAAGAAATTCGCCCACGGTGAATTACTCGATGCATTGATTGCTGATATACGGCAGCAAACTACGATTGCAGTTGCTAGATCTGATTTCAAACCTGAGACATTGCCTGCGCATCATTTCATGAATTTTAAAGTGATAGATGAACATGGGCGTCAATTAGAAATGGGACGTAATCTCGCGCAACTACAATCCGAATTAGGCTTGCAGGCAAGAGAGCAATTTCAAAAATTAGCAGAACAAACTGCACCAGATCATGAGCAGGCTGAGGACGATCAAACTAAGCAAAATACTAGTGTTGAGCCGACATCAGCGACAAAAAAACAATCAGGTAGTGTCATCAACAACGCCGCCTATCAACAACTCAGCACCTGGTCATTTGGTGAATTACCTGAGTTATTAGAAATCCAGCAGGGTAAACAAACCTTAATTGGTTATCCTGCGCTAGTTGATCGTGTCACGCATTGTGATCTAGAAGTATTTGATGATCCTAGTGAAGCAGCTAGTTTGCATGTGCAAGGTTTGCGACGCTTGTTTGCTTTGCAGCTGAAAGAACAGCTTAAATATCTAGAAAAAAATATCCCTGGTTTGCAGCAAATGGGCATGCAGTTCATGTCTTTGGGATCACAAGAAGAGTTGCGCGATCAAATTATTCAAGCAGGCTTAACGCGTGCATGTTTGCAAGAGCCCTTACCTAAAAATACAGGTGAATTCAATACACGACGCGATGAAGGCAAGGCGCGGTTGAATTTATTAGTGAACGAGATCGCCAGATTGGTAGGGCAAATTTTGGCAGAGTTTCATGGCCTACCAAAAAAACTACAGGCAATTAAATCAGCGCCACAAGTGCAAGTTGATATGCACATGCAGTTACAGCATTTAATCGGAGCACGTTTTGTGTTAGAGACAGAGCATACACAACTTGCGCATTTCCCTCGTTATTTAAAAGCCATGCAAGTCAGATTAGATAAATGGAGAGCTGATCCTGCACGTGATACAAGGTTAATGGCTGAGTGGCAGCAAGCAGCGATGTTATGGCAACGTGCTGCTAAAACATCAGCAGCGCGTGATCCTAAAATGCAGGAATATCGCTGGATGCTAGAAGAACTGCGGGTGTCACTGTTTGCGCAAGAATTAAAAACACCGATGCCGGTCTCTGCTAAGCGCTTACAAAAAATGTGGGAAGCCATGCAGCGTTAACGATGAGATCGATTAAAAACGAGAGATTGTCGTAAAATTGCAGACTTCTTGAAGTTTCACCTAAATTTTTGAATATCATTGACTTACTAACATGACTATAAAATCTGACAAATGGATACGCCGCATGGCTGAACAAACGGGCATGATCGAGCCTTTCGAGCCCGGTCAGGTACGTGAAGCAAATGGACATAAAATCGTATCCTATGGCACTTCATCCTATGGTTACGATATACGCTGTGCGGATGAATTTAAAATTTTCACAAATATCAACAGCACCATTGTTGATCCTAAAAATTTCGATGAAAATTCTTTCGTTGATATGAAGAGTGATGTCTGCATTATTCCTCCTAACTCTTTTGCCTTGGCACGCACCATTGAGTATTTTCGTATTCCACGCAGTGTGTTGACGATTTGTTTGGGTAA
Organism: Bordetella parapertussis; assembly: GCA_945883145.1. Taxonomy (GTDB): domain Bacteria; phylum Pseudomonadota; class Gammaproteobacteria; order Burkholderiales; family Burkholderiaceae_D; genus Pernthalerella. The sequence goes on along the minus strand of CAMCXB010000065.1, from coordinate 9,426 downwards.
ATCGACTTATGCGCGTTGCGGCATTATTGTGAATGTCACGCCATTCGAGCCTGAATGGGAAGGCTATGTCACCTTAGAGTTTTCTAACACCACACCATTGCCTGCAAAAATTTATGCCGGTGAGGGATGTGCACAAGTCTTGTTCTTTGAAAGCGATGAAGTTTGTGAAACCTCATACAAAGATAGAGGTGGGAAATATCAAGGACAACGCGGTGTTACTCTGCCTAAGACGTAAATTTAAGTTCAACATAAAAAAGGGAGACTGCAGTCTCCCTTTTTTATTATCTGAAAATACTAACAACACTAGCGCTTATTGTTTGACGCAATCCACGTAATAACCTTTGACGCCATTGACTACAGTTTTTACCAGTCCATGCACATCAGTTTCAAAGCCTGGGAATTTCTCATTGAAGTCACGTGCAAAACGTAAATAATCAACAATTGTTTTATTAAAACGTTCACCAGGAATTAACAATGGAATGCCGGGTGGGTAAGGCGTGAGTAAGATGGCGGTAACACGACCTTCGAGTTCATCAATCGCCACACGATCAATTTCTCTATGTGCCATTTTTGCAAATGCATCCGATGGTTTCATAGCAGGCTGCATGTCAGACAAATACATTTCTGTAGTTAAGCGTGCGACATCATGCGACTGATACATAGTATGAATTTGCTGACACAGATCACGCAAGCCAGTACGTTCATATTGCGGATTAGCGACTGCAAATTCTGGCAAGATGCGCCACAAAGGTTGGTTCTTGTCATAGTCATCTTTAAACTGCTGTAAAGCAGTCAGCAGTGTATTCCAACGACCTTTGGTAATGCCGATAGTGAACATGATGAAGAAGGAATACAAACCAGCCTTCTCAACAATAACCCCATGCTCGGCTAAATATTTAGTGACGATAGAAGCAGGAATACCGGTATCGCTAAACACACCATCAAGTGAAAGACCGGGCGTAACAATCGTCGCTTTAATAGGATCGAGCATATTAAAGCCCGATTCAATTTTCCCAAAGCCATGCCACTCGTCTTTACCATTAATCATCCAGTCTTCGCGTGAACCTATGCCTTCTTCACAGAAATTCTCTGGACCCCAAACTTGGAACCACCAATCTTTGCCCCATTCTTGATCTACTTTTTTCATGGCGCGACGAAAATCCAGTGCTTCTAAAATACTTTCTTCTACTAGCGCCGTGCCACCAGGTGGCTCCATCATGGCAGCCGCGATATCGCATGAAGCGATAATGGCGTATTGCGGTGATGTTGAAATATGCATCAGATACGCTTCATTAAAACTGTCACGATCGAGTTGCACTGTTTCAGATTCATGAACCAGAATTTGTGAAGCTTGCGATAAACCTGCTAAAAGTTTATGAGTCGATTGTGTAGAAAAAATCATGGATTTTTTCGCACGTGGTCGGTCTTTACCAATAGCATGCATGTCTTTGTAAAAATCATGGAAGCTAGCATGCGGTAACCAAGCTTCATCAAAATGCAGTGTATCGATTTCACCATCCAACATCGATTTAATTGTTTCTACGTTATAGATCACACCGTCGTAAGTTGATTGGGTGATGGTGAGTATGCGTGGCTTTTTATTTTTTGCTTCACGCGCAAAAGGATTGGCCTCGATTTTCTTCATGATGTTTTCCATCTTGAATTCTTCGAGGGGAATCGGACCGATGATGCCTAAGTGATTACGCGTAGGCATGAGGAACACAGGAATAGCGCCACACATAATGATGGAATGCAGCACTGACTTATGACAGTTGCGATCCACTACCACGATGTCACCCGGTGCAACGGTGGAGTGCCACACCATTTTGTTGGAAGTGGAAGTGCCGTTGGTCACAAAGTAACAATGATCTGCATTAAAGATTCGTGCAGCATTGCGCTCTGAAGCAGCAACAGGACCGGTGTGATCAAGTAACTGACCTAATTCTTCCACCGCATTACACACATCAGCACGCAACATATTTTCACCAAAAAATTGATGAAACATTTGCCCGATAGGAGATTTTAAAAAAGCGACACCACCGGAGTGACCAGGGCAATGCCATGAATAAGAACCATCTTGCGCGTAATGTACTAAAGCGCGGAAGAAGGGTGGCGATAGACCATCGAGATAAGCGCGTGCTTCACGAATAATATGGCGTGCTACAAACTCTGGCGTATCTTCAAACATATGAATGAAGCCATGTAGTTCACGCAGAATGTCGTTTGGAATATGGCGTGAGGTACGGGTTTCACCGTAAAGATAAAGTGGAATATCAGCGTTTTTATAGCGTATCTCTTCTACGAAAGCGCGTAATGATTTTAATGCGTGCTCGGTTTCTTCTGGAGAGCCGCCACCAAATTCTTCATCATCAATTGAGAGTATGAAAGCGGAAGCACGCGACTGTTGTTGTGCAAACTGCGATAGGTCGACATAGCTAGTTACACCCAGCACTTCCATCCCTTCTTCTTCCATAGCATCAGCGAGTGCACGTATGCCTAAACCTGAAGTGTTTTCAGAGCGAAAATCTTCATCAATAATAACGATGGGGAAGCGGAATTTCATGGGTTCTCCGGATGACGGCAAGGGTCAGAAAAGCGAATGCGGGATTTTCTCAGATAAGCGGGCAGCGTGGGGGAGAAACTGCAGCTAAAAAAGCAATTACTTGCGCTGATAGATAGCAAAAGCGTAATCAAAGCCGTTGCTCTCTGAATGATGGACTTCACGCGAGTGGGCTACCCACTGATTTTTATCAAAGGCAGGGAAATAGGCATCGCAGTCGAACTCAGCATCGATCTCAGTAATGATCAAGCGCTGAGCGAGTGGCAAGGCAGAGGTATAGATTTGTGCGCCACCGATCACAAAACACTCGCCCTCACCTGCAAGGGTAATCGCTTCATCGAGGGAGAGCACAGCTTCAACGCCGGCATGCTGCCAATCGGGATTGCGTGTGACAACAATGTTACGGCGATTAGGTAAGGGTCTACCTATGGAATCAAAGGTTTTACGACCCATGATGATGGTGTGACCACTGGTCGTGCGCTTAAAAAAAGCGAGATCTTCAGGTAAACGCCAAGGCAGGGTATTGTTAATGCCGATACCACCCTTACGGTCGGTAGCAACAACAAGCGTTAAGCTAGCTGACATGATGTTCGTCTTTACACAGCGACTGGCGCTTTAATTGCAGCATGTGATTCATAGCCTATGATTTCTATATCGTCAAAACGATAATCAAAAATCGAAGCAGGCTTGCGTTTGAGATGTAACTTAGGCAGTGGCAGAGTGCTGCGTGATAATTGTTCACGCACTTGATCTAGATGATTGGAATACAAATGACAATCGCCACCAGTCCAAATGAATTCACCGACAGATAAACCTGTTTGCTCTGCCATCATATGCGTGAGCAGTGCGTAGGATGCAATGTTAAAAGGCACACCTAAAAAAATGTCTGCACTGCGCTGATACAACTGACAAGAGAGTTTGCCATCCGCGACATAGAATTGGAAAAATGCATGGCAGGGTGGCAGCTTCATGCGTGGAATATCGGACACATTCCAAGCAGAGACAATTAAGCGTCGTGAATCGGGATTAGTTTTAATCTGCTCGACGAGTTGCGCAATCTGATCGATATGACTGCCATCCGGTGCTGGCCATGAACGCCATTGCGATCCATACACAGGCCCTAAATCACCATTCGCATCTGCCCATTCATCCCAGATCGAGACGCCGTTATCTTTCAGATATTTGATATTGGTAGAGCCAGCTAAAAACCAAATCAACTCATGAATAATGGATTTTAAATGCAGTTTTTTTGTGGTGACCAGAGGAAAACCCTCTTCTAAGTCAAACCGCATTTGATAGCCAAAGACTGAACGTGTGCCGGTACCGGTACGATCGGTTTTGGTGGTGCCATGTTCATAGACATGGCGCATAAAGTCGAGATAAGGGCGCATGGGATCAAGCAGAAAATAAGCCTCTATTTTACCCTGCTTGCTCCTTAATTCAGATTCATTCAGAACGGCGTTATGAAAACATTAATTTATGAATTGAACTGTAAAGCAGCCAGACTGGCGTATAAACCATTCTGAGCAACTAAGTCGTGGTGCGTGCCCGATTCCACTACGCGTCCTTGATCCAACACAAGAATGCGATCAACCCGTTGCACAGTCGCGAGTCGATGCGCAATGACTAAAGTGGTTCGGCCTGCCATCGCTGCTTCTAAAGCATGCTGCACTAAACGTTCAGATTCCGCATCGAGCGCACTAGTCGCTTCATCGAGTAAAAGTAGGGGAGGATTTTTAAGTAAAGCACGTGCAATCGCAATACGTTGACGCTGACCACCTGAGAGCCTCACACCGCGTTCACCTAAAAATGATTGATAACCTTCAGGTAAGCGTTCAATAAATTCATGCGCTGCAGCTAAGGTGGCAGCAGCGATCACTTCTTCATCGCTCGCTTCTGGTTTGCCGTAACGAATATTTTCCATGGCATTCGCAGAAAAAATCACCGTATCTTGCGGCACGATACCGATCGCATTACGTAAAGTATGTAAATCCAAATCTTTGATATTCACACCATCTAAAGCAATGTTGCCTGCTTGCGGATCATAAAAACGCAATAGTAATTGAAACAGCGTGGTCTTACCCGCACCCGAAGGACCCACGATAGCGATTGTTTCGCCAGGAGCGATATCAAGAGATAGTGCTGATAAGGCTGACGTATCTGGTCGTGATGGATAATAAAAAAATACATCACGCATTTGTAGAGCAGCACCTTGTTTTGCCAACACTGGTAAAGCGACTGGATGTAAAGGAGAAGTAATGGGTGAACGTTCTGCTAACAACTCCATCAAACGTTCACTAGCACCTGCAGCGCGCTGTGCATCACCTATCACTTCAGATAATGCACCGACCGCACCGGTCACAATCGCTGCATATAAAATAAACTGACTCAACTCACCTCCACTCATGCCGCCATCCATCACAGCATGTGCGCCTAGCCACAGTACAAATACGATAGCGCCAAAAATCATGAGTATGGCCATCACCGTTAAGATAGAACGGGCGCGTATACGATTAATCGCAGTAGTAAAAGCTTGTTCAACTGCTCTACCAAAACGTTGTGCTTCAATTTTTTCGTGGGTATAAGCTTGAACTATCGTTACAGCATTTAAAATCTCACCCGCTAAACCAGAAGCATCAGCAATTCTGTCTTGTGAAGCGCGTGAGAGTTTTCTGACACGACGCGCAAAAATAATAATCGGAACTAGCACAGCAAGCAGCATCACGATGATGATAGAAGTTAATTTTACGCTCGTGATCAACATCATCAACAAACCACCAATTAACAATAGTATGTTACGTAAAGCCATAGAGATACTGGTGCCAACCACGGTTTGAATTAATGTGGTGTCAGTGGTTAAGCGAGACAGGACTTCACCGCTTTGTGTCGTTTCAAAAAACTGCGGGCTTTGTTGAACCACATGGGCATACACTGCGCTACGTATATCTGCAGTCACACGCTCACCTAACCATGACACTGTATAAAAACGTGCTGCTGTAGAGATGGCTAACACACAAGACACACCAAATAATCCCAGAAAATAATAATTCACATGACTAGCATGATCAGGATTGCCAGCAGTGAAACCTAAATCAATTAACTGACGAAATCCATACGGAATAGTCAGCGTGGAGGCGGCAGCAATGACTAAGGCAATCGTTGCATAGAAAAATTGTTTTTTATAAGGCGAGAGAAAAGGTAGTAATGCTGCTAGTGTTTTTAATCCGCTTTTAGCTTTAGGTCGTTCAGTTTTTGTTGTCATAATTTAAGTGGTTTAACGTAGCCTGTCATTTCTAAATAGCCGCGTCCAGCTGGTTTTTTATTCCGCTCTACACGTACGCCACCTTCCCAATACACCGAGCCAGTAGAACGTCGTGCATCCAGTTCTTGATCCTCTTGCAAAGGAATGAGATCCCATGTGCTCGTTCCTAGTTGTAATTGCATTGCAACGGGATAACGAGCTTGGGTACGTGGTGAAGTCCATGTACGTAGCGGTGTAAAACGTATCTCTTTATCTGCAAAGTGTGTCAGCTTACCTTGTGCATCACGCAAGCTAGCATGTTGCCATAGAATGCCGCCATCTTTTTTACGGATGCGGAAAGCCATTAAGGCAGAGCCATCATCGAGATTAATACCTGTCCAATCCCAACCAACTGCAAGTGGATCTAAAACAGTACTAGACCATTCATGATCTAACCAAGCTTGTCCATTCACAGCTATTTTTTTATTGCCAGATTGTAGACTGCCGCTTACAGCGAGCTGCGGTTCACTGTAATAGTAACTAGCTTGCTCAGGTTTAGGACCTTTACGGGAATAGCCTTGATCACCTTGCAGCAGCATAGCTTGTGTGGGTTGTAAGTTCAGTGTTAAATCAAACTCACGGGCTGGTATATGTACTTGATAGAACCCATTATTTTCGCGCTTGAGTTGCCATTGATGGAGCTTAAGATTAGTCTCACCTACACGCGCTTCAACAATACCAGGATAAGCGCGTGCAATTTTTTGATCATGCTGTAATTTGCCTTTTGTAGGATCAGAAATTGCAGCATGCGCAATAATTAATTGTTGGGGTGCGAATTGACTAGGGTTGTCCCTATCATGCAAAGTCGCCGAGCGAAAAAAAGTTACCTGAAAACCTAGTGTTTGATTATCTGGTGTCGTTAACCAACCAGTGACATACCACCACTCAGTTCTAAAATCAGGATGCGCACCTCTATCTTGCGGAAAGCGTAATGTGTGATGCGGTAGCACCTTAGTAAATACAGGTTCTTTGGCTTGTGATGCGAGTGGTACTGATAAACAAAGAAATAATAGCCAGCACACGCATTGTTGTAATCGCAGTTTCACCAGTCCTCCTTCACTGCACGTAGGGCACTACCCGATACCGCATAACGTCCAGAAACTAAGGCAGTGAGTGCAGCAGACAGAAATAAAATACTTGCTGTCGACATTAATAAATGCCAAGGCAGATGTAACTGCATAGTCCAATGAAAGGACTGTGGATTAACAATAAAAATCAAAATCAAACTGATACAGAGACCTAAGAAAAATCCTATAAAAATTGCCATACTCGTTAAGAGTGCGCCTTCACCTGCTAACAACAATAAAATTTCTTTGCGCGTTACACCTAAGTGACGCAGCATACCGAATTCTTTAGCACGTGCCAGAGTTTGCGCTGCAAAGCTAGCAGCAACACCAAATAAACCAATAATGATAGCGACAGCTTCTAAGACATAGGTAATAGCAAAGCTGCGATCAAATATTTTCATACTGATTTGATGAATTTCATCGGGTTCGGCAATCTCTAAAGAAGATCTAAAAGCTAAGGTTTGTAATTGTTGACGCACTTCTTCCGCATTACTGGAGGCGGCTATCCATAACGACATATCATTAATCGTTTTATCGCCAGTTAATTTTTGATAATCATCTAAGCGCATTTGTATAGAACCTGTTTGTCTTGCATAGTCGCGCCATACACCTGCAACTGTAAATGCTTGCCATGTTCCAGAAAAAGGGAGTTGCACAACTTGTCCTTTTTTCCAGCCATATAAATCCACCATCGCTTCAGAAATCCAAATCGGATACTGAACATTCTCTAAGGATGGTTCAATCAAAGGCAAACTATTTTCAATTGCTTGCTGATTAATGGAGCGTGCAATCACGACAACAGCAGGCTTGCTCGAATTAAGCAAGAGCGAAAAATGGCGTGTTTTTTCAGTACGACTAATATTTTTTAGATGCGCTATTTTTTCTTGCTCAGGTTCTTGCAATACACTTTGTTCACCACCGCTGATAGTGCGCACATACATATCAGCCGATAGTAATTGCTGTAACCATGTGTCGACTGAAAGCCTAAAGCTAGCCACCATAATCGCCATAGCAACCATCAGTGAGAAACTCACTAAGACACCTGAGAGAGCAATGGACGCCTGACTAGGTGCATTGGCTAATCGTGTGAGTGCCAGACCTGTGACCACACCGCGCCATTTTCCTGCGAGTCGCTTAAACACAGTGGCAGTCAATTGCGGCATCAGTGCTATCGATCCTACAAGTAATAAGACGATAGAGAGATAAGCAGCAAGCGGTAAATTTGCGATCGGTGGCGCTTGCGTGAGTAGTGCGCCTAGAGCAATGCTTAGTAGTGCTAACCAAGGTTTATTCAATGAATGCAATGCCTGATCTTCACCACCTGCTTTTAATGAAGCAGCGGGATGCGCACGAGTCGCTTCAAGCGCTGGCGCTAGAGTGCCTAGTAAAGCGACAATCACGCCACCCATTAAGAAAAGTAAAGCAGCGAGAGCATCGAATGTTAATTGCGGCTGCACTCCAGGGAAATAACCACCACCTAAATCACCGCCTAATAAGGTCAGTGCAGCACTCGCCATTAACGACCCTAAGACTAAACCTAAGAGTGAGCCTATGACACCAATCACACATCCTTCAAGCAGAATTTGTGTCATCAATTGCGTGCGCGTCATACCGATGACACGACATAATGCAAATTGCGATCGCCTACGTAAGACAGATAAAGTTTGGGTAGAAAAAACCAAGAACGCGCCAGTAAATAAGGCGACCATTGCTAATACATTTAAATTCACACGATAAGCACGGGATAGTGTTGCTGTACGCTGCTCTTGATCATTGGCTGACACAGCTAACATCGTTGAGCCTAAATTGTTAAGGGCGCTTTTAGTCCAGCTCTCTACTGCCACACCAGGAATTAGCTTGATATCTATACGAGATAATTGACCGACTTTACCAAAGTGCCATTGCGCACTAGCGATATCCATAACAGCAAGTCGTTGCCCAGACCGTGCAAACTGCAAAACGCCTGCAACGCGTAGATGAACAGACTGCGTATTTGATCGCAACAAAACATCATCGCCAATTTTTACATTCAGCCATTGCATCGCAGCAGGTGAGAGAAAAAGTGTATCTGCCATCAAACCAGCAAAGGGTTGTCGCTCATCTGGTAAGGCCAGTAAATCAGGTGTGATGCTTGCAGCCTGAAAGCTATCTAAACCTAGAATTTTTAAAGGAGATGATTTTCCAGGGACGATAGCCTCGATTTCAACTACAGGACTTGCCACTGCAACTTCAGGCATTTGAGCAAGCGTGAGGTACAGAGATTCTGGAAAGTGAGCAGTCTTAGCGCGTATATGAAGATCTGCGCTACCCGATAAACTTCTGGCAGCGGAAGAAAATTCACTAAAGGCGGCTGAATTAATTAAATGTATGCCAAAGCCTAGCGCAATGCCTAATGCAATCGCACACAGCGCGAGTAACAAGCGCACTGGATGCGCGCGCCACTCACTCCACAACAACCAGCGTATGAGTGTTATGCGCATGACACAAATTCTTTATTA
>CAMCXB010000064.1 GCA_945883145.1 Bordetella parapertussis | reverse complement strand
GTGCTATCTGAAGCAGCAGCATCTGGATTGCTAGTGATGTAACCACCGGCGATACGTGCTGGGCCCATGTTATAAGCAGCTGATACTGTGTAGGCTGTAGTTGCAGCAGTACCACTCTTTTGATAACCACCAGATACGCTTAAGTCACCAGCTGCATAGTTCACTGCAACTGCGTCATACTTACTTGCTGTTGGCTTGGTTGCATCACTACCATTAGCGATCTGGGTCAGTGCAGTTGCGCTGATGCCGCCAATGTTTGGAGTTGAGTAAGAAACAGCATTAGGAATGAAGAAGCCGCCAGTTGGAGTTGAAACTCCACCAGGTGTGTAGGTGGTTTGACCAGTTGCGCCAGCCATAACCAACATGTTTACGTAGAAGCTTTCATTGCCGGTAGCAACACCGTTTAAAGCTGAACCAACGAATGGTGAGAATTGCAAACCTAAACCGGTTGAACCGAAGTCACCAGCCAAGCTAACATTAGCTAAACGATTGAACAGACCAGCTGATGTGCCGCTGTTAGCTACTTCACCAGTTGCTGAATTCAATCCGCCTTCTAATTGAAAAGAAGCTTTCATACCGCCGGTCAGTTCGTCTGAACCTTTAACACCGATAACGGAAGTATCCCAGTTGCTATGCAGCATCTGTGTTGCTTGACCAGTTACGCGTGAAGCGGATACGTCTAAACGACCATATACAGTTGTTGAGCCATCAGCAAAAGCTGCGGTCGAAGCTACGAGAGCCAAAGCTGCCAAAGCAAATTGAGTCTTTTTCATTGATTAATCTCCAAACAGTTATAACGAGAAGTGCTGTTTGAAGATTTTTCACTCTTAAGCTAGCTAAAAAAGAACGAATTGACGTTATGTGTCACGAACAAGCAAAGTTTGATACAGCTTGATACATACTCTCAGTCAACTTTTAGGGCAGGATATGGTTTTTAGACCAATTCTTTATTGGTGGAGCGACTCCTTTCCTTCACCCCACTTTGATACAGATTTTTAGTAGTTATGACTTCACAGCTCAGTGCAAATGATTCGATTTATACCTCTCGTGTTGCGCGATCTATGCCTGTGCTCGCGTCATTAACTCCGGTGCATGGTTATCCGAGTAAGCTAAAAATCTATCGAATTGCTGGCAGCCGATTTTGGCAGGTGCGGTGTTTTATGTCGGGTCGTATGCATGTGCGTAGTTTGCGCACGATTGATAAAAGCGTGGCGACAGAATTAGCCAAGCGGTTTTATGAGGAATTGCTGGTTAAGCACAATCAAGAGGATGAAAGTGACATCGCAGGTTTAGATCGAATTATTAATAAGCGTGTGGATTTGCAATTTAGTTTAGAAGCGATCGCTAAAAAGGCATTAGAGGTTGAACGGGGACGTATGCTGCGAGGTGAATTGGCTTTGCAATCCTTTAAATCTTTGCGTAGCCGCTTTATGCGTAAGATTTATCCGTTTTTTCAAGATAAAGATATACGTACGATTACCCATAAAGATTTAGCGATGTTTGTGAAGAGTTTGTCTGACTCGCTTGCCTCAACGGTGACGATTAGTCAGTATATGCAGTCGGTACGCTTGATTTTTAAATTCGCCCTCGTGAATAATCTCGTCGATAAAATTCCGCCTTTCCCAAAAATTAAAATTGATTCTCAACCGCGTGGTGGATTTACTGCTAATGAGTATTTACGATTACTACGCGCGGCAAAGTCTTTAGCGAAATTAACAGAAGAAGAAAAGCCAGGGACGCATAGAGATAGAGCGGGTGGCATTTTTACTAAAACCGCATCTGTGCCGATGGAAATGGCATGGGTGATTGGTTTTATGGTGAATAGTTTTATGCGTCCGACCGACCTTAAATTCATACAGCATAAGCATGTGGAAATAGTGCGCGGTGAGCATTTGTATTTGCGACTTACTTTGCCTGAGACTAAGCGACATAAAGCACAGATAGTGACTTTGCGACCGGCAGTACGGATTTATCAGAGCTTGTTACGTTATCGAGAAAAGACTGCGGCCGTTAATAGAGAAGATTATTTATTTTTACCGCACATAGAAGATAGAGATGCAGCGAGTGTGGTGTTGTCTATGAATTTTAATAAAATTTTACAAGCAACTGGATTGAAGCTAGGTGAATTAGGGCAAGCGAGAAGTTTATATAGTTTGCGACATACCGCGATTATGTTTAGGCTTTTATATGGCAAGGGAATTGATTTACTCACCCTTGCTCGTAATGCGCGCACATCTGTTCAAATGATAGAAGAGTTTTATGCTTCGAATCTCACGGCAGAGATGAATATAGGTTTATTACAGAGTAAACGTGGTGGTGTAACGAATAGTGCAGTAAGGCGGGGGTAAGTTGGTGTTTTTTTTCGTACGATTACGCTTCGCTGATCGCACCTACATTTCGTATTCCTTTTAATTGCGCATTACACAAGAATCAAATCACAAGAATCAAATCATAAGAATCAAATAAGTCTGTTTACAATGCTGCTTTTAGTCATGGTGAATGCGGCGTAATGAAAAAAATCTTATCTGAGTTATTTCCTTCAGTTTTCAAAAAAGCGTCACAACCTAATGATGTGGTTGCAGCTGGTGAGCAGCTATTTGCTCATTGGGTAACGGCAGTGAATCGTTGTGATGTGATTGCGGTTATGCAGTTGTTTGCTGCTGATGCTATTTTTTACGGAACATCAACTAAAACACTGATAACGAGTAGTAATGGTATTCGTCAGTATTTCGAGCAAGCGTTTGCTCAACTTCAGCCACTCGCTATGTCGCTTGATAATAAAAAAATGCTATCTGTTTCTGACGATGTCATGCTATTAGCATGCTCAGACAAATGGTCAGTGACGCTAGATGATCAACAACAAGTCATGTTTGGGCGATTAGTTTTGACTGCTACAATAAGACAGGGAGAATGGAAAATCGTGAGTTTCCACCGATCTGTGATGCCGGATTGATTGACCTACTTAAAAAATTAATCATTTAAGTCAAAATATAATTCAATATAATTGAAGTTAATTATGAATGATTTGGTGTAATTAATTTTACCGTTGGAAAATAATTTTTGTATCTTTTCGCATCTCGAGTGAGTAGGGGAAGTTTACTGGTAGCTGCATGTGCTCCAATATAAAAATCACTCAATACATTATTTTTCATCCCTCCCTTTCTACGATACTGTAGGAAAGCCTTTCCTGCTAAAAATAAAGCTGCTCTTGGAAGTTCTAGTAACTCAAGCTCCATTTTCTCAAGTGCTTCGTTGAGTGCTTCTACCTTAGAAAAGCTGAGAGACAGCTCAGAATAAATGATGGGGTTGATGATGAGTTTATGAATTTGAGATTGTGTCCTTAATTGATCAATAGACCAATCTGACCAATCTGGATCGTTCTCTAAAACATCAATCAATACATTTGTGTCAACTAGCATATAGATAAAATCAAATATTCTTAATCCCATTCTTCTTTAAATATCATTTCGAAGCAATGCCATTAAGTCCTGAGTTCGCCATTTGATATCAGCTTTGCCGCGAACAGCAGAGAAACGATCTGGTTTTTGTCTTTTTTTAGTGATTTTTTTTTGAAGTACAACTTCGCCCTCATGATTCACGGCAAAATCTAATTGCATTCCTGGGACTAGTCCCAAGGCATCCCGAATTTGTTTTGGGATAGTTATTTGACCCTTTAGAGTAATCGTTGTAGTCATTGACCTTCCTTTTTTTGGTATTACCGAAAATAAAATGGTAATACTAGCTGGCATATTTGGCAAGTTTTGCGCATAAGCGATTTCTGATCAGCAGTGAGATAGATTTGAAAGTTATTTTATGGATAAGCAATCTAAAAAACGAACTAAGAAAATTATTCCTCACTTTTCAAGCGAGGATCAAGAGCGTAGATTTTGGGAGGATGAGAAAACGGATATGACGCTGTATTTCAATACGAATCAACCTGTAGTTGCTGTATTTAACAGCCTGAAACCTTCAACATTTGACAAGTTTAACGATCTAAATAAATGATGATCGTATGAAATTAAAAGAAGGTGAAATAAGGGCAGAAGGTTAATCAGTGATTCCGCTCAACAGCAAATTTAGCTAACTGCATGAGTGCAGTTTTATGTACCCCTTCAGGTAGGTGATCTAAACAGCTAATTGCACGTTGGCTTGCTTGTTCTGCTTTAAGTCTTGTGTATTCCAATGCGCCTGATCCGGTGATGGCATTTAAGATGTCATCAAAGTGTTCTTCATCGCCATGTTCTATGCAGTTGCGTACTAGTTCACGTTCTTGCGTGGTGCCATGCTGCAGTAAATAAATCAGAGGTAAGGTAGGTTTGCCTTCGCGCAGATCATCGCCCACGTTTTTGCCTATGTCATGCGCATTGCCTGAGTAATCTAATACATCATCAATCAATTGAAATGCGGTACCGAGTGATCTGCCATATTCAGCAGCGGCATTGATGTTGTCTTCTGTTGTGCCAGCAATCAAGCTACCTAATTCAGTTGCTGCTTCAAATAATTTTGCTGTCTTTGATCTTATGACTTGTAGATAGCGTTCTTCCGTGACATCAGGATCATGCATGTTAATTAACTGTAGTACTTCACCTTCTGCAATGACGTTGGTGGCATCTGCCAATATGCGCATGACACGCATGTTGTCGACCGAGACCATCATTTGAAATGCACGCGAATAAACAAAGTCACCTACTAATACTGAAGCTGCGTTGCCAAACAGTGCATTTGCTGTTTCGCGACCACGGCGTAATGAAGATTCATCAACCACATCATCATGGAGCAAGGTGGCGGTGTGTATAAATTCAATCACTGCTGCCAATTTGTGATGATCAGTTCCACGATAGCCCCAAGCATTCGCCATCAACAAAACCAAAGCAGGGCGTATGCGTTTACCGCCAGCGCTGATGATGTAATCCGCGATTTGACTCACTAAGGGCACATCAGAATGCAGTTGTGCACGGATGGTGGCATCAACGGCAAGCATGTCAGCAGCGATGACTGTTGAAAGTGGGTGGGTTTGACTGGCTGTGGTTGAGGCGTTCACGAGGGAAGCAAGATTATTTAATAGTTAAAGTTTTTGTACGAGGAGCGATTTATTTCAAATCAAATCGAGTAAAGTTTTTAATTTGACAATTATTTATAGTTATCGTGCATGAAATTTAAAACTTGGGCGATTATACGATGAGCATTCACCGCCTGCTTCTCTATTAAGCTAGCTTTAATAGTGAGGTTTAGTTTTGACCTAAGGGCTAAGTCTATGTATAATTTGAGGTTTTCCCGAAACGGCTGAGGTCTTAGCTGCTGACGGTTGAAATCCCATCGCCACTCTGGCATTGGGATATGTTCCAAACACAAAAATTGATGAGGTTCCCATGTACGCGGTCATAAAAACCGGCGGCAAGCAGTATAAAGTTGCGGCTGGCGAAAAACTTAAAGTAGAACAGATACCGGCAGACATAGGCTCCGAAATCACTTTGGATCAAGTACTCGCAGTGGGTGCGGGTGACACCATGAAATTTGGTGCGCCACTGGTTCAAGGTGCTAAGGTGCTTGCTACGGTAGTGGCGCATGGTCGTCACGATAAAGTGAAAATTTTCAAGATGCGTCGTCGTAAGCATTACCAAAAGCGTCAAGGCCATCGCCAAAATTACACTGAGTTGCAAATCGTCTCGATCAATGGTTAATCACTGATCAGACTGATCAGGAAATTAGGAGTAGCAAATGGCACATAAAAAAGGCGGCGGCACTACGCGCAATGGCCGTGATTCAGAGTCGAAACGACTAGGCGTCAAGGTTTATGGTGGTCAAGCAATCAATGCCGGTGGCATCATCGTTCGTCAACGCGGCACAAAATTGCATGCAGGCGAAAATGTAGGCATGGGCAAAGATCACACTTTATTTGCTTTAACTGATGGCAAAGTGCAGTTTGCTATCAAAGGTGCAGCTAAGCGTCACTTTGTGATGGTTGTTCCGGCTTAGGAAGCATTCAGCATTCCTGCATGAAAGGCTCTGCCGCAGGTAGGGCCTTTTTACTTTCTGGCGGCAGATTATGAAATTTATCGACGAAGCAAAAATTGAAGTGATTGCTGGTGATGGCGGCAATGGTGTTGCTTCGTTTTGTCGTGAAAAATTTCGTCCATTTGGGGGGCCTGATGGTGGTGATGGCGGTAAAGGTGGCAGCATCTTTGCCATTGCCGATCGCAATATCAACACCTTAGTAGATTATCGTTTTGCAAAAATTCATCGTGGTCGTCATGGTGAACATGGACGTGGTTCAGATTGCTACGGCAAAGGTGCAGATGATGTGTATTTGCGTATGCCAGTTGGCACTTTAGTAATCGATCAAGTTGATGGTGGCATCATTGCCGATTTAACTGAACATGATCAAGTGGCCTTGCTGGCTAAAGGTGGTGAAGGTGGTTGGGGCAACATACACTTTAAGTCTTCAACCAATCGCGCACCGCGACAAAAAACCGATGGTAAAGAAGGTGAGCGTCGCGATCTTAAGCTCGAATTAAAAGTATTAGCTGACGTAGGTTTGTTGGGTATGCCGAATGCAGGTAAATCCACTTTCATTGCAGCAGTATCAAATGCACGTCCTAAAGTTGCGGATTATCCGTTTACGACTTTGCATCCTAATTTAGGTGTGGTGCGTGTCAGTCATGAAAAAAGTTTTGTGATTGCAGACATTCCAGGACTCATCGAAGGTGCAGCAGATGGTGCAGGATTGGGTGTACAGTTTTTACGGCATCTGCAACGCACGAGTTTGTTATTGCATCTCGTTGATTTAGCGCCGTTCGATCATGTGGATCCAGTAAAAGAAGCGAAAGCGATTGTGCTGGAGCTAAAAAAATACGATGAATCTTTGTTTGATAAACCACGTTGGTTGGTGTTGAACAAATTAGACATGGTGCCGCAAGAAGAACGCGTTGCGCGCGTCAAAGATTTTATTAAACGCTTTGGCTGGAAAGGTCCTGTGTTTGAAATATCGGGCTTAACCCGTGAGGGTTGTGATGATTTAGTTAAAGAGATTTATGACTTCATCGCTACACAACGCAATCAAGAGCAGCGTGATCAATCTACCTTAGTCGAAGAAGTGCGTGCGATTGTTTCAGTCGATCTGGATGATCCACGTTTCAAAGTAATCGATTAATTTTTCTCCTCATATTTTCTGAGATCTTCATGCGATCTGTTATTCAAGAAGCGCAGCGCCTCATCATCAAAGTCGGTTCTTCCCTTGTCACGAATGAAGGCAAGGGTCTCGATCATGCTGCTATTTCTAAGTGGGCAGCACAGATAGCACAATTGCGTGCCATGGGTAAGCAAGTGGTGTTAGTGAGTTCAGGTGCAATTGCAGAAGGCATGCAACGTTTAGGCTTTGAAAAAAGACCGGTTGAAGTGCATGAATTACAAGCTTGTGCCGCAGTAGGTCAAATGGGGTTGGCGCAAATTTATGAAACAAGCTTTGGTGCGCATCAGCTGCGCACTGCACAGGTTTTATTAACCCATGCTGATTTAGCTGATCGCGAACGATATTTAAATGCACGTTCTACGCTATTTACCTTATTAGACTTTGGCGTCATCCCTGTCATTAATGAAAATGACACCGTAGTCACTGATGAAATTAAATTTGGTGACAACGATACGTTGGGTGCTTTGGTTGCAAATTTAATTGAAGCTGATGCGTTAATTATTTTGACAGATCAACGCGGCCTCTACACAGCTGATCCACGTAAAAATCCAAGCGCAGAATTTGTACATGAAGCTAAAGCAGGAGATCCTGCATTAGAAGCCATGGCAGGTGGTGCAGGGAGTGGCATTGGTAGTGGCGGTATGTTGACTAAAATTTTAGCTGCACGACGTGCTGCTGCATCAGGCGCGCACACGGTGATTGCTTGGGGACGTGAGGAACAAGTCTTAACCCGTCTTGCGAATGGTGAAGCGATAGGCTCCCAACTCATTGCGCAAACTGCGCGTCTGACTGCACGCAAACAATGGATGGCGGATCATTTAAAAACCGCAGGTAAAGTGATCTTAGATGCAGGTGCAGTGCAAAAACTCAGCATGGAAGGTAAGTCTTTATTGCCGATTGGTGTGGTGGAAGTAGTGGGTGAATTTGGTCGTGGTGATGTAATCACTTGCGTCACGCAAGAAGGTAAAGAAATTGCGCGCGGTATGTCGAATTACGCTAGCACTGAAGCGCGCCGCATTATGCGTCAACCTTCGTCTGAAATTGCAGCGATACTCGGTTATGTAGAAGAATCAGAATTGATACACCGAGATAATTTAGTTTTGCTGTAAGTTACAAAACAAGCTAAAAAATTCTTTGCATTATTTAAGCGGTCTATTGCGCCGTATGCGCTCAATAATGTTTTCTGCTTTGCCCGCAACACGTGATCCATCACAAAAGAAATCTTGAGCAAGTGTGATGTGTTGGCGATTCACGCGACCATCTGCAATCGCATCCCAAGCATCGCGTTTAGCAACAGACCAGTTGCCATCAGCCTGACCAAAAGCGTACGCTTTTTTCTCCATCGTCTTGCAACGTATGCCTTCATAGCTCACATTACTCGCACCTGCTGCGCTAGTGATGACGAGGGTGTAACGCACAACTTCATCTTTTTCTACCGTCAGTGATTTTGCATCGATAGCAAATTTCATAGTACCACTCACGTTTGGATTAAATGCGAGTAAATTTTCCTTTGTCGGCGCTGCTGGTAAAGTGACAGTGGATTCTTGCCAGACTGCTGGTCCGCCATCTGCATCTTCTTTTTGTGCACTAGCTGACAGTGAAATAAAGAGGGTTATGAATAATGCGATAGGGCGCAAAAAAGTCGTCAAGCTCATTTAGGTTCCGATTCGGGTTGGTCTTGCGCGGTAGCAGTGGGTGATGCTGGAGAGTTCTTAAGCTCAGCGTTGTTAGGTTCAGCGCTGTTAAGCTCTGCGCCGTTAGGTTCAGAGGTGTTCGTTTCTGATTGATGTGCTTGACTGCCATGCCCATGTTGAACACGATCACGATTACGTTGCTGATTATTTGCACTCTGAGGACGATTTAAAAAGCGCGATAGTTCTTGTAATGCTTTGAGATAGACATCGCGTTTAAATTCAATCACCACATCTAATGGCACCCAATACTCATGCCAACGCCATGCATCGAATTCAGGATGATCGGAAACACGCAGGTTGATGTCACAGTCACGCCCCACCATGCGCAACAAAAACCAGATTTGTTTTTGCCCACGATAATGGCCGCGGATTTCGCGTTTGATGAAATGATCCGGCACTTCATAACGTAGCCAATCGCGCGTGCGGCCTATGATTTTCACGTGCTCAGCACGTAATCCAACTTCTTCTTCCAATTCGCGGAACATGGCTTGCTCTGGCGTTTCGCCATATTTAATTCCGCCTTGCGGAAACTGCCACGAATGTTCGCGTACCCGTTTGCCCCACCAGACTTCGTTCTGGCTGTTCAACAAGATAATGCCGACGTTTGGGCGAAAGCCTTCACGGTCTAGCATGATGCACCTCGAATTTTCTGCGGTCAGACGGCGGCTGCATGCAAGGTAAAACGTGTTTTTATCTGGTGGCGACAAGCCGAAAAGGTCAGCGCGGCAGGATAAAAAACTCGGTATTGCAATCAGCAGGCTGGATGACCAACTAATACTTTAAAATTGAGTTGATTATAACCCTCCTCTTTTAAAAGATTAGATTCTCATGCGTGCATCCCAGTTTTTTATTTCTACCCTTAAAGAAGCCCCTTCTGATGCGGAAATCGTCAGTCATAAACTCATGCTGCGTGCCGGCATGATTAAGCGCCTTGGTTCTGGCATTTATACCTACATGCCTATGGGTTTGCGGGTGATCCGTAAAGTGGAAGGCATAGTGCGGCAAGAGATGGATAAAGCAGGTGCTATCGAAATGCTAATGCCTTTGGTTCAGCCTGCTGAGTTGTGGCAAGAAACCGGTCGCTGGGACAAGATGGGTCCTGAACTCATGCGCGTTAAAGACAGACATGGGCGTGATTTTGCGATTCAGCCTACGTCAGAAGAAGTGGTAACGGATGTGGCACGTAGTGAAATCAAATCTTATCGCCAGCTACCAGTTAATTTTTATCATATACAAACAAAATTTCGTGATGAGCGCAGACCGCGTTTTGGTTTAATGCGTGGCCGTGAATTCACCATGAAAGATGCGTATTCATTTGATAGGGATGTGGAAGGCTTACGTGTTTCTTATCAAAACATGGTGGATGCTTACACACGTATTTTTAACCGCTTTGGTTTGAAGTTTCGTGCTGTGGCAGCAGACAATGGTGCTATCGGTGGTTCAGGATCACAAGAGTTTCATGTGATTGCTGATACGGGTGAAGACGCTTTAGTGTATTGCCCCACTTCGGATTACGCAGCCAATATGGAAGCGGCAGAAGCCATGCCACCAGCAGGTAAACGTGCTGATCCACAAACTGCATTAAGTTTGACAGCCACACCAGGTAAACAGCGTTGTGAAGACGTGGCTACTTTGTTAAACATAGCGCTGACAAAAATGGTGAAGTCGATTGTCATTAGCGTAGAAATCGCTGAAGAAAAACGTGAAATCTGGCTCTTACTTTTACGTGGTGATCATGATTTGAATGAAGTGAAAGTGGGTAAGTTACCTGGCATCGGTCCGTTCCGCTTTGCGAGTGAGTCGGAAATTATTCAAGCATTTGGTACACCACCTGGTTATATCGGTCCTATCAAAACCAAGCAGCCAGTAAAAATTATTGCTGATCACAGTGTTGCGATCATGAGTGATTTTGTGTGTGGCGCGAATCAAGAAGACTTTCATTACACAGGCGCGAATTGGGAGCGTGATCTTCCCATGCCGCAGGTTGCTGATATACGCAATGTGGTGGCGGGTGATCCTTCACCGGATGGTAAAGGCGTATTGGAAATTCAACGTGGTATCGAAGTCGGCCATGTATTTCAATTGGGTACACGTTATTCAGAAGATATGAAAGCGACCTATCTCGATGAATCAGGTAAGCCTCAGCTTATGCAAATGGGTTGCTATGGCATAGGCGTGACCCGTATCTTAGGTGCAGCGATTGAACAAAATTTTGATGCTAAAGGCATTATCTGGCCTGCTTCGATTGCACCATTTGAAGTGGTGTTATGTCCGATGGGTTATGACCGTAGCGAAGCAGTGCAAGCAGAAACCAATAAGCTGTATGCAGCGTTAAAAGAAGCAGGCGTTGATGTGATGTTGGATGACCGAGGAGAGCGACCAGGTGCGATGTTTGCTGATTGGGAGTTAATCGGTGTGCCACATCGTGTTGTGATTGGTGAGCGCAGCTTAAAAGAAGGCATGCTGGAATATCAAGGTCGTAGAGATGAAGCAGCGACACCGGTTGCCTTACCGGAGATGGTCGCGTTTATCAAACAACGCTTAGCTATCTGAAGATGAAGTTCTTGTGCCACCTACAAAGCTTAAGGCGAGTGTGGTGGGGATGCCTGTTATTGCTGATTGTGTGTGGCATGCCATCAGCAGCGCTAGCGGGTAATCAAAAGGAAGAAGCATTAGCAGATGCAGTAAGGGTGGCGTTGGCGCGTGCCATTACGGATCCTAGGCCACCTAAGCTGGTGTTTTCGAATGAGAGTGAGCGTGTAGCATGGCAGCGCTGGTTTGATGCGATGTCGCGTCGCTTACATAGTCGTATGCCAGACACCATGGTGCGACAAGAATTTTTGCAGACAGTTTGGTATGAAGCGCGGCGAGCAGGATTAGAGCCTGCATTAGTGTTAGGTTTGATTCAAGTGGAGTCGGCATTTCGTAAATATGCAATTTCACGTGCTGGCGCCCGAGGCTATATGCAAGTCATGCCTTTTTGGACGCATGCAATCGGTGATGGACGACCAGCAGCTTTGTTTCATATGCAAACGAATTTACGTTATGGCTGCGCTATTTTGCGACTGTATCTAGATTTGGAACGTGGTGATGTGTTCATGGCGCTAGGGCGTTACAACGGTAGTCGTGGTCGACCTGAGTATCCTAATGCTGTACGCGCCGCATGGCAGCGTTGGCAGCATTGATTTTTTAATTTTTAAATTGGGAGTAGATATGAAAAAAATTATCTTTATGATGTTATTCATTTGCGCAGGTGCGGTGTATGCAAACTTATCAGGACCGAAAGCGGATGCGGTTGCTGAGAATGCGGATTTTGTCGCAGGACATAAAGCCGTGTTAGCCAAAGATTGGCCGAGCGCAGTCAAAGCATTAAACAGAGCAGTAAAAAAATCGCCAGAGAATGCAGACATCCATAATTATTTGGGCTATGCCTATCGCAATTTGGGCGAGATGGATCTCTCTTTTTCACACTATAACCAAGCATTAAAAATCAATCCTAATCATCGTCAAGCGCATGAATACATAGGTGAGGCTTATTTGAAGGTAGATAAGCTTGATAAAGCGCTAGAGCATTTAGCGCGACTGGAGCAA
>CAMCXB010000063.1 GCA_945883145.1 Bordetella parapertussis | reverse complement strand
AAGGCAATTCTACGGTAGATGAATCTTTCATTACTGGCGAAGCACTTTCTGTCTCTAAGCAAGCTGGTAGTGCGGTGATTGCCGGCACCATGAATCAACATGGTTCATTCGTGATGCGTGCTGAAAAAATTGGTAGCGATACTCTGTTAGCAAAAATAGTGGAGCTTATGAATCAAGCGAGTCGTTCTCGTGCTCCGATACAAAAATTAGCCGATCGTGTATCAGCTTGGTTTGTACCTGCTGTCATTCTTGCAGCGATATGCGCTTTCATCGCTTGGACACTATTTGGCACAACACAAGGCATGGCAAATGGCTTGGTGGCTGCTGTTTCTGTTTTGATTATTGCCTGTCCTTGTGCTTTAGGTTTGGCCACACCGATTTCGATTATGGTCGGCATAGGACGTGGAGCGCGTGAAGGTGTATTAATCAAAGATGCTGAAGGCTTAGAGTTAATGGAAAAAGTCGATGTGCTCGTGGTCGATAAAACTGGCACTCTGACAGAAGGCAAACCTGCAGTACAACAGATTATTGCAACAGCATCTTATGCACGTGCGGATATTTTAGTTATTGCTGCTTCATTAGAAAAAATGAGTGAGCATCCTTTAGGTGCTGCAATTATTTCTCATCTTAAAAAACAAGGCTTACCTTTACTCGATGTAAAGAATTTTTCTGCCATCACAGGCAAAGGTATACGTGGCGAAATTGATGGCCTGCCCGTTTTACTTGGCAATGCTAGTCTATTCAATGATGCAGACATTAGTATAGAAGCCATGCAAGAAGAAGCTGAATCACTCAGAGCCCAAGGTCATACGATTATGTTTGTTGCTATCGATGGCAAACTTGCTGGTTTGATTAGTGTGACAGATCCTATCAAATCTACGAGCATTGAAGCTGTACGCTTACTGCATGCTGATGGTGTAAAAATCATTATGCTAACCGGTGACAATAAAACTACAGCACATGCAGTTGGCAAACAACTGGGTATAGCTGACATTCATGCAGAATTTTTACCTGCAGATAAACATCAATTCATACAACAACTACAACAGCAAGGACATATTGTTGCGATGGCAGGCGATGGCATGAATGATGCGCCTGCTTTAGCACAAGCAGACGTTGGCATTGCTATGGGAACGGGTACCGATGTGGCTATGGGTAGCGCGCGTATCGTATTGGTGAAAGGTGATTTAAGAGGCATTGCGAAAGCACGTGAGCTATCACGTATGACCATGAAAAATATACGACAAAATTTATTCTTTGCCTTTGCCTATAATTTTATTGGTGTACCTATCGCTGCTGGGGTTTTATATCCATGGTTAGGCTTATTACTCTCGCCTATGATAGCTAGTGCTGCTATGAGTTTATCTTCTGTGTCCGTGATAGCGAATGCTTTGCGCTTACGCTCAATCAAAATTTAAGGCCTTAAAATTTAAATAAGAATTACGAGGATGAGTGATCATGGCAGAAATGATCACTCATTTAATTTTTATACAGTAGCTTCTACAGCTAATTTTTTTAAGACATGAGCAGCTGCAATTAAACCAAAGCTCGCTGTGACTACAATCGCAGAACCAAAGCCTGCACAATTCAAACCTGTCACACCTGCAGCTGCATCATCTGTTTCGCAGATCTCAGGAAATCTGAGCGGCTCACTTGAATACACTGCATCAATACCAAATTTATTTTTAGCGCCACGCGGGAAGCCGTGCACTGCACGTAAATTTTTTCTCACGCGGGCTAGTAAAGGTTCTTGTTCAGTACGCGATAAATCACAAACTTCTATACGCGTAGGATCGATCTGACCGCCTGCACTACCGATGGTGAGTAAACGTATACCTTGCTCACGACAATAAGCAATCAGTGCTGTTTTTGTTTTTGCATTGTCCATGGCATCAATCACAAAATCATATTGTCCTGCTCGCAGCAAGGTAGATAAATTTTCAGGTTCAATAAAATCTTCTATTTGTGTGACTTTACATTCAGGATTAATTTGCGCGATACGATCCGCTAATGCACCTACTTTGGACTGTCCTAAGGTGTTGGTCAATGCATGCAGTTGACGATTAATATTGGACTCACTCAAGTGATCTAAATCTATCATCGTGATGTGACCAATCGCACTGCGTGCCAAAGCTTCTACACTCCATGAACCGACTCCGCCTACTCCGATCACACAAATACGCGCAGCACGAAAGCGAGCTAAACCAGCTTCGCCATATAAGCGCGCTACGCCACCAAAGCGCCGATTAAAATCCATATCGGGTTGGGACTGTGTGGGATGAGACGTTTGATTGAGCATGACGCTATTTTAACGGATGACAGCGGATTACTCGCTATTGCTGCAGGCTTACTACTTATTCACACTAACTGAATTCGCTAACAGGTTTACACTATAGGCTAGCTTAATCAAAAAACCTGTTACTAGCCTTAACTCTTAAAAGGATGACACTATGTCGATTGCAGATCTCAGACTTGAATACAGTCAAGCTACTTTATCTGAGCATGAAGTAGATGCTGATCCAATCCGTCAATTCGCAAACTGGTTTGATGCTGCCTTAGCTGCTGAAATTACCGAACCAAATGCAATGAATCTCGCAACCATAGGCAAACTCGGTCGACCTTCAGCGCGCATCGTTTTACTCAAAGATTTTGATGCACGCGGCTTTACTTGGTACACCAATTACAGCAGTCGCAAAGGTCAAGATTTACTTGCCCATCCTTATGCTGCGATTACTTTTCACTGGGGTGAATTAGAACGTCAAATCCGTATAGAAGGTACGGTAGAGCGTGTCACTGATGAAGAAAACGATAGCTATTTTTCAATACGCCCGATTAAGAGTCGCTTAGGTGCGATCGCTTCTGCACAAAGCATGCCTATAGAAAGTCGTGAATTGCTAGAGCAGCAGTTTGAAGAAGCGAGTGAAAAATTTGGTGAGACGCCTCCCCGTCCTGCACACTGGGGAGGCTATCGTTTAAAGCCAGACTTACTCGAATTTTGGCAGGGTCGTCGCTCTCGTCTGCATGACCGTGTTTTATACACACTAGATACGAATGGCAGCTGGCAACGTAGTCGTTTACAGCCTTGATACAATTTTATTACGCTTAATTTTGTTATTTCAATTTATCCGCATGGTGCTTACGTAGCTTATCTACTTTGGGTGCGACTACATAAGCACAATAAGGTTGATTAGGATTGTTGACAAAATAATTCTGATGATAGTCTTCAGCCACGTAGAAAATTGGCGCTTCTTGTAGTTCAGTCACTATCGGTGCATCCCATATCGCTGCCATATCTTGCATCACTTTTTTAGCGATTTGCATTTGCTCTTCAGAGTACGTGTAAATCACTGAACGATACTGTGTTCCTACATCATTGCCTTGTTGATTCAAGGTGGTGGGATCATGGGTGGTGAAAAATATTTCTAGTAATTCTGGGTAGGTAATCACAGCGGGATCAAAGTGTAACCGCACCACTTCTGCATGCTGACTATCACCTCGACATATTTGTTCGTAAGTGGGATTGGTTGTCTTACCACCGCTATAGCCAGATTCAACTAAGCGCACACCTTTTACACGTTGAAACACAGCCTCCACACACCAAAAACAACCTCCACCTACTGTTGCAATTTCTTCTTGCATCATCATTCCTTAAATTTATTTTCTTAAAATTTTATAAAAAATATTAACTTATTTTTTTAACGGCTCAATCAATGAAAATTGCAATCGCTGTCTAGTAACTAAAGCGGGAAAAATAAGTTGTGTGAGTTTCTCTTTTTGAAAAATTGGTCCATCTACTACGACAGCTTCTGCAGCTTCACTCTGTTTAAGTGTAGATAAATTCTGCATCAACTCACTCACGCTTACTACTTCACCATTTAAATCAGGTAAAAATAAAGTCGGCTTAGAACTCTCATCTTGTATCACGGTCGGATCAAAATAACACCAGTCTGCTAATAAAGAAGCTAAGCTATGTGCAGGCGATGTTGTGTAAGTGAATGCCTCATCATGTATCACTAAATCACTTTTTGTTTGCTCCACCCTATGCTGCACATACTCACGTTCACGGCCTTCACAAGGCATGAGCATGGCTCCAAGTCGTAATAAGGCGCAATAGAGAATAATCGCATCTGGATGACCAAAGCCCCAATAGATAACCGTATCGCCCGCTACCACACCCCACTCGCCTTGTAGTCGCGCTGATGCACGCTCAATACGCGACCAGAACCGTCGGTAAGTAATGACGCGATCTGGTAAAAGATGCGCAATGTAATCGCCATGTGATAAGGCATGGTCATGCAAAATACTGAGTAAGGAATAGTTTACGGTCATAGTCAGACCTGATTTTACGAAAAATATCGAAGTTCCACAAAGAAACAGCTTTTTCGGCATAATTGCTGAAATTTTTACTTACCCATCTCCATGAATCAGCCCTCACCAGCAGCTACGCCAGATTTTTCAGACCCACGTGCATTCCGTTCAGCCTTATCGCAATTTGCAACGGGCGTGACAATTATTACGACGCGCGATGAACAAGGCGAATTTTTTGGGCTTACCGCCAGTTCATTCAACTCGGTATCCCTGACACCACCCTTGGTTTTATGGAGCTTGTCGCAAAACGCGCGTAGCCTACCTTTTTTTACTAGCAATTCGCATTATGTAATTAATGTGCTCTCTGCTGAACAAGCACCACTTGCTGAACGCTTTGCCAGCCGTATAGAAAACCGCTTTGAAGGTGTACCTTATGATTTATCAGAAACGGGATTGCCGATATTAAGTGGATCTGCAGCTTGGTTTGAATGCCATAACCGTAGCCGCTACCCAGAAGGGGATCATGTGATTTTTGTAGGAGAAGTCGAGCGTTTTGCTTATGAAACCAAGCCACCCCTGCTTTATCATGGCGGAAAATTCATCTCTGCTTGATTAATACAGGATTAATTTTCTTGTATTAGGTTAATTCTCAGAACTTTTGTTCGTTCATCGATACCTAGCCGGTATCATGAAAAATATACCCCCTACCCGCCCAACTATCCACTCTATTGAACAATCTAGTTCTGAAGAGTTTTCCTCTTTCTCTGAAGAGTTTTCATCCTTCTCTGAATCCGAGCAAGATCCCAAATTAGAGTTAGTTGTTATTTACGGCCCAAGGCAGCTTCCATCGGAAGCTGCCTTTTTACATTTCATGGCCAAACAATCAGGTTTAGCTCATGCAATCGAAGGGTTAAATAATAAAAAAATCAATGAATCAAAAATAAAAAATCTCATTGCAGATCGATTACAAACCAATGCAAATGTTTTTTTAATGGGTCATGGTGATTTTAAAAATAATCAACATACATTAGAATTTTTTGGTAGCAAACCCACTCCAACAAAAGATTTAATCGAACTTACATATAAAAAATTAAAAATTTCAGAGCAAAAAAATAATTCATCTAAGCCTATTATCCATGTGGTCAGCTGCGAGTCAGGAAATTTAATGAATGAGATTAGACCCGGCTCAGATGCCTGGCAAAAAGGCTATGTAATCCTATATTCTAGTAAAGACTCCATTAATTTTTAAAGTACATCGAATAGCATAGAAGCGGTAATGCGGTATCTGCAAGAGTGCAAAAAAAATAATCGGTCTGCAGAACCATTAGAGATTTTCCTACATGCCGCTCGCTCACAAGGCAGTCAAATCACAATATTAGGCGGCGATTTACGTACACCCATTACGTCAAACTTTCCAACAACACCTTCAGAACAAAATAATAGAGCATTTCTAAGCTATCTAGAAGGTCATGATGATGACATTAGTAGACTATCAAAAATTCAACAAGAAGCAGGTTTAAAAAATAAACTCAGTCACAAAGAAAAAAATTATCAAGCACGTATCATGTTATTTAATGCCGTCGAAAATAATGACCCACTTGTAGTTACGGAGGTTTTAATAAAATATCCGAATATAATAAATTCTAGAAATTATCAATGGCAAACTTCTTTACATATTTGCGCGGAACATAAAAATACTTTAATTGCTGAGGATTTAATCTCTCACGGAGCTAAGCTTGATGTTAAAGATTTAAATGGGGACACTCCGTTACACGATGCTTTCCTTCGATCAAATTATAATTTTGCAGAAATCTTGATTGAAAAGGACGCAAACTACTGCATATCAAATAATGATGGAAATACTGCACTGCATCTAGCCATAAAATCAGAAAACACATCTCTGATTAAAGAAATGTTACAACACACAAGTAAACTTAAAATAAACATCGTAGATAAAGAAGGCAATACGCCTTTGATGCTTGCAGCTGAAAAGGGAAATTTGAATGTAGTGAAATTATTATTAGAAGCAAAAGCAAAAACTAATATAAGAAATAACAACGGGGAAAGTGCTTATACAATTGCAATCAGTGCTAATAATCAGAAAATGGTGGATTTAATTAGCCCGCATAAAAAAAGGAAAAAAATACAAACCATAGATCAAGAAGTACTCAAACAACCAAGTGATAAAAATTAAAAAATCTTTAACATTTTATTTTTTGCTTCTAATTTCTTTCAATACATCCAAAGAATCAAACGCCGCCCTTCTTAATCTGTCATTCACACCAAGCCAAGCCTCATCCTGAGGCGGTAATTCAACTAGCAACACCTGTGCTTTTTTCTCATCTAATAAACGCAATCCAGCATAAAGTCCATGCGCATAAGCCTTCGCATTTGAAGGCAATTGATGTGTCATCAAGACTGAAGGTTGAAAGCTTGATTTACCACCGCCACAAGTCATAACCACAAAAGATTGTTGGTTTGCTTCTAATATTTTCATAACTTGTTGTAGTTCATCCTGCTTAATCAGTAATAAAGGTGTGCGAGGCGCATAGTGTGCATCTAAAGCACCAGATACTCTAGGTGCTGCCTGATCAGGCGCCTTAACTTCTAACCCTATTACTGCAGCGATTTCTTCTGCAGTGATGTAACCCGGTCTTAATAAAACGATGCCATTGGCTGATATGCGCGAACAATCTATTATCGTTGATTCAATTCCTACTTCACTCGCCCCACCATCGATTAAACCTGCAATTACATTTGCTTGAAGTGCAGCAAATTCTGTCATCACATGTTGAGCAGTAGTGGGACTCACATGGCCAAAACGATTTGCAGAAGGGGCAGCAATACCACCCTGTCCTTTTTTAAATTGTTTTAGCAAATTGAGTGCAACTGGATGCGAAGGACAACGCAGGCCTATCGTATCTTGGCCACCTGATACTACATCAGGAATATCAGGCGATCGCTTGAGTATGAGTGTGAGTGGACCCGGCCAAAACGCTTGTATTAGCTTTTCTGCTTCAAGTGGAATGTGTTGTGCCCAACGCTGCAAGTCTGCATGCTCTGCCACATGCACAATCACAGGATGATTAGCGGGTCGACCTTTGGCGGCATAAATCGCTGCAACTGCCAATGGATTTTCTGCATCCGCACCCAAGCCATAAACGGTCTCAGTAGGAAAGGCAACCAGCTTACCCTGCTCTAGTAGTGCTGCAGCTTCTGCAACCGCAAGTTGATCAGATCCAAAAATCTTCATGCATTCAACTTGCAATGCCTAACAAATCACAGGCAGCTTTTGCTTGTGCCTGCGCTTGCTCTAAGGTGGGCGCCACAAAAGTAATGTGTCCCATTTTACGAGCACGACGTGGTTCGTCTTTGCCATATAAATGTAGATTTGCACCTGGCAGTGCGAGTATCTTTTCCCACGCAGGCTCTACTGCAATATCACTATCTCCTGCAAACCAGACATCACCTAAAATATTTAACATCACTGCAGGTGAATGCTGGCGTACATCACCTAAAGGAAGGTTCGTCATTGCACGTACTTGCTGTGCAAACTGACTGGTGATACAAGCATCCATGGTGTAGTGACCACTATTGTGGGGACGTGGCGCCATTTCATTGACAATCAATGAGCCATCTTTCAAAACAAAAAATTCTATACACAACACACCAACATAATCGAGCTGACGAATAATCGTCAATGCTGCGTGCTGTGCTTGCTTCACACACTCAGCGCTCACACTAGGTGCTGGTACGGTGGTGGTGAAGAGTATGCCGTCACGATGCACATTCTCAGCGATGGGATAAACCACTGCCTGTCCATCTGCACTTCGTACTGTTAAGACTGAGATTTCGTAAGCCAGTGGCAGCATTTTTTCTAATACACAGGCTACGCCTTGTAAGTCATGAAATGCAGCACGTACCGCTTCGCGATTCGTGACTCTGACTTGTCCTTTGCCGTCATAACCCATGCGCACTGTTTTCAATATGCCGGGGAATAAATCATCAGGCAATATATCAATGTCAGGTTGGGAAAGAATCGCATGATGTGGTGCAGGCTGCACACCTGAAGCAGTAGCACAATCTAAGAAGAATTTTTTCTCAACCAATCTGTCTTGCGCAACTGATACACAACGCGCTGACGGTGCTACGACAACTTGATTAGCGAGTGATGCCAGACTTTGTGCAGGTACATTTTCAAATTCAGTCGTCACAGCAACGCATTGTTGCGCCATATCTTGTAGCGCATTGGGATTGGTGTAATCAGCAACTAGTAATTTATCAGCTGCATGGCCTGCAGGACAATCTGCAGCAGGCTCTAACACCATGACTTTGTAGCCCATAGCTTGTGCGGCATGCACAAACATACGACCTAGTTGACCACCGCCCATCACGCCTAACCAAGTGGCAGGTGATGCATGCGGCTTCAATGATGTCGATGAGGGAGAAGACACACTTAGCTAGGCAAAGTCATTGCACGTGCATCAGCGTTTTGCTTGGCACGGAAATGATGCAATTTTTCAGCGAGATCAGAATGATGTGCAGCGAGGATAGCGATTGCTGTTAATGCAGCATTCGCCGCACCAGCTTCACCTATCGCAAAGGTCGCAACAGGAATGCCTTTAGGCATTTGCACGATAGAGAGCAATGAATCTTCACCACGCATATATTTAGAAGGTACAGGCACACCTAATACTGGGACTATGGTTTGTGAAGCGATCATGCCCGGCAAATGTGCAGCGCCACCAGCACCAGCGATGATGGCGCGTAGACCACGCGATTCTGCTGCCTTTGCATAAGTGAACATTTCATCCGGCATGCGATGTGCAGATAACACTTGTTTTTCAAACGGTATACCAAATTCCATCAACATATTCACTGCATGTTGCATGACATCCCAATCGGATGATGATCCCATTACCACACCTACTAAAGGTTGCGCCGCATTCGTCATCGTCATCACTCAATCTTTAAGTTGATTGCCAGTCAGGCGTTCTAAAGCTTCTCTGTATTTAGCACCGGTTTTTTCTATGACATCAGCAGGCAAAGCTGGTGCAGGTGCAGTTTTATTCCAGTCTTTTAATGTTTCTAAATAATCACGCACAAATTGTTTATCAAATGATGGTGGCGATATGCCAGGCGCATAAGAATCTGCCGGCCAAAAACGTGAAGAGTCTGCTGTTAATACTTCATCCATTAAATGCAAAACACCATGATCATCTAAACCAAATTCAAATTTCGTATCGGCGATGATGATGCCTCGTGTTGCTGCGTAATCTGCAGCAGCTTGATACAGTGCAATGCTAATATCACGCATTTTCGTAGCTAACTCTTTACCTAAACGCGCTTCCATTTCAGCAAAGCTAATATTTTCATCATGCTCACCTAAATCTGCTTTCGCAGCAGGTGTAAAAATTGGCGCGGCTAACTTATCAGCTAGACGTAATTCTTTCGGTAGCGGTATGCCACATACCGCACCCGAGCTTTGATAGTCTTTCCAACCCGAGCCAATCAGATAACCACGCACTACTGCTTCAACTAAAATCGGTTTGAGTTTTTTAGCAACGACTGCGCGTCCCCGCACTTGATCTGCTTCTTCAGGCTTCACAACAGATTCAGGCGCTACACCAGTTAAATGATTCGGCACGATTTCTGATAATTTATCAAACCAAAAATCAGACATCTGATTTAACACTTTTCCTTTGGCAGGAATTGGCTCATTCATCACCACATCAAAAGCAGAAAGTCTGTCGGTAGTGACGATGAGTATTTTGTCTTCACCCACTGCATAGTTATCGCGCACCTTACCGCGACCTAACAAAGGAAGTGAATCAATAGTTGATTGATAAAGACTATGCATGAGGCAGTGTTTACTTTTAAAAATGACTAGCGCATAAAACAGACAAGTCGCTTACAGTGAAATGACAGCTTTTAAAAATTGGGATGAATTTATTCAGTAAGATTACTGCACGATTTGTGCGAGCTCACCTTTTTTATATTTTTCCGCCATTTTTTCCAAGCTTAAAGATTTGATCT
Organism: Bordetella parapertussis; assembly: GCA_945883145.1. Lineage (GTDB taxonomy): Bacteria > Pseudomonadota > Gammaproteobacteria > Burkholderiales > Burkholderiaceae_D > Pernthalerella. Next base: position 3,094 of record CAMCXB010000063.1, on the reverse strand, counting down.
TTCCAGCCTGCCCTTCACAACCAAAAGAAATAAAGCGCGCTTTACAAATCTGCATGGCAGCTTCACGTGCCGGTTTTAAATAATCACGTGGATCAAACTTAGAGGGATTTTCAAATAAATAGCGACGAACTGCACCTGTCATCGCAAGACGAATATCTGTATCGATATTAATTTTACGCACACCATGCTTAATACCTTCTTGAATTTCTTCTACCGGTACGCCATAGGTTTCTTTCATATCCCCACCAAACTCACGTATCTCTGCAAGCAATTCTTGCGGCACACTAGAAGAGCCGTGCATGACTAAGTGAGTGTTGGGAATGCGCGAATGAATTTCTTTAATGCGATCTATCGCCAAGATGTCACCGGTAGGTTTGCGTGAAAATTTATATGCACCATGACTGGTGCCAATCGCAATCGCTAATGCATCACATTGTGTTTGACGTACAAAATCCGCTGCTTGCGCTACATCAGTTAATAACTGCTCGCGTGTCATTGTGCCTTCTGCACCGTGACCATCTTCTTTATCACCCTTCATGGTTTCTAAAGAACCGAGCACGCCTAATTCTGCTTCGACTGTGACACCAATTGCATGCGAAAACTCCACCACACGACGCGATACTTCTACGTTGTATTCATAACTGGCGACAGATTTACCATCATCCATTAAAGAACCATCCATCATCACTGATGAAAATCCTGAACGTATCGCTGCCATACATACCGCAGGAGACTGTCCATGATCTTGATGCATGACGACTGGTATATGCGGATAGCTTTCCACCGCTGCAGAAATCAAATGACGTAAAAATGCTTCGCCTGCATATTTTCTCGCACCTGCTGATGCTTGCATAATGACAGGCGCACCGACTTCATCTGCTGCAGCCATGATGGCCGACACTTGCTCAAGATTGTTGACATTAAAAGCTGGCAATCCGTATTGATTTTCAGCGGCATGATCGAGTAATTGACGAAGTGATACGAGTGGCATGATGCGAATTCTCCAGACTAATTATTTTAAATAAAGTTAAGCTATCGTTGCGATTTTCAAAGCATTAGTACCACCGGTTTGCCCCATAGGCTCACCCCACGTTAAAACAATTCTGTCACCCTTTTCTACTAAATTTTTAGACTTCAATAAGGCTTCAACAGATTTAAAAGTGGCTTCACGGTCAGTAGAAGGTGTGAGTTCTAATGTATGAACATTTCTGTATAAAACAGCTTTGCGTAAAGTGGCACGACTTGGTGTAAGTGCATAAATAGGAATATCGATGTTATGGCGACTCATCCATAATGCAGTAGAACCTGACTCAGTTAATGCAATGATGGCTTTCACACGTAAATGATGGGCAGTGAATAAAGCACCATATGCAATCGATTGATCAATACGATCAAAGGTGACATTCATGAAATCAGTATCTAGTGTGGAAACTTCTGATTTCTCCGCTTCGATACAAATCGCATTCATCATTTCTACTGTTTCAACCGGATACTTACCTGCTGCTGTTTCAGCAGAAGTCATCACAGCATCAGTACCATCTAACACTGCATTTGCTACGTCAGATACTTCAGCACGCGTAGGCACGGCATTTTGTATCATTGACTCCATCATCTGCGTTGCAGTGATGACTAACTTATCAGATGTACGTGCCAACCGTATCATGCGCTTTTGTAAACCAGGTACTGCAGCATTCCCTACTTCCACAGCTAAATCACCACGCGCCACCATGATGCCATCCGAGGCATCTAAAATTTCCTGTAACAAAGGAATTGCTTCAGCGCGTTCTATCTTGGCTATCATTTGCGGCTTATGACCAGTCGCTTCGCCCGCAATCACGGCAAGTTGTCTAGCCATGATCATGTCGGTAGGACTCTTAGGAAATGACACCGCAATGTAATCAGCCTCAAACACCAATGCAGTTTTAATGTCTTCCATGTCTTTGGAAGTTAATGCTGGCGCTGAAAGCCCACCACCCTGACGATTAATACCTTTATTGTTAGACAGCTCTCCACCAATTTTCACTGTTGTAAAAATCTGTGAGCCTGAAATACGATCGACAACTAAAACAATTAAGCCATCATTCAAAAGCAATACATCGGCAGGTTTTAAATCAGTAGGTAATTCTTTGTAATCCAAACCAACGATGTTTTGATTACCTAATTCGCAAGCAGCATCAAGAATAAAGTGATCACCTTTTTGTAGTTCTATCTTACCGTCTGCAAATTTACCTATTCGTATTTTAGGACCTTGTAAGTCCGCCATCACAGCAACGACACGACCACATTCGGCAGCGATCTCACGCACTAATGCAGCGCGCGCGACATGATCTTCTGCTTTGCCGTGCGAGAAGTTGAGTCGCACTACATCGACACCCGCTTCTATCATCCGCTTTAAGACCTCGCGACTACTCGAGGCCGGTCCTATGGTAGCTACAATCTTGGTCGCACGATGGGTCATAGTGAATAATTAAAAAGAGTACGCTGTTTACACATTAGTGAGCACGCTGCTCCAGAATTTCTACAGCAGGTAAGGTTTTACCTTCTAAGAATTCTAGGAATGCTCCACCTCCGGTAGAGATATAACCGACTTTATCTGCAATGTTATATTTCGCAATCGCTGCCAATGTATCGCCACCACCAGCAATAGAAAAACCAGATGAAGTGGCAATCGCCATGGCTAATTCTTTGGTGCCATTACCAAACTGATCAAACTCGAACACACCTACAGGACCATTCCATACTATCGTACCGGATTGCTTCACCATACCCACTAATACTTTCGCAGTCTCTGGTCCGATATCAAGAATCAAGTCATAGGCTGCAACATCTTTGACTGCTTTGACTGTGGCTGTCGCATTGGCTGAAAATTCTTTTGCACACACTACATCAGTAGGAATAGGCACAGACGCACCACGCTTTGCCATCATCTCGATAATGGCGCGAGCTTCAGGTAGTAAATCGTGTTCAGCTAGTGATTTACCAATCGGTAGTCCGGCTGCCAACATAAACGTATTCGCAATACCGCCACCAACAATTAACTGATCAACTTTCTCAGCTAAGGAAGTCAAAATCGTCAACTTAGTTGACACCTTGG
>CAMCXB010000062.1 GCA_945883145.1 Bordetella parapertussis | reverse complement strand
AGATGAAATATTTCCTTGAGTTATTTACTTGCTAAATTTGAGTGTTCTATAGCCGAACATAAGTTCCGGAAGATGGATGGCATTCAACTCTATTAACTTCCTATGAAGGAATAATTAAGATTTATCCGAAGAGGAAAAATAGGAAATTTTTACCGCAGTGATGTAACCAAAGCCTGCTAAAAATTAATCAGGCCGTATCTCTACTAGTCTTAGGATGAGATGAGGTGGGAATAAAAAGTCAGACGAAGAGAATTAACCAGCATGCATGACATACCGTTTTCTTTTGCAGTCAGAGAAAAATGAAAAACAGCGTTAAATGACGCCGTTATTTTTTAATTCAGTGATTTCAGCATCCGCATAACCTAAAGCACGTAGCACTTCATGATTATGCTCACCTAAGTCAGGACCTAGCCAGCGTGTGCTGCCTGGTGTTTCAGAAAATTTTGGTGTGATTGCAGGCATGGTGATAGGAGTACCATCTTTGAATTGATGTTGCTCTAGCATTTGTCGCGCAAGAAATTGCGGATCTGTGACCATGTCACGTACTGAATAGATTTTAGAAACTGGTACATCAGCTTGTTTTAGCTTGCTTAATGCATCATTAATGTTTTGCGTATTGCACCAAGCTTGTATGACTGCATCAATTTCTTCAGCTCGCGTAACACGACCTGCATTATTAGCTAATACAGGATTATCAGCTAAGTCTGCTCTATCAATAGCGCGCATGAGCCGTTTAAATATTGCATCGCCATTACCTGCGATGACGATGTTTTCACCATCACCTGTCGTATACGTATTCGATGGAACGATGCCTGGTAAAGCGCCGCCAGTACGCTCACGCACTACGCCAGCATGATCATATTCTGGCACCATGGATTCCATCAGATTAAACACTGCTTCATATAAAGCGACATCCACCATTTGTCCTTGACCTGACTGCGAAGCTACACCTTGCTGACCATTCCATCGACCACCAGTGGTATCACGATGACGCAAGGCCATTAATGCACCGATTGCACCATGCAAGGCAGCGATAGAATCACCAATAGAAATTCCTATGCGTACCGGTGGTCTATCAGGATGACCTGATACATAACGTATTCCACCCATAGATTCACCAATTGCACCAAAGCCTGGTGCATCACGCATGGGGCCAGTTTGTCCATAGCCAGATAAGCGCACCATGATGGTGGCAGGATTAATAGTCTTAAGTTGTTCGTAGCCTAAGTTCCATTTTTCCAACACGCCAGGACGGTAGTTTTCTATGATGATGTCAGCGTCTAGTGCGAGCTTACGTGCGATGTCTTGTGCACGTTGGTCTTTCATGTTCAAGGTCACACTTTTTTTATTGCGGCTTTGTACGCTCCACCATAATGAATTGCCATCTTTCAGTACTCGCCACTGTCGTATAGGATCTCCACCATCGGGTGCTTCTATCTTGATGACTTCAGCACCAAACTCAGCCAAGATACGTGAGCAAAAAGGTCCTGCGATTAAGGTACCCAGCTCCAACACTTTAATGCCCTGCATAGGGCCGGTACTTGCAGATTTGCTTGTTGATGAATCACTCATGCGAATTCAATAATTTAGGTGGCACGTCTGTCTAACATAGCGCGTGCAATAGTACCTGCATCGACATATTCCAACTCACCACCCACTGGCACACCGCGCGCGAGTCGACTCACCTTTAGACCTCGGGCTTTTAAGGTTTCACTGATGTAGTGTGCAGTTGCTTCACCTTCATTGGTGAAGTTGGTTGCTAAAACAATTTCATTGACTACGCCATCAGTTGCGCGTGTGACGAGTTTTTCTAAGTGTATATCTTTGGGGCCTATGCCATCTAATGGTGAGAGTCTGCCCATTAAAACAAAATACAAACCTTTATAGGTGAGTGTTTGTTCTATCATGAGTTGATCTGCAGGCGTCTCCACTACACAGAGTAATGAAGCATCACGATTATCATTGAGACAGGTTTCACAAATAGCATGTTCAGTAAAGGTATTACAGCGTGAACAGTGTTGAATGTTTTCTACTGCTTGCGATAAAGCTCGACCTAATAATGCAGCACCTTCTCTATCATGCTGCATTAAGTGATAAGCCATACGCTGTGCAGACTTTGGCCCCACGCCAGGTAATCGACGTAGTGCTTCAGTTAAAAAATCCAGACTGGTAGGCGTGTTCACGAGCAGTGCATCATTCTTAGAATGGCAGTTTAAAACCTGGAGGCAGTGGTAAACCTGCTGTCATGCCTGACATTTTTTCAGCTGAAGTAGCTTCGGCTTTGCGCACTGCATCGTTAAATGCCGCAGCGACTAAATCTTCCAACATGTCTTTATCATCGCCTAATAAACTAGGATCAATCGTGACGCGCTTGACATCGTTTTTACAAGACATGACGACTTTAACTAAACCAGCACCTGACTGACCTTCCACTTCTATGGTCGCCAATTGATCCTGCATTTTCTTCATGTTGTCTTGCATCGCCTGTGCTTGTTTCATCAAGCCGGCAAGTTGGCCTTTCATCATCTCTAGCTCCTTGTGAATTAAAAATCAGGCAGGTTTAATTGATCCAGGGACGATAGTGCCACCGAATTCTTTTATTAATGTTTGTACAAACGGATCATTGTGCATCGCATCTTCTGCTTCTTGTTGACGCGCTGCTTGTTCAGCTACGACTTGTGCATGGGCGGTATGCGCCACTGTGCCTATCTCGGTTACGAGTTTGATGGTTTTACCTAAATATTCAGTCAAGGCTGCAGATAATTTATCTGCACTGCCTGCTGAAAGCAAAGTGTCAACTGGCACACGCAAACGCATGATCACAACATTGCCTTCAGCTTTGCAAGCCAATAATTCACTTTGACTTGCTAATTGTTGTGCCACGCCACGCACACTTAAAGCTCTAACTAAGGTGGGCCAACTACCATCCCAATTCGGTAAGATCTCTGACGTATTTATTGTTGCAGGTGCTGCACTAACTATGATGTCGGCTGATGCAGAATTTTCAGTTTTTTTTTGCGCAGTGTCAGTGGACGCAGTCGTGTTCTCTGCTGCGGCTTGCGGTTTTTCTGATGCAGCAGGTGCAGTAAGTGCACTGGCAGTAGCATTATTAGCTTTAGGACTACGTGCCGCCGCTAATGCTGCCATCGCAGGACCGACTGGTTTCTCAGTTGCTGCGCTTGATGCTGCACTTGATATTTTATTGGTTGATGCACTCACTACCGAAGCAGCTGCTTGCGCTTTTTTTGCTGACGATGCAGGCGCTGTTGATGACGTTTGTTGTGGTGCACTTTTCCCATCAGACCAAAGTGGTGTGAATGCCAGCATTCGTAACAATGTCATCGTAAAGCCTGCATATTCATCCGGCGCTAAGCCTAATTCATGACGACCGTGTGCAGCGATTTGATAAAACAATTGCACATCTTCTGGTGAAAATTGCGCAGACAATCTGAGTATTTCTTCACGCTCAGGTAAATCTTCTGGAATAGCTTGCGGTACGCTTTGTGCAATCGCGATGCGATTAAACAGCGTTGCTAAATCTTGTAAGGCTGCTGAATAAGACAAACTACGTGCAGCCATATCATCGGCAACGGCTAATAGACGCCCACCATCTTGTGCTGCGAGTGCATCTAATAAGCTAATTAAATATCCTTGATCCAAAGTACCCAACATACCTTGCACTGCTTCTAGTGTGACTTTACCTGCTGCGTAGGCAATTGCCTGATCAGTTAAGGAAAGTCCATCGCGCATAGAACCTTGCGCACCTTGTGCAAGCAAGCGTAAAGCAGGTACTTCAAATGTAATTTGTTCTTGTCCGAGTATGTTTTCCAGATGACTAACAATATGACCGGGTGGCATCTGCTTTAAATTAAATTGCAGACAACGCGATAAAACTGTGACGGGAATTTTCTGTGGATCAGTCGTCGCTAAAATAAATTTCACATGCTCGGGTGGTTCTTCCAAGGTTTTTAACATAGAGTTAAAAGCCTGATTGGTAAGCATGTGCACCTCATCAATCATATAGACCTTAAAGCGTGCATTCGATGGCGCATACACAGCTTGCTCGAGTAATTGCGTCATTTCATCGACACCACGATTCGATGCTGCATCCATTTCTATGTAATCAACGAAACGACCTGCATCAATCGCTACACAAGCTTCACACACACCACAAGGTGAAGCAGTGATATCGCCAGCACCATCTGCACCAATACAATTCAAGGCTTTCGCTAAGATACGTGACAGGGTGGTCTTACCTACGCCGCGCGTACCAGTGAAAAGATAAGCATGATGTAAACGCTTATGCTGCAACGCATGCGTGAGCGCACGTACAACGTGCTCTTGTCCGACCAGCGTGTCGAAATTGCGGGGACGATATTTACGGGCTAGAACCTGATAAGACATGGGCAATCGCAATGTGGTGAGATGCGCATTTTACCTGACGCGCCGCAGTCCCGAATGTCTATTCGGCGAGAGGAAAAAACATAGTAGAAAAATAAGAGGCGAGCCTTGTCTACGGCACTCATGGGAAACGGCTGTGGCTGCTTCGTTCCCGACCTGACCAGGTTGACCATGCCACGATGCGCAGGGGCCCGCCAGGTACGATTTTATCAGGTATCCCCTCTCACTAAGAGGATGATTCACGCTATGTTGCGATTGTTTACAGACCTAATTGCTGCCAGATCAAATCTACACGTGCTTTAACGTCTGCATCCATCTCGATTGTGCGTCCCCATTCACGATTGGTTTCACCTGCCCACTTGTTGGTTGCATCAATTCCCATTTTGCTACCCAGTCCACTGACTGGTGATGCAAAGTCTAAGTAATCAATAGGCGTGTTATCAACTAAGGTGGTGTCACGGAGTGGATCTACACGCGTCGTAATTGCCCAGATCACTTCTTTCCAATCACGTATGTTGACGTCATCATCAACAACGACAATAAATTTGGTGTACATGAACTGACGCAGAAAACTCCACACACCAAACATGACACGCTTAGCATGACCTGGATAAGCTTTTTTCATTTGCACCACCGCCATCCGATAACTACAACCTTCAGGTGGCAAATAAAAATCTGTGATTTCAGAAAATTGCTTCTGTAAGAGCGGAATAAAGACTTCATTTAATGCCACACCAAGTATGGCTGGCTCATCCGGTGGTTTGCCTGTGTAAGTTGAGTGATAAATCGGATTAGTTCGCATCGTTATGCGATCGACTGTAAACACTGGAAACCAATCTTGTTCATTGTAATAACCCGTGTGGTCACCAAATGGGCCTTCTAGCGCCATTTCATAACCTGTGTCGGGACAAGGAGGTGCTCCTTCAGGCGCAAGCGGTTTATGCGCTTGTGGATAGATATGCCCTTCAAGCACAATCTCAGCAGAAGCAGGAACACGTAATTCACTACCGATTGCTTTGACTAACTCGGTACGACTGCCTCTTAATAAACCAGCAAACTGGTATTCAGACAAGCTATCAGGCACTGGTGTGACTGCACCTAAGATGGTGGCAGGATCAGCTCCTAATGCAACCGCAATAGGATAAGGTTGACCAGGATGGGTGATGCAATGTTCACGGAAATCTAAGGCTCCACCACGATGTGCCAACCAACGCATGATGAGCTTGTTGCGACCGGAGACTTGTTGGCGATAAATCCCAAGATTTTGGCGCTTCTTATGGGGACCTTTAGTGATCACCAAACCCCAAGTAATCAGTGGCGCAACATCACCTGGCCAGCAATGTTGAATTGGCAACTTAGCTAAATCTACATCTTGACCTTCCCACACAATCTCCTGACACGGCGCAGAGCGTAGCTCTTTAGGCGCCATATCCCAGACTGATTTCACTAACGAACCCAAGCCCAAGACATCTTTCCATCCTTTTGGTGGCTCGGGCTCCTTCAACATGGACAGCACATGACCTATCTTGCGCAACTCACTTACATGATCTGCACCCATACCTAGTGCTACGCGCTGTGGTGTCCCAAATAAATTCCCCAACACAGGTATGGTGTGATCTTTAGGATGCGTAAAAAGTAAAGCAGGACCTTCTGCGCGCAATGTCCGATCGCAAAGCTCAGTCATCTCTAAATAAGGGGAAACAGGTTGCGCAACTTCTTTTAATTCGCCAAGTTGTTTTAATTTGGCAATAAAGTCCCGCAGATCGTTATATTTCATGTTTTTTCGCCTACTTCACTCTTCAAGGTTCCACCTCAAGAAGAGGTGTCAAGCATCTGATTTTACTAATGAATACCACTTAGAAATAAAATTTCTATATTTTTGGGTTATAGAAATCAAGATTTCCATTGTTGACTACGTATATACCCACACCTACAATCCGCTAAAATTTTGTAGACGGATCGATCAAAGATCGAACTGTGCAGTATAGGAGACACTGTATTTTCATCCAAACCCATGCTGAATGTAGCATTTGGTTTAGATTACGTAATCAAGATTGCTCAGACTGAATTAGTTATATCCATAATTTAAGTCCAAGAGCAGCACCGACGTTTATTTGTATAAGAATTTGCAGATAAATGATGTTTTTTGTTTCGCGGTGAATTCAAGCATTTCTATACGCTTGCAATTGGCCTCATCTCAGAGCTTCTGATTAAACAAGGTTGGCAACTCGCTACGCAACAACTTTAGATTGGGTGTAGCGGGGTTATAAAGCCAGACAGGTTTTATCAGACGTTTTGAGGGCCGCGATGATTCAGGAGCACTCATGAAGAATCGATTTACATTGGCAGCGCTAAGCTATACACAATTGTTATCAAACCACACACCGACTGCACGCAATGCGCTGAGTAAGCGCTTAGCTATTCTTAGTTTCAATTTTAAAGCTAGTGCACCTCTCCTGTTCACACTCATACTGCTAACAGGTATTGCAGGGACTATTCTCACCACATTCAAACCACAATTGAGTGAGGAATTGACGCAACTCTCTGCTAATACAAATAACTTAGAACTAGAGGCCGAAGCGCAATCTCAGGCTTTTGCTGAGACATTGGCATTAAACGAAAGCTCTTCTGAACCGAATGCCGTCATTAGCCCTGCAAGCTATGAACAAATCATGGAAGCAGGCGAACAACGCAGAGTCACAAAATGGTTAGCACGTCGTTACAAGATTGCAGGCAGTGCTAGCAAAATGTTAGTTGATGCTGCTTATACCAGCGCAAAAGAAGTCAGCATAGATCCGCTCTTAATTCTAGCCGTGATGGCGATTGAATCACGCATGAATCCTTTTGCTGAAAGCCATGTAGGCGCACAAGGTTTGATGCAAGTGATGTCTAGAGTACATAGCGAAAAATTTGCACATAAAGATGGCAGTAAATCTGCATTGAATCCTGTTACTAATATACGCGCAGGTGCTCTGATACTGAAAGACTATTTACGTCGCGGTGGTTCAGTTCAAGCTGCTCTTAAACTCTATGTTGGCGCGGGAAATAAACGTACGGATAGTGGTTATGGTGCACGTGTACTCGCAGAGTATCAACGACTACAATATGTCTCACAAGGTAAGACAGCACCTGCTATCACTCAACCGCTTGCATCACCTGTAGTGAATCCTAATCGATCAACCTTGCAAGAAGCAGAAGCCCGTTCTATTCAAGGCAATAAGATTTAACTAGCTGTGTATAGTTTATTCGGACGATTAGCGTAGCGACATCGTACGAAACACCCAATACCTACGGATGCAAATAGGCTCGCAAACGACTGACCGCTTCTTCTAATTGCGACATTGAAGTGGAATAAGAAACACGTATGTAATGCCCTGCTGTGTGCGAACCAAAATCTAAACCTGGCACCACAACCACACCTGTTTTATTCAAGATATCTTTGGTCAATGCATCAGCATCATTCGAGAATGCACTGCAATCTGCATACACATAAAAAGCACCATCCGGTGTCACAGGAATATTGAATCCTAAATCACGTAAAGCGGGCACGATGTAATCACGTCGGCGATGAAACTCTGATTTGCGTGATTCAAATATAGCCAGTGACTCTGGTGTGAAACAAGCTAATGCAGCATGTTGCGCAATGCTAGAGGCGCAAATAAACATGTTCTGCGCTAGTTTTTCAATTGCAGGTAATAAGTTAGGCGGTACAACTAACCAACCTAAACGCCATCCTGTCATGTTGAAATATTTTGAGAAGCTATTAATCACAATCACATCTTCACCCAATGCAAGCGCGCTATAAGGCGCTGCATCATAGGTTAGCCCCTGATAAATTTCATCAACTAAAGTAAAGCCTTGTCGCTCACGCACTAAGTCCACAATCTGTGCGAGCTCTGTGGTTTCTATGGTTGTGCCAGTAGGATTAGAAGGCGATGCAAGCAACACACCACGCGTATTAGCACCCCAATGTTGTTTTACTAAAGCCGCTGATAATTGAAAACGTTCTGCTGGCCCACTGGGGATTAATTGTGGAATGCCTTCAAATGCAGAAACAAAATGACGATTACAGGGATAACAAGGATCGGGCATTAACACTTCACTGCCGGCCTCAACTAAAGCGGCACAAGCTAATAACAATGCGCCTGAAGCACCTGCTGTAATGATGATGCGCGACGCAGGAACAGTTATGCCATAAGCAGTTTGATAGTGCTGCGAAATCGCTTCACGCAGTTCAGGCAAACCCGTGGCATGGGTATAGCGTGTTTTACCTGCAGCAATCGCTGCGCTTGCTGCATCACTAACGGGTTGCGCAACGGAGAAATCGGATTCGCCTATGCCCATGTGAATAATGGAGCGACCTTGATCTTCCAACGCCGCTGCCATCTTAATTAATTCCATCACATGGAAAGGTTCAATTTTTTCCAGACGAGATGCAAGTGAAAAATGAGCTGACATTGCGTGCATCAATAATTGAACTAACTACGTGCAGCGACTTCTTCAGCACGCATTGTGGAAGCGAGTTTGTCGAGTACGCCATTCACATATTTATGACCATCGATGCCACCAAATGATTTAGTCAACTCGACTGCTTCATTAATCACAACGCGATAAGGAATTTCTATATGATGCGCTAATTCAAAGGTACCAATCAATAAGGCAGCATGTTCAATCGGCGATAGTTCTTCGATACTACGATCAATGAAGGGAGCAATACTTGAACGCAGCGTTTCTGCATTTTTAATCACGCCATGTAAAAGAATATCGAAATGCTCTGCATCTGCTTTTTCAAATCCATGTGCATTACGTATATGCGCATCTATGACACCCGTATCCTCTTGGTTCAATAACCATTGATAAATGCCTTGCAACGCAAATTCACGCGCTCTATGACGTGGAGGTCGATTTTTATTCGGATTGGCATGCTGTGATTTTTGATTCATACGGTGTATGCCTTAATCGTCTTCTGAGGGCTCAGCTAATTCTTCCATTGCTGCGATGAGATTGGCCATCTCCACCGCAGCTCGTGCTGCATCAGCGCCTTTTTCCTGCATACGCACTTCTGCCTGCTCATCTGTTTCTGTGGTCAAGACTGCATTTGCAATCGGAATACCAAAATCTAAACCTATGCGTGTAATGCCGGCACCAGATTCATTCGACACTAATTCAAAGTGATAGGTCTCACCTCGTATCACAGCACCTAAGGCTATTAAGGCATCAAACTGTTCTGTCTCTGCCATTTTTTGTAAAGCGAGTGGGACTTCTAATGCGCCTGGCACTGTCACATGCAAGATGTCTTCATCTGCCACGCCTAAATTATTTAATTCGCTCAAACATGCAACGAGTAATCCATGACCAATATCTTCATTGAATCGTGCTTGTACAATACCTATGCGTAAACCTGCACCTTGAAAATCTGGTTTATAGCTTCCTACGCTCATGATGACTCCCTCAATGATTTGGACTACTTTGATATCCCACTACTTCTAAATCGAAGCCAATCATAGAGGGCATTTTTCTTGGATTAGACAATAACTTCATTTTCTTTACACCGAGATCACGCAAAATTTGTGCGCCAATGCCATAGGTACGTAAATCCATACGTGCACCACGCACTGCAGTTTGTTTTTCTGGTTGCGGTGATGTGAGTGCATCAAATTGTGTAAAAAACTGATCGGCAGATTCTTCGCAATTCAATAACACTAAAACACCACGCTCAGATTTTTGTATCGCATTCATAGCGGCAGCCATACTCCATGAATGCGTGGTGGCTTCAGTTTCAAGTAGATCAAGTACGGAGACAGGTTGATGGACTCTTACCAACGCTTCTTTATCACCAGCTATCTCACCATGTACTAAGGCTAAGTGTGCACCCCGACTAGGCTTGTCACGAAAAGCAATCGCACGGAAATTGCCGTGAGGTGTTTGCATCATGCGTTCTGCTACGCGTTCTACAATACTTTCGTTTTGACTACGGTAATGAATCAAGTCCGCAATCGTGCCAATTTTGAGTTGATGTTCACGCCCAAATTCCATTAAATCAGGCAAGCGTGCCATGGTGCCATCATCTTTTAGAATTTCACAGATAACGGCTGCCGGTGTTAAACCTGCTAACTCGGTTAAATCACAACCTGCTTCGGTATGACCTGCACGCATTAACACGCCACCACGTTGCGCGCGTAATGGAAAGATATGTCCGGGCTGTACGATGTCATTTGGCTTAGCATGCCGTGCAACCGCAACTTCTATGGTGCGAGAACGATCGGCTGCAGATATGCCGGTGGTAACGCCTTCTGCTGCTTCTATCGATACCGTAAAGTTGGTGCCATAGGAAGTACCATTACGGGTTGTCATCATCGATAGATTTAATTGCTCACAACGCTGTTCCGTCAAAGTTAAACAAATCAATCCACGACCGTATCTGGCCATAAAGTTAATGGCTTCGGGCGTAACAAAATCAGCGGCCAGAACAAGGTCGCCTTCATTTTCACGATCTTCCTCATCAACGAGTATGACCATGCGGCCGGCACGTAGCTCGGCAATAATTTCTTTTGTGCTTGAGAGTGACATGAGCTAATCCAGAATGGACGCACATTTTATAGGATTTCGGCCAACAAGCCTTAGCCTATTATTTGTAGATGAAGCGTGCTAATTTGGCATCGATGGCTGTAAGATCGACACCGAGAGCATGCGTTCTACATAACGTGCGATTAAATCTATCTCTAAATTCACTTGCGAGCCACTTTTTAAGTGCTTTAAGGTGGTCGCCGCAATCGTATGCGGAATAAGATTAATCGACACTACACAGCCTGTTGCGCTATCACTGACACGGTTCACGGTGAGAGAAACACCATTGACCACAATCGATCCTTTATAAGCAAGATATTTAGCAAGCGATGCAGGTGCTTCGATTACCAACTCCCAAGACTCTCCTATGGGCTCAAAACGCATAACTTTACCTAGTCCATCCACATGGCCTGAAACTAAATGACCACCCAAGCGATCGGCTAAGGTCAGCGCTTTTTCAAGATTGACTTCACCGACTGTATCTAAGCCTACTGTGCAATTCAAGCTTTCACGTGATACATCAACCGTGAATGCGTTGTCTGTTTTTTGTGTCACCGTCATACAAGCGCCGTTAATAGCGATAGAGTCACCAATCGCCACATCCTCTAACGCGAGATCACCTGCCGCTATGTGTAAACGCACACCTGCATGAGCATCATTCTCATCCAATGCTGTGATAGTAGTAATACGACCCACTGCTGCTACGATTCCTGTAAACATATTTTTATTTTCCAGAGCTAGAAGACATCGCTAATGAAATATCTCGTGCACGCAAACGCAAATCCTTACCTATTTGTTTAACGTCATGAAAGCTAAATTGCAGGCGATCTGCTAAATCAATCAGTGTCGGTAAATTCGCTATTCCCATAGACTGCCCTAATAATGAAGGAGCCAAATAAATTAGTAGCTCATCAACACAGCCACTCTTGAGCAATGAGCCATTGAGTTTAAATCCTGCTTCTATATGCAGCTCATTGATTTCACGTCGTCCTAATTCACGCATGAGTTCAGCTAAATCAACTTTGCCATGCGTATCAGGCAGTAAAATGACTTCATTACCAGCATCTTGCAAACGCGCTATTTGTTCGCGCTTGGCACTTACTGCAAAAATCCAAGTACCGCCACCATGCAAAATTTTTGCATCCGGATTAATTTGTAATTTACTATCAATCACAATGCGCTTAGGCTGGCGCGTGGTAGCAATCGCGCGAACATTCATTTGTGGATCATCTTGATCCACGGTGCCGATGCCAGTCAGGATGGCACAAGATTGTGCTCGCCACACATGACCATCTTCACGTGCTGCTTCAGAGGTTATCCATTGACTGCTGCCATTTAAGAGCGCGGTACCTCCATCTAAACTGGAGGCAATCTTCATACGCACCCAAGGACGACCCCGCTCCATGCGTGAAAAGAAACCGATATTCATTTCACGCGCTTCTGCTTCACACACACCCGTAACAACTTCGATGCCAGCTTGCTGTAATCGTGCCACACCTGCACCAGCAACGAGAGGATTTGAATCTAGGGTAGCAATCACCACGCGTTTAATTCCTGCGGCAATCAATGCATCCGCACAAGGCGGGGTCCGTCCCTGATGACTACAAGGCTCTAAGGTAACGTAGGCAGTTGCACCGCGCACTTGCTTACCAGTGGCAGCGGCATTACGCAGTGCATCCGCTTCAGCATGCGGCTCGCTAGGTGCATGGGTATAACCTTCAGCCACAATCTCACCATTTTGCACAATCACACAGCCTACGCGCGGATTAGGCGTAGCGATGAATAGACTTTTTGCAGCCTGCTTCAACGCACGGCGCATACCTTCGGTATCGTTAGTAATGTTCACAGAAAATTTAGCGTAAAGACTAGCCCAGCAAATAGGCGAAAAGAAAAAACAATGGACGCTATTCTAACAAGTTGAGGGAGTTTTATCCGGATCACAGATTCTGACTCGCCCCAGAAAGGCCATAATGAGTTTACGTTTTTTCTGACCCACAGTCAGAAGTAGCGATCCTATCTGAGGTAAATCACTACTTGCATTACTGCGTGGACGACCACTAGGATCAAAAGCAAGATAAGGGGCAGCGTTATCACGCAATTGCGTTTTGATTATTAATTGATCCGGCAGGCTAGCGCTACGCTGCACAATAACTTCTCCTGCATCAGCAACATGATTTGTATTGCTATCGATTATCACTACCCATCCCTCTGAAAAATCTTTCGCTTGTAATGGAATCAAGTCAACACGCACTCCACGTTTCATTGCCTCAGAACGAGTCAACCCTATAGCAGAATAAAGTTGATTAGCGGCTGTCACTACTCGCACTGTATCAATAAAGTCTTTCATTGATGGCCTAGCTAAAGAAATCAAAATGGCAGTAATGCTTAATAATGTCAGCAGCTCCATCAATGAAAATCCTTTAAGGAATACTGAAGGAGGTTTCATTAACATCAGCTAAATTTAAATAAATTTTTTAATAACCGCTGATTCAAGCTACCAATCAGCTGGCAGCTGATCTAATAAGCGCCAATTCAGTCTACGTAGTGAAAAATTTTCACATGCATGATCTTGCTCACAACCGACTTTAGAAAAATCAGATTCCAGCATCACTTGTGTAGTTGACTGTGCTCCATAAGCCAATATCGTGACTCGATAAAGATGTCTAGTCACCGACTGAGTTGCACTCGCTTCCTCTATGATGGTATTTTTTGTATGAGGTAATTCAAATTGCTGTATGCGATACCAAGGCAATTGCTTGGGTTGTAAACGACCACCTAACTGCAAGCGATTCCCCGTTAAGCTGCCATATAAAATATTTTTATTTGATAAAACATCAACTAGACCTTTACTTATCACGACTCGCGCATCAGCCAATGC
>CAMCXB010000061.1 GCA_945883145.1 Bordetella parapertussis | reverse complement strand
GATGGTATGAATGAAAAAACCACCGACCGCGAAGTGATAGAAGAAGAATTAGGTGAACCTGGTCCTGAACGTATCTGGTATGTTGGTGATGCATTCGCACAAGGCTTCACAATCGAAGAAGTACATCAACTCACACATATTGATCCTTGGTTCTTAGTACAAATCAAAGAAATCATTGATATTGAGTTGTGGTTGGAAAAACAATCATTAGAAGCGATTGATAAAACAACCTTGCTTAACTTGAAGAAAAAAGGTTTTGCTGATCGTCGTTTAGCCAAGTTATTAAAAACTACAGATAAAGCAGTACGTGAACGTCGCCATGCTTTGAATGTGCGTCCTGTTTATAAGCGTGTTGATACTTGTGCCGGTGAATTTGCGACTGACACCGCTTATATGTATTCAACTTATGAAGAAGAATGTGAATCGAATCCAACTGACCGTAAAAAAATTATGGTCTTGGGTGGTGGACCAAATCGTATTGGTCAAGGAATTGAATTTGATTACTGTTGTGTGCATGCAGCATTTGCAATGCGTGAAGATGGTTATGAAACCATTATGGTCAACTGTAATCCGGAAACGGTTTCAACTGATTACGATACTTCCGATCGTTTATATTTTGAGCCGCTGACTTTAGAAGATGTATTAGAAATCGTTGATAAAGAAAAGCCATTGGGCGTGATTGTGCAATATGGCGGTCAGACACCATTGAAACTCGCATTAGATTTGGAAGCGAATGGTGTGCCTATCATTGGTACATCACCTGACATGATTGATGCTGCAGAAGATCGTGAACGTTTCCAAAAAATGCTGCAAGAGCTGAAGTTACGTCAACCTCCAAACCGTACTGCACGTACTGAAGAAGATGCTTTGCGTTTGGCACAAGAGATAGGTTACCCACTCGTAGTGCGTCCTTCTTATGTTCTCGGTGGTCGTGCGATGGAGATCGTGCATGAACAACGCGATCTGGAGCGCTACATGCGTGAAGCGGTAAAGGTTTCACATGATTCGCCAGTGCTATTGGATCGTTTCTTAAATGATGCAATTGAAGTCGATGTGGATTGCCTGTCAGACGGCAAACGCACCTTCATAGGCGGTGTGATGGAACATATTGAACAAGCTGGTGTGCACTCAGGTGATTCAGCTTGTTCTTTGCCTCCTTATTCTTTATCGCAAAAAACCATCGATGAATTAAAACATCAAACAGCGTTGATGGCGAAAGGTTTGAATGTAGTGGGCTTGATGAATGTGCAGTTCGCTATTCAACAAATGGAAGTTGATGGCAAGATGGAAGATGTGGTCTATGTATTAGAAGTTAATCCACGTGCTTCACGTACTGTGCCTTATGTATCGAAAGCGACAGGACTACAACTAGCAAAAATTGCGGCACGTTGCATGGTTAGACAATCTCTAGACAGTCAGGGCATTGGTGCTGAAGTGGTGCCAAAATATTTCAGTGTGAAAGAAGCGGTGTTCCCATTTGTGAAATTCCCAGGTGTGGATACGATTCTTGGTCCTGAAATGAAATCCACAGGCGAAGTGATGGGCGTGGGTCGCACCTTTGGTGAAGCGTTTGTGAAATCGCAATTGGGTGCGAGCATACGTTTGCCTACCTCTGGCAAAGTTTTCTTGTCAGTGAAAAACAGTGACAAGCCACGTGCAGTGCAAGTGGCGAAAGATTTACTCGGCATGGGCTTTTCAGTGGTGGCGACCAAGGGCACTGCAGCTGCGATTGCAGCAGCAGGGATTCCCGTTACAACGGTGAATAAAGTGGTGGAAGGTAGACCGCATGTGGTGGACATGATTAAAAATAATGAAATTGCTTTAGTCATCAATACCGTGGAAGAAAAACGTACAGCGATTCATGATTCACGTGCCATCCGTACCTCCGCTTTAGCAGCAAGGGTGACCACTTACACCACCATTGCTGGAGCAGAGGCCGCAGTGGAGGGTATGTCGCATTTAGATGAGCTGAATGTGTATGATTTGCAGGGCTTGCATGTAACCCTGCAGTAAAATCCGCAAATTGTAGGTGTTAGCTTTGTTGTATCTTGCAGCAGGTGCTATACGGATTTTTTCAGATGGTCTACACTAATCCTATGACTTAACAAGGTTACAGAGGTCGCTTAAGCGGCCTCTGTGGTTTTTATACTTATCAAATTTATCCTATGAACTCAGTCCCCATTACCGTACACGGTGCGCAGTTGTTGAAAGATGAACTGCATCGTTTAAAAACCAAAGAACGTCCTGCTGTGATTAATGCAATTTCAGAAGCACGTGCGCAAGGCGATCTTTCTGAAAACGCAGAATATGATGCAGCCAAAGAGCGTCAGAGTTTTATAGAAGGACGTATCGCTGAGCTAGAAGGCAAGCTCGGTGCTGCACAAATTATTGATCCAAAATTATTGGATGCAGAAGGTCGTGTTGTATTCGCTGCAACCGTGACGTTAGAAGATTTAGAAAGCGGCGATCATGTGACCTATCAAATTGTGGGCACCGATGAAGCTGATTTGAAAGAGAAAAAAGTCTCGATCACCTCGCCGATTGCACGTGCACTGATAGGTAAATTTGCTGGTGATGTGGTGGAAGTGCAAGCACCGAGTGGTCCGCGTGAATATGAAATTCTTAAAGTGCAATACATCTAATGCGTAGTTCTGCGCTATGGCGCTTACTTCCTGCTATACGCTTGCTTGTTACCACCCTTTGGGCAGGTAGTTTATGGACGGTAGGTTATCTGGTTGCGCCGGTTTTATTTTCTACGCTGTCTGATCGCGTATTAGCGGGGTCGATTGCAGGTAGTATTTTTAGAATCGAAGCGTGGTTGTCAGTGGGTTGTGGATTGGTGTTATTGGCAATGGTTGTGTTTGATGATGCATCACGAGAGCGACGTAGTTTGTTGCGTTTAATTGTAGTGATGTTGTTGTGTGTGGTGGTGGGTTATTTCGGCTTACAACCTTGGATGGCAGCATTAAGAGAGGCAGCAGGACCCTCCGGTGTATTGGAAGGTGCAGCACGCACGCAGTTTGGTATCTTGCATGGTGTAGCGAGTTTGATTTACATGTTTCAAAGCTTGCTTGCTTTGGTATTAGTCTTGAAAATACGTAAAAGCTAGTTTGAGTTTGATAGGTCTCTGATTTGGTAGTTACATGATTTGGTAGGTACGATTAGCGAAGCGTAATCGTACGTCAAGCCATTTTGAATAAAGCGTACGATTACGCTTCGCTAATCGTACCTACGCGTTCCTAATTGATTTCTTTGGATTGATTCAACGTACGATTACGCTACGCTAATCGTACCTACGGGAATTTGTATTTCGTTGCGACTTATTTGTTTTTATTATTTACCTAATGCGTTTTTCTTTTTGCTAGTCTGTCTGACTTTCGCGCGTTTGATATTCCCACCTGCGGTGACGCGTTCATTCCCTTTAACCATGACCTTTTGCACATTCACTTTACGTGTGGCGCTGGCTTTATAAATGGTGACTTTACGCATGCCTTTGCCGCGTGTGCCTTCTGATTCTTTCTCGATTTCTTTTTTAGGGCGATACAGAACAAGTAATTTACCTATATGCTGTACAGGTGCTGCATCAAGTTCAGCACAAATCGTGTCTAAAAACTGAATACGCTGTTCGCGATCATCACCAAACACACGCACTTTGATTAAACCGTGCGCATTCAGACTCAGATCAATTTCTTTCATGACAGCGGGAGTCATCCCACTTTCACCAATGATGACAACGGGAGAGAGGGCGTGTGCCTCAGAACGTAATGCGCTGCGTTGCGCAGGAGAGAGTTTCAACATGAATGTCCTTCAAAACCGGTATTCTACGTGAATGGCTAAGAACAAACTCAATAAGAGCTGGTTGCATGATCACATTAATGATCCCTATGTGAAGCTAGCGCAGCGCGAAGGCTATCGTGCGCGTGCTGCTTATAAGCTGTTGGAGATTGATGAATCCGAGCATTTGATTAAGCCTGGACAGATTATTGTCGATCTTGGCTGCACCCCTGGTAGCTGGTCGCAATATGTGCGCCGCAAATTAGCTGGCAAAGAAGGTGGTGGGATTAAGGGCATTATTGTCGGATTAGACATGCTGCCCATGGAGCCCATCGCCGATGTGCATTTCATTCTTGGCGACTTTAGGGAGCAGGAAGCGCTAGACCAGCTAGAGAAGGTATTAGAAGGCCAGAAGGTGGATTTGGTTTTGTCGGATATGGCGCCGAATTTATCGGGTATTGCAGCGACTGATGCGGCAAGGATGGAAGATATAATCGATTTGGCAATAGATTTTAGTCGCGCCCATATGAAACCTTCGGGCAGTTTGCTCGTCAAATGTTTTAATGGAAGTGGTTATACTCAAATTGTAGAAAAATTCAGGCTAGAGTTTAAGCAGGTTTCCCACAAAAAGCCCAAGGCTAGCCGCGATAAATCCTCTGAAACCTTCCTATTGGGGCGGGGATTAAAAAACCCTCTCTGATTCATTGGGATGTTACGCATTTAGCCTTGAAAAATCAGGGTTATAGCCCGATATCTGTTCTAGCAAGGCTGGTTTAATGCGAGTAGAATTTATTACTAGCTAATAGCAGTTTCGATTTAAGGAGCGTTCGTGAATAATATGTTTTCTAAGGCAGCCATTTGGGTTGTGATTGCCCTCGTGCTGTTTACTGTTTTTAAACAGTTTGACGATCGCGGTATCGCCGGCGGCGCCACCCCTATCCCGTATTCTGATTTTCTCGATGAAGTCAAAGCGCAGCGCATCCGTGAAGCCACCATTGAGGACAGAACCATCGTCGCTATTACCAATGACGGTAAAAAAATCAAAGCAACCACTACGAACTTGGATCGTGGGTTGATTGGTGATCTGGTTAACAATGGCGTCAAATTCGATGTCAAGCAACCTGAACCGCCATCTTTCCTTTCACAGGTTTTTATTTCTTGGTTCCCTATGCTGCTGTTAATCGGCGTATGGATATTCTTCATGCGTCAAATGCAAGGCGGCGGTAAAGGCGGTGCATTCTCATTTGGCAAATCCAAAGCACGTATGTTGGATGAAAACCAAAACGCTGTGACCTTTGCTGATGTAGCTGGTTGCGATGAAGCGAAAGAAGAAGTTTCTGAGTTAGTAGATTTTCTGCGTGATCCAACTAAATTCCAAAAGCTGGGTGGACGTATTCCACGTGGCGTATTAATGGTCGGCCCTCCTGGTACTGGTAAAACTTTATTAGCACGTGCTATTGCAGGCGAAGCGAAAGTACCGTTCTTCACGATTTCAGGTTCTGACTTTGTTGAAATGTTTGTGGGTGTGGGTGCTTCCCGTGTTCGTGACATGTTTGAAAATGCAAAAAAACATGCACCTTGCATTATCTTTATTGATGAGATTGATGCGGTAGGTCGTCATCGTGGTGCAGGTATGGGTGGCGGTAATGATGAACGTGAACAAACACTGAATCAATTGCTTGTTGAGATGGATGGTTTTGAAGCTAACGCGGGTGTTATTGTGATTGCCGCTACCAACCGTTCTGATGTACTCGACAAAGCGCTATTGCGTCCAGGTCGTTTTGATCGTCAAGTGATCGTAGGCTTGCCAGACATTCGTGGTCGCGAACAAATTCTGACAGTGCATATGCGCAAAGTGCCGATTGCTCCTGATGTAAGAGCAGATGTCTTAGCGCGTGGTACTCCTGGATTCTCTGGTGCTGACTTAGCCAATCTTGTGAATGAATCTGCTTTGTTTGCTGCGCGTCGTAATAAGCGTTTGGTAGAGATGCAGGATTTTGAAGATGCTAAAGATAAGATAGTGATGGGTCCTGAACGTAAGTCTGCAGTGATGCGTGAAGATGAACGTCGTAACACGGCCTTTCATGAATCAGGTCATGCAGTTGTCGCTAAGCTTTTGCCGAAAGCAGATCCTGTACATAAAGTCACCATCATGCCGCGTGGTATGGCATTGGGTCTGACATGGCAATTGCCTGAGCATGATCGTGTGAACATGTACAAAGACAAAATGTTAGAAGACATTGCGATTTTATTCGGTGGTCGTATTGCTGAAGAAATCTTTATGAATCAAATGTCGACCGGCGCATCGAATGACTTTGAACGTGCAACCAAACTTGCGCGTGCCATGGTGACGCGTTTTGGTATGTCTGAATCATTGGGAACGATGGTGTATGAAGACACCGATCAAGATTCTTATTTTGGTCGTATGTCATCTAAGACGGTGTCTGAAGCGACGCAACAAAAAGTGGACAATGAAATTCGTAGCATTCTTGATCAACAATATGCTTTGTCACGTAGTCTCTTAGAACGTAATCGTGACAAAGTCGAATTGATGGCGAAGAGTTTGCTGGAGTGGGAAACCATCGATGCCGATCAAATCAATGACATCATGGAAGGACGTGATCCACGTCCTCCTAAAGCAGGATCACCTCCTGCGCGTCCAAGTGATGGCTCAACTGGCGGTGGTGTGGAACCTGCCACTGCCCCTGCATAATGTTATTAGCTGGCTTCGTGCTAGCAAGATGAATAGGGTGAGGAGTAATCCTCGCCCTTTTTCTTTATATTTTCCTACTACGTTGCTTTGCCTTTAGTCAGTATGATGGAATCCAAAAACAATATAGGTGATTTAATTTGTGGTCGCTACCGACTTAAAATGTCAGGCGCAGAGTTTCGCCCTTTAGTCATGGGCGTGTTGAATGTCACGCCGGATTCTTTCTCTGATGGTGGTGTGTATGCGAGTTTAGATTTAGCGATCACACATGCAGAGAACATGATTGGTGAAGGCGTAGACATCATTGATATCGGTGGTGAATCAACACGACCTGGAGCGCCGTCTATATCAGTTGAAGAAGAATTAAGTCGAGTCATGCCAGTGATTTATGCTTTGCGTGATTGCGGTAAGCCTTTGTCCTTAGATACCCGCAGAGCTGTTGTCATGCGTGAAGCGATAGCAGCAGGTGTCGATATGATTAATGATATAGAAGGTTTTAGACACGAGGATAGCTTACGTGCAGTCAGTGAGAGTGATTGCGGCTTGTGTATCATGCACATGCAAGGCGAGCCGCAAACCATGCAACAGCATCCTCATTATGTGAATGTGGTTACTGAGGTTTCAACATTTCTGGCTAAGCGCGTTGCAGCGGCAGAGATGGCTGGCATTACTAGAGATAGAATCTGTATTGATCTTGGTTTTGGTTTTGGTAAAACACTGCAACACAACCTAGATTTGCTTGCCCATAGTGAGACGATTCAGTCTGAATTAAGATTGCCATTATTGGTTGGTTTGTCGCGTAAAAGTATGATTGGTCAGATAACTGGCAAACCAGTTGAGCAGCGCTTAGCAGGGAGTTTGGCAGCTGCATTAGCAGCGGTTAAACATGGTGCGCGGATTGTGCGTGTGCATGATGTGGCAGAAACGGTTGATGCACTAAAAGTGTGGCAAGCCGTAGAGTCAGTCTAATGAATCAATTATGCAGTAAACATGAATGCGTAATAGCGTAAAATTTTTTATAAATAGTAAGTATAAAAATTAAAAACAATGACTAGACAATATTTTGGTACCGATGGAATTCGTGGTCGTGTAGGCACTGCACCAATTACTCCTGACTTTGTCATGCGACTTGGCTATGCAGCCGGTAAGGTATTAGCGCAAACAGAGCAGAGTGCTCTGAGTGGAACAAGTAGGCCTGCTGTGCTAATAGGTAAAGACACACGTATTTCTGGCTACATGTTGGAAGCTGCTTTAGAAGCAGGCTTTGCAGCAGCTGGTGTCGATGTGATGTTGGCAGGTCCTGTGCCTACACCTGCAGTCGCTTATCTCACGCGTGCATTACGTTTATCTGCGGGTGTGGTGATATCAGCATCGCACAATCTTTTTCAAGATAACGGTATAAAGTTTTTTTCAGCATCCGGCAACAAACTACCCGATGCTGTCGAGTTAGCGATAGAAGTGCAACTTGCGCAACCAATGTCTTGTGTGTCATCAGAAAAACTAGGTAAAGCAAAACGGCTCGATGATGCGCGTGGACGGTATATAGAATTTTGTAAGAGCACGTTTCCGAATGAATTGGATTTACGTGGATTAAAAATTGTGATCGATTGTGCCCATGGTGCGGCTTATAACATTGCACCCGACGTGTTTCATGAATTAGGCGCTGAAGTGATTGCCATTGGCAATCAGCCAAATGGCCTCAATATCAATGATAAATATGGCGCGACTGAACCTACTGCCTTGTCTGCTGCAGTCAAAGAGCATGCTGCAGATATTGGTATTGCATTAGATGGCGATGCTGACCGTTTGCTGATGGTGGATGCGAGCGGTCGTATCTATAACGGCGATGAATTGCTGTATGTGATGGTGAAAGATCGCCATGCAAATGGTGGTGTGGATGGTGC
Source organism: Bordetella parapertussis (assembly GCA_945883145.1). Taxonomy (GTDB): domain Bacteria; phylum Pseudomonadota; class Gammaproteobacteria; order Burkholderiales; family Burkholderiaceae_D; genus Pernthalerella. The sequence goes on along the minus strand of CAMCXB010000061.1, from coordinate 5,471 downwards.
AGTCGGCACGCTGATGACGAACATGGCTGTTGAAAGTGAATTTAAAAAAATGGGTGTGGGATTTGCGCGCGCTAAAGTGGGCGATCGCTATGTGTTGGAAGTGTTGCAAGAGCGTGGTTGGCACATAGGTGGAGAAGGCTCAGGACATTTGCTGTTCCTTGATAAACACACCACGGGCGATGGCATTGTTTCAGCCTTGCAGGTGTTATCTGCTTTGCAGCGTAGCCAACAAACGCTAGCTGAAAGTACTGCAGATATGAGCCTGTGGCCGCAGACTTTGATTAATGTAAAAGTACAACCGGGTTTCGATTGGGAAAAAAATACCAAGCTCATACAAGCAAAAGAACAAGCAGAGAAAAAATTAGCCAATGATGGACGGGTATTGATACGCGCTTCTGGCACCGAGCCTTTGATTCGCGTCATGGTTGAAGCCCGCGATGCGGAATTAGCGCGTAGTTTGGCCGAAGACATCGCCGCACAGCTACAGCTTTAAGTCGCAGCGCAACAAAATGCATGACGAGCGTGCTGTTTAGAGTATAATTTCGTCTTTCGGAGTGTGGCGCAGCCCGGTAGCGCACCTGGTTTGGGACCAGGGGGTCCAAGGTTCGAATCCTTGTACTCCGACCAGAAAAAAGAGCGGGCTGTCATTGACAGCCCGTTTTTCATTTAGCTAGACATCTTCGTTTCATTCACTTCACGTACTGCCCATAGCTCAGATGGATAGAGCAACGGCCTTCTAAGCCGTAGGTCACAGGTTCGACTCCTGTTGGGCAGGCCAGTTTTTAATTTGATAGAGCTTGTTGGAATTCTTCTGGTGAGATTGCTGCTTGCCGCAGTATTCCATTTACAGTTCCGACTTTCACTTCTTTATGGTTGGGAACCACACAGCCTTTTTCGTCTCTTTTCATCAAGATATGACTCCCTGATTGTCTCGCGACATGAAAGCCTAATTTTTCTAATGCTCGAACAATCTCTTTACCTGAAAGGCCAGGAAATTTAGGCATGAGCTAAATCAAAAGTGGTGACTAAGGGCTGAGTAATGAAAGTCATTGGAAACTCTTCTAAATAAAGTGAAGTTGCTTCCTTAAGGTTGGCAATTGCCTCATCAACAGTTTCACCTTGACTAGTAGTGCCTGTTTCTGGATTTAAGGCAACGTATCCACCTTCTTCCGCAGGGCTGAGTATGGCGGTAAATAACATCAGATACTCCTTGAAAAGAATATTTTCAGATTATGCTATCTATCGTAAATTTCGGCAAACCGTGATTAGCGCCATTTCTTTTGTCGGTTAAAGTGAGTGCTAAATAAGCAACGCTAACCAAGGTGTATTTGAGGAAAGTATGGAAACAGTATCTCTCAAATTATCAGACGAACTCAAAGAACAAGCGACCAATGCAGCAACTGCATTGGGAATGAGTCCTCATGCTTTTATGGTCGAAGCGATTAAGCATGCAATACATAATGCGGGGCTTCATATAGCATCCTTAGCGCAAGGGTATGAGACAAGGGAGCAGGCCATAAAGACAAGTAAGACTTATGATGCGCGTGAAGTTCATCAGCATATGCGTGATCGAATTCATGGAATCAAACAAAACTCACTTAAGATTAAATCTCTACAAAGATAGCCTGTGAGCAGCAAAAAAAATTAATACTCAGAATAAAACATCAGAGAAATTGGGATAAATTTTGATCTAGAAAATTCATAAATCTAATTTTATAGAATCAGTTGAAGGGCTCAACTCATGTTGAGAAAAATAGTTTTACATACCGATATGGTAAGTAGCTATCGCAGTCGTTGATGACTCTGATTGACTAGGCTCTTGTCTATAAATGCCGAGTAAGCCAATACGCTGATTTTCAGCGACATCATAATAAGCTCCTGCAATCGCTGATCTTCTGGTCTTAGCTGGGTTAGAGTTAAGATTGATTGGCGTTAATCCATTTACGCCTGTTGCTGAAATAACGCCATTGGTAACGTTCGTATCACTCTCAAGATTTGCACTCGCAAATAAAGTAAATTTCGGATTAAATTTATACGCAAACTCTACACCTGCTAATGCAGTTGTGGCATTGGTATAAATACCTGCATAGCTAAGCGGTGCAGTCACAGAGCCAGAACTTCCTTCTGTATATTTAGCCACATTATTTTCAGTAAAGCGTATACCAAGATAAGGTCGAATCAGACCCTTCTTCTTCACAACGAAACCATATTTAGCTGTGATCTGTATACCTTGAGAAGTGAGTTGTGTAGAGCCAGAACCTGCTTCAGAGGTACCTATAATTGGTCGAGTAATTTGTGTATTTTTTTGACCATTTGCTGCAGATAACTTCACTTGAATTCCTGAGTCATCTGCATTCTGGTTCCAAACAGCAAAAAAACCAACTAGTGGTTTATTATTTGAAATAGTGATTGCATTACTTTGCGGGCTAGACTGAGCATTTTGATCAACATATAGACCAACGCGTAATTTAGGATGCGGTCGATAAGCTCCAACTATCACACCACTTGCATCATTCAAATTACTATCAGCAGATGATGATGTATTTCTTGTAGAGACAGATACACAAGCATTTTTCTTATCAAACACAGCGCAGTCATAATTCAAACTATTATTCACAACGGTGTTTTGTTGAGTCACTGTATTTTTTAGTCCGCCTGCGACATTCACTAAAGATTGTTGAGTATCAGCAGCAGAGGGGCCCAATACAATAACTGGGAAGTTAGTAAGTATTAAGTCCCATGTATTAGTGACTGCATTAGCTAATGATAAAGACCAATTACCAACACCGAATGTTCCAGAGGTAGCTGATAGAACGGGGGATGTCGTTGAATTGTTGCCGGGAGCTTGTAGTCCAGTTAATACAGAAGTATAGGTTCCATTTGCAACAGTAGAACTTGAATGAATGCCAAAGGTCGTTAAGCCTCTGTTAGTGAAACCAACCTTAGTTGTGATTGCTAGTTGACCGTAACTAGTTGGACTATTGATGATGATGTTGTAATTTGTAGGAAGCACGCCTGTAAAATTTAGAGGTGTGCTGGTTGTGCCATTCATGCCTTGTAGATTATTTAGTGTATCCATGGTGGCTACAAAAGCAAAAACTCCTCCCCCCATATTAAAGCCACTGTGATTTAAAACGCCTCCATTAATAGTTCCAGTGTTGGTCAAGGTTGTTATTGTGGCATTCATATTATTGTCTATGCCATTGAGTCCGTTAATGGTGCCTGTGTTGATAAGATTAGCTATGGTTCCAGTGTTTCGTATTCCGCCAAGAGAACCAACACCAAATCCGCCAGTCACCGTTCCATTGTTTATAAGTGTAGTTGTTAATAAACTTGAAACTACTCCGGCTCCGGAAGAACCGGCAGTAGTTATGGTGCCATTATTGATAAATTGACCGAAGTTACTTCCTATTTGAACTCCGTTTCCAATATTAGTGTTAGTAATGCTTCCATTACTCTCAAAAGTACTCCCTACGTTATTTAGTGTTAGCTGGGTTGTGCCAGTTAATGTGACGCCTGAGTTGATAACAAGAGAGCCTGCTGCCCAAGAGAGGCCAGTATGATCACAAGAAAGTGTGTAAGGCGAGACTGAGGTTGAGCATGGCGCAGCCTGCGCTCCAGTGCACATCATTCCTAACAATGAGAGAGTAAAATTTATTATTAATAAAATAATAAATTTATTCGATCGGTTCATTTGAATATCAAAAAGATAAATTACTAGCGCTATATAACAATACTTTCGTATACAATCGTATGTATCGGATTGTAATGAAAAAGCTTTATATTTTTTATTATCTAATTAGTAATTTATTGTTTATTTTTTTGATTCCCAAATGGCTATGGTTTGTTAGTCTTTCAAACTCTTCTCTCGAAAATTAGGGCATAGTCTGCGTGCATAATTTGTTTTGTTAACAATGCATGAAAATGTCTTCACCATAGTCAATAAGCATTCAAGAATTTGAAGAGCTCGATAAACTTTTATTGGGTTTAATAAAGAAGTGTTTATATATCAATAAACTTTTTTGTGGTTCAGATAAAAATTGACGTAATGTCATGATGAAAATCTTGGCTGCACTAACAACAATGTGACTATTAACTGTAGATTCATTCATTTTATAAAGAGATCTATGCTGCAAATTAGACCAAATTGTGAATGCTGTGATGTTGATCTTCCTGCGAATTCAAAGGATGCTTTTATCTGTTCATTTGAATGTACATTTTGTGAAAATTGTGTCGAAAACAAACTGTTAGGTAAGTGTCCGAATTGTTTAGGGGAGTTAGTTCGTAGACCGATAAGATCTGAAAAACAATTGTTGTCACATCCGGCATCACAGAAAAGAATTAAAAAAGAACATTTCTATTGAAAATTAAAGATTAATTATGGCATCCATACGATTACCAAACGGTGACCGCTATACAGGCGAAATACAAGACGGTCAATTTTTTGGGGTTGGTACTTTAGAATTTTTCAATGGTGATAAATATGTTGGAGAATTTAGAGATAATTCTTATCACGGACAAGGCGTTTTAACGTATGCCAATGGTGATCGTTATGAAGGTAAGTTCATCGATGGTGAGTATCATGGCAATGGTACATATTATTACGCCAATGGTGATAAATACTCCGGTCGTTATGAAGAGAATAGGCAGCATGGTAAAGGTACGTTTACCTTTGCCAATGGCGATGTGTATAGCGGTGACTTCGAACAAGACCAGCTAGTCGGTGAAGGTGTAATGATTTTTACAAGCGGTAATAAATATAAAGGCCAGATTGAAAATGGTCGCCCTCATGGTCAGGGTGTGTATTTATATAGTAATGGCGATAAATACAAAGGTGAATTTGTTAATGGCGAAAAACACGGCCAAGGAATTGAAACCTATGCCGATAAAAGACCAAAAAAAGATGGTCTATGGGTTCATGGAAGTTTTAAAGCCAATAAACTTTGAGCGCCAGACAATATTTAATTGGCCTCTATTTCAAATTAAGCACGCTATCCTCAACCACTGCTTCGCTACCAGTGATGATGCGGTTTCCAATTTTATTGATATTTGGTGATGCTGATTTTCTAAGGATGATGAGGGAATTTCTAAACTCTATGGATTCTATCCAACCTTCAGCAAGAAACGCTGGAAATTCACCCAAAGGAAAGAAATTTCTGAAATAAATATCGATACGCAGTTCTTTAGACCAAAATTCTAGGTTGATAATATCAACCACTTTTTTGAAAAAATTATAGGCGCTTGATTCATTCAATATGCCGCCACCCCATTCATTCATATATAAAGTATGCGAGTCTTCAACGATATAGATTCCATTCGAACGTGATCTGCTGTTAGTTTAGGACCACAAGATAAGGGAGTTCTACATCATAAATCATTGCACTGATACTGCCTGCTTCTGGACGAATCGAGGCACTAGCGTTTGTGGTGCTGGCGGCTTATATCCGAGAGAACTATGGGGCCTAATTTCG
>CAMCXB010000060.1 GCA_945883145.1 Bordetella parapertussis | reverse complement strand
TCAGGTTTCTGAAGCTGAATCTGTAAAGTTAGCAAAATGGGTTTTGTCTCTGAAATAATCATTTCGTAAATTACGGTGGTACGTAACTACCTTAATTGAAAATCAGATGACATGAAAAAAGCGCTCGTATGAGCGCTTTTTTTATTGTGTATAGGTAGGGCGCAATGAATTACGCCGCATGAGAAATGGGAAATGGGAATGAGTGAACGATTACGCTACCCTAATCGTTCCAACAAGTCGTTCCTACAACTTTAATTATTTCGTGACCATGATGCGATCACGTTTGCCGGCTTTATAGGTATACAAAGTTAAAGTACCATTTTTAACGTCACCATAAGCATCGAATTCAATTTGGCCTGTTACACCTTTATATTTTAATTTTGCTAGTTCAGGTAAGTAGCGCGCAGGTTCGGTTGAATTAGCTTTTTGCATAGCACCTGCCATCATCATCACGGCATCATAAACATACGGTGCATAGAGTTTTACATCGACACCAAATTTCTTTTGATAAGCAGCACGGAAATCAGCAATCGCTTTTTCATCTTTTTCTTCTACACCGCCTGCTTCTGCGCAAATTACTTGACCGTCTGTCATGCCACCACCAGAAAGTGAAGCGAGTTGTTCAGTGCAGATGCCATCGCCGCCCATGAATTTTGCTTGTAATCCAAGTTGATGCATTTGACGCAGCATAGGGCCAGCAACGGCATCCATACCACCAAAGAAAACGAGTTCTGGATTTGTTTTTTTAATGGCGGTCAGAATGGCACTGAAATCCATCGCTTTATCATTAGTAAACTGTCGGTTGACTACTTGCGCTCCTGCGGCTTTTGCTGCCTTAGCAAATTCATCCGCCACGCCCTGACCATAGGCAGTGCGGTCATCAATAATTGCAATATTTTTTACTTGTAACGTATTGGCAGCATAACGACCTAATGCACCACCGAGTTGACCATCATTAGCGACTACACGAAACGCACCTTTGTAACCTTGGCGTGTGTATTTAGGATTGGTAGCAGAGGGTGAAATTTGAGGAATACCTGCATCGTTATAAATTTTTGATGCCGGTATGGTTGTGCCAGAATTTAAATGACCAATCACACCGTTGACTTTATTGTCGACTAATTTTTGTGCAACAGTGGTTGCTTGCTGAGGATTAGCGCCATCATCTTCAGGCACCAAAACAAACTTAATTTTCTTATCTGCGATGCTGATGGCTTTGGTATTTAAAACATCAATCGCCATCCGTGCACCATTCTCATTATCTTTACCTAAATGCGCGATCTGTCCAGAGAGAGGTCCTACATGACCAATTTTTACGATCTGCTCTTCAGCATATGCAGTTGCGCTAAGTCCGCATAAAGTAAGAAAAATAGTAAGGAATGATTTAGTTTGCATACAACTGCTCCTGAAAAAACGACATTCAATAGACTAATAATTTGTAATGATGGGGAAATTAACTAAGACGTTACAATAAATTGGCAAGAAGTCCCAAGTGATTTCAGCACTTAAATTAAATAATTTTCTCAGAAACGATGGTCTGTGAAAGCAAAATCAAGTTCAGGACTATGACCAGAGATGATATCGGCAATCGCTTTACCAGAGCCGCAACCCATGGTCCAGCCTAGCGTGCCGTGACCTGTATTTAAAAATAAATTCGGATAACGTGTCTTGCCTATGTAAGGCACATTAGATGGTGTTAAGGGTCGTAAGCCACTCCAGTACACCGGACGTTCATAATCACAAGCGTTAGGAAATAGTTCTTGTGTACGTCGTGTGATAGCAGCGCAACGCGTAGGATTTAAGTCGCGTGCATAGCCATTCAATTCACAAGTACCTGCTACCCGTAGTCGATCACCTAAACGAGAAATCACTAGCTTGTGTCCGTCGTCAGTGAGAGAGACAGACGGAGCGAGCTTGTCATGCAACACAGAATAAGTCGCAGAATAGCCTTTGCCAGGATAGATGAGTAAATCAATACCAACTTGTTTAGCTAATGTAACGGAGAAGCTACCCATCGCAATCACAAAGGCATCAGCATGTTGGACTTGATGATTGCCATGTTCATCAATGATTTCTACGCCAGTGATACGAGCACTAGATCCCGTGCCTTCTTGGATTAATTTCGTAATGAGAGTATTGAATTGAAATTGCACACCTGCATTACTTGCATGAGATGCTAGGCCGAGTGCAAATTTATGTACATCACCAGATTCATCATTTGCTGTGTAGTCGCCACCTACAATTTTTTCTTGCATGGATTTTAAAGCAGGTTCTAATCTAACAACTTTTTCGGTGGAGATAGTTTGACGTGGACAGCCTAATTCACGCATGAGTTGGGCAGAAGGCAGAGAATGTTGAAATTCTTTTTCGTCTGTATAGAAATGCAATATCCCTTTGGTTAATGCATCATACTCAATCTGTGTTTCTTCTCGAACTGATTGCAGAATCTGACGGCTATATTCTGCAATTGCAATGATTTGACGAATATTATTTGCAGTATGTGAAGGTGTACATTGCTTAAGAAATTCTAAGCCCCAGCGCCATTGCAACCATTCGGGGCGAAAGCGATATAACAGTGGTGCATCTTCTTTGCCTAACCATTGTAATATTTTTAGTGGCGCTGATGGATTCGCCCATGGTTCGGCGTGTGAAACAGAAATTTGACAACCATTTGCGAAACTCGTTTCTTGTGCTACGGCAGGCTGGCGATCTATGACGGTGACTTCATGCCCTGCTTTATTTAAGAACCATGCTGAGGCTGTTCCCACTATGCCTGCACCAAGAACGATAACTTTCATCACGACTCTCCGTAAAAATAAATACTGTTCAGCATAGAGGCTGACAGTTAAACAGAGATTGTAAAAAGTCTGCTAAAGGTTTTAAGGTCATTGTGGCGTCGTTAAATAGATTCTTTGGAGATGACGTTAATTCATAGCAAAGAGGGGTGATCACGCTACAGTTGTATCAAGATTGATGTCTCGCGATTTGATCAGTAACTGCAGCTTTAACTTCAGCTTCTAGATTTTTACTTAATCTTAGACTGAGTTCCGACATCAATTGTGAAGTTAGTTCTTTAGTGACTGATGCGGTGACTTCAGGTAAGACACTACCCAGCGCCGAAGTGGTTGCACTTTCTAATCGTTGGCCTATGAGATGCGGTAAATGTTCCTGTACTGCAGCAGCAATCAGATGTGGAATTTGTGAAGAAAGTTGCGCGCATAGTGTTGCAGCTAACTCTTTCTGCGCCTGCTCAGTCATGACTAATCCACTCGCCGTGGTGCTAGGCGTATCCGTCACGATATCAGTTAAAAGCGGAATGTCTGCATCATTCGGTAGAGTGGTCATGATTTATCTGCCATAAAATTGGTCAGTGGGTAACCGCGTTGCTGATACAGACGATAGCGATTGCGCCCCTGAATTAAATCGTTTTCTTCGGTTGAGACGATTTCAAATAATCTGGTGAAGCGCGCAAAATGCTCAGGAATTTTAGTTGAAAGATTTATCATGATTTCATGATGCGGCAAATCGGCTTCTGCATTATCAGTCAGAATGATGGGTGTTTGCGCAGCAAGTCCATCAGTAGCTGTTACATGCGGTAAAAAATCTTGTTCTGAAAACGACCACAGCATGTCATCGAATTGAGTAAGTTGTGCTTGATCTTCCAAGAACACGACCACTTGCATTTGGCTAGCGCGAGCTTTACGTATCAAGCGGCAGGCATAGGCGAGTTTGTCTGGTACTTTACTATGAAAATCAACACGGGTCATAATGTTTGCATCATGCCATTGTGACGAAGTAAAGCATCAATACTAGGTTCCCGTCCACGAAATGCAGTGAATGATGTCATGGCAGGGCGAGAACCTCCGACCGATAATATCTCGCGATGAAAAGCAAGTCCGGTTTCAGCTAAACGATTGGGATCTCCTTGCGCTTCCTCAAATGCGGCATATGCATCAGCAGACAACACTTCAGCCCATTTATAACTGTAATAGCCTGCAGCATAGCCACCTGCAAAGATGTGAGAGAAGGAATGCTGAAAACGATTAAATGCTGGTGGAATGATTACGGCTACACGATGTCTGACTTCTGCTAATAACTCAGCCACAGTTTGCGATCCATTTGGATTGAATTCAAAATGCAGGTGCATATCAAATAAAGAGAATTCAACTTGACGCAGCATTTGTAAACCGGATTGGAAGTTTTTTGCGGCGATCATTTTTTCATACAGATTACGAGTTAGTGCCTCCCCCGTTTCTGCATGTTGTGTCATGTGCTGCAACACATCCCATTCCCAACAAAAATTTTCCATAAATTGCGAAGGCAATTCAACTGCATCCCATTCCACGCCTGAGATGCCAGATACACCGAGTTCATCGACTGCTGTCAGCATGTGATGTAGACCATGTCCAAATTCATGGAACAGTGTAATAACTTCATCATGTGTGAAGTAAGCTGGTTTTTTAACGCCATTTATTACAGCGGGTTCTGTGAAATTACAGGTTAGGTATGCAACTGGTGTTTGTATGTGTGAGCTATTACCTTTACGGCCACGTGCATCATCCATCCATGCGCCACCACGCTTACCATTACGAGCATAGAGATCAAGATAAAACTGACCGATGAGCTGACCTTTTTTTTCTATACGATAAAAATGTACATCTTCATGCCAAACAGGGGCTTGATCGGTTTTTATGCTCACACCAAACAGAGTTTGAATTAAGCGAAATAAGCCATCGACTACTTTATGTTCAGGGAAGTATTGTTTAACTTCTTGCTCTGAGAAGGCGTAGCGTTTTTCTCTGAGTTTTTCAGATGCATAAGTGGTGTCCCATGCTTCTAGTTTGTCTATTCCTAACTCAGTTTTTGCAAAAGCCTTCAGTTCAGCTAAATCATTTTCTGCAAATGGTCGGGCGCGCTGAGCAAGATCATCTAAAAAGCGTATTACTTCAGTTGGCTGGGTTGCCATCTTAGGTACCAGTGATACTTCTGCATAATTTTTATAGCCTAGCAGTTGTGCTTCTTCATGACGCAGTTTCAGTATGTCGATAATATTTTGTGAGTTATCCCACTCAGGATTGGCGCCTAATTCAGAAGCTTTGGTTGCATTCGCGGTGTAAATCGTTTCGCGCAATGCTCTGTCATCTGCATATTGCAAAATCGGGAAATAAGAAGGGAAATGTAAGGTGAAGCGCCAACCTGTTTTGCCTTCTTTTTCTGCGGAGGCCTGTGCAGCTTGTTTTACATCATCCGGCAAACCAGCTAATTTTTTTTCATCTGTAATAATGAGTTCATAAGCATTCGTTGCATCGAGAACGTTCTCTGAAAATTTTGTTTGTAGTGCGGCTTGTTGTTCTTGAATTTCAGCAAAGCGAATTTTTTTCTGATCCGATAATTCTGCACCACCTAAACGAAAATCACGAATCGCATTTTCGATAATACGTTGTCGTGTAGGCGATAGTTGAGCGTAAGTTGGACTTTCTTGAATGGCTTTATATTTTTCAAATAACGCAAGATTTTGTGCCAGAGCAGTCCAGAACTCAGTGACTTTAGGTTGATTTTCGTTATAGGTTGCACGCAATGCCGGTGTATCGACGACAGCATTCAAATGACCAACTATGCCCCATGCGCGCGACAATTTTTCTGCAGTTTCCTCAAGAGGTGCTACAAAATTTTCCCAAGTGACATGGGCTGAAGGCACCTCTAGAGTAGTAACTACTGCTTGCGCTTCACTAATTAAACTGGCAATCGCTTCTGATACATATTCAGGTTGAAATGTATCGAAGCGTGGCAGGTCAGAAAAATCTAATAAGGGGTTTTTTATGTCAGACATTGCTTAATGTATTCTTTCCGTCGAGTTCAATGCGCTTGAAATTGTTAAATACGTTCTGCTGCTTCTATGGTGTTAACCAATAACATAGTAATTGTCATAGGGCCTACACCACCTGGTACTGGTGTAATCCAACCAGAAACTTTGAGCGCACCTTCATAATCCACATCGCCACATAGTTTGCCTGCATCATCGCGATTCATACCGACATCGATCACCACAGCGCCAGGTTTAATCATGTCAGCGGTAACGATATTACGTTTACCTGTTGCCACAACTAGTATGTCTGCGTCACGGGTGTGATGACCAAGATCACGCGTCTTGGAATTACATATAGTGACAGTTGCACCAGCTTGCAACAGCAACATGGCTTGTGGTTTACCAACGATGTTGGATGCACCTACTACAACAGCATGGGCGCCACGGACTGGGTAATCAATGGATTCCAACATTTTCATCACGCCGTAAGGGGTGCATGGACGAAACAGTGGTTGCCCTGTCATCAGTAAACCCGCATTACTGATATGAAAACCATCGACATCTTTCTCGGCAGCGATGGCTTCGATGACTTTATTTGCATCGATATGCGCCGGAAGAGGTAACTGAACCAAAATGCCATGGATCTTAGGATCATGATTGAGTGCGTCTACACGTGCTAATAACTCAGCTTCTGTCATCGCGGCATCATATTTTTCAAATACGGAGTGAATACCATTTTCTTCACAAGCTTTAATTTTATTTCGCACATAGACTTGTGAAGCTTGACTATCGCCAACCAAAATTACAGCGAGTCCTGGTTGTTGTCCTTTTGCTGTAAGGGCTGCAGCACGTTTTGCTACATCAGTACGTAGTGTGTGGGAGAGCTCGATTCCATTGATGATTTTGGCTGACATAACGATTAACCTTTCATGAAAAGTGGTAAACAATCATTATAAGCGTCAACAGATTTGATGCTGGGCAATGGGCTTAGCTTCATTGTTTATGGGACGAATCATGGTGATTGTTAGGGAATGGCGCGCTGAATTAGAGAAAAGCAATCATATTTTTCATAATATGAAATGTAATATCGTATTTTGAAAATTTAAAAAGTCCTGATACACTTTGGAGAAGCTTGGATGTCAGACCAAAATCAATGTATGGTCAGGTTGGGCGTCTCAAAAACAAGGCTGTTAACCACATCAGGGAGACACAATCATGTCTGCACAACTCGACGTCCTGTTGGCGCAAGCCGCAGATGATCCGGATTCAATAGAAACCCAAGAGTGGCTAGATGCACTCGAATCTGTTTTGGATCAAGAAGGTCCAGAGCGCGCGCATTACTTATTGGAGCGTATGGTGGATTTAGCGCGCCGTCGTGGTGCTCATATTCCTTTCTCTAGTAATACTGCTTACGTCAATACGATTCCAGCGCATTTAGGTGAACACTGCCCTGGTAATTTAGAACTCGAAGAACGCTTACGTTCTTTTATGCGTTGGAACGCGATGGCAATGGTGGTCAAAGCTAATCGTGCTGATGGCGATTTAGGTGGTCACATATCTAGCTTTGCTTCATTAGCAAATATGTTGGGCATAGGCTTTAATCATTTCTGGCATGCACCGACAGAACATCATGGTGGTGATCTCTTATACATACAAGGTCATTCCTCACCCGGTGTTTATGCACGTGCTTTCTTAGAAGGTCGTCTGTCAGAAGAGCAAATGCTGAATTTCCGTCGTGAAGTCGATGGCAAAGGTTTATCTTCTTATCCGCATCCAAAACTCATGCCAGATTTCTGGCAATTCCCAACAGTGTCTATGGGTCTTGGTCCACTGATGGCGATTTATCAAGCGCGCTTTTTAAAATATTTACATGCACGTCAAATCGCAGATACTGCACCACGCAAAGTGTGGGCGTTCTGTGGTGATGGAGAAATGGATGAACCAGAATCCATGGGTGCGATTGGTATGGCAGGTCGCGAAATGCTCGACAACTTAATTTTTGTCGTCAATTGCAATCTGCAGCGATTAGATGGTCCAGTACGTGGCAATGGAAAAATCATTCAAGAACTGGAAGCTGATTTCCGTGGTGCAGGTTGGAATGTCATCAAAGTGATTTGGGGTCCAGGTTGGGATGATTTACTCGCACGTGATAAAGACGGCATTCTGCAACGCGTAATGATGGAAACCGTGGATGGTGAATATCAAAACTACAAAGCTAAAGATGGTGCTTATGTGCGTCAGCATTTCTTTGGTAAGCATCCTAAGTTATTAGAAATGGTCGCCAACATGTCAGATGATGATATTTGGCGCTTAACACGTGGTGGACATGATCCGCATAAGATTTATGCAGGATTCAAAACTGCACAAGAACACAAAGGCCAACCTACTGTTTTATTAGTTAAAACAGTCAAAGGTTATGGCATGGGTAAATCAGGTGAAGCGCGTAACACTGCGCATCAAACGAAAAAACTCGACGATGATGCAATTCGTGAAATGCGTGATCGCTTCGGTATCCCAGTCTCAGATGAACATCTACATGAAGTGCCCTTCTGCGTACCCGCAGCAGATTCACCAGAAATGATTTATCTGCATGAGCGTCGTAAACAGTTAGGTGGTTATTTGCCACAGCGTCGTCGCAAAGCCGACGATGCTTTAAAAATTCCTGCACTATCTACTTTCCAAGCAGTTCTCGATCCTACCGCAGAAGGTCGTGAAATCTCTACCACGCAAGCCTATGTTCGTATGCTCACCATGCTGTTACGTGATGCATCCTTAGGCCCACGTGTAGTACCTATTCTGGTCGATGAAGCACGTACCTTTGGTATGGAAGGTTTATTCCGTCAGATTGGTATCTTTAGTCAGCAAGGTCAGTTATATGAACCTGTCGATAAAGATCAAGTGAGTTACTACCGTGAAGATAAAGCGGGTCAAATTCTGCAAGAAGGGATTAATGAAGCAGGTGCGATGAGTTCATGGATAGCAGCTGCGACTTCCTACTCGACGAATAACCGCGTCATGATTCCTTTCTATACCTTTTATTCTATGTTTGGATTGCAGCGTATCGGTGATCTAGCATGGGCAGCAGGTGACATGCGTGCACGTGGTTTCTTGCTAGGTGGTACAGCAGGTCGCACAACCTTGAATGGTGAAGGCTTGCAGCATGAGGATGGACATAGTCATGTATTAGCTTCTACGATTCCGAATTGCATGCCCTATGACCCTACCTTTGCGCATGAAGTCGCAGTGATTTTGCATGATGGTTTAAAACGCATGGTCGAGCAACAAGAAGATGTGTTCTATTACATCACCTTGATGAATGAAAATTACAGTCATCCAGGATTACAAGCTGGACAAGAAGACGGTATTTTGAAAGGCATGTATCGCTTGAAGATTAGCGGTAAAACAGCATCGAATCGTGTGCAGCTTATGGGCTCGGGCACAATTTTGCGTGAAGTCATCGCAGCTGCAGAATTGCTAGAACAAGAGTGGGATATTGCCGCAGATATTTGGTCAGCACCTTCCTTCACTTTATTGGCGCGTGATGGTCAAGATGCAGAGCGTTGGAACATGCTTAATCCAACTAAGACACCAAAGTTAGCCTATGTCACAAAGCAGTTAATTGATAGTGCCGGTCCTATCATTGCTGCAACCGACTACATGCGTACCTATGCAGAACAAATTCGTGCATTCATGCCTGCCGGTCGTTCTTACAAAGTGTTGGGCACAGATGGATTTGGTCGTTCTGATACACGCGCAAAATTACGTGAGTTTTTTGAAGTGAATCGTTATTTTGTGGTGATCGCTGCACTGAAATCACTGGTTGACGCAGGTAGTCTGGATAAAGCTATCGTAGCCAAAGCCATACAAAAATATGGCATACAAGCAGATAAGCCGAATCCAGTCACACTTTAAAACTTAAATAAAATTTACCCACTTTCTTATTCCAATCATGGGAAAAGAACGGAGCATGATATGAGCCTGATAGAAATTAAAGTACCAGATATTGGTGACTTCAAGGAAGTGGAAGTTATTGAGATACTGGTTAAAGTAGGTGATACCGTCAAAGCAGAGCAATCATTGATCACGGTTGAGTCTGATAAAGCGAGTATGGAAATACCTAGCAGCCATGCGGGTGTAGTCAAAGAGCTGAAAATAAAATTAGGCGACAAAGTTGCTGAAGGTTCGTTAGTGCTCATGTTAGAAGCGAGTGCGAATGCCAGTACAAATGCCAGTGCGAGCGTAGCAGCGCCTGCGGCAGCATCAGTTCCTGCATCAGTTCCTGCGGCTGCATCAACTTCAGTTGCAGTGACTGCGCCAGAAGTAAAAGCTGCGCCGGTATCAGTGTCTGCATCATCAGATACACCGGTTCAACATGGCAAATCTCATGCTTCACCTTCAATACGTAAATTTGCGCGTGAACTTGGCGTTGATCTCGCACAGGTACAAGGTAGTGGCCCTAAAGGACGAGTTGTTTTAGAAGATGTACAAGGTTTTGTTAAAGGTGTGATGCGTGGCGCTGTATCTGCATCACCAGCAGCGAGTGGTAACGGTGGTTTAGGAATATCACTACTACCATGGCCTTCACTCGATTTTTCTAAATTCGGTTCAACAGAATTACAAGCACTTTCACGCATCAAAAAAATCAGTGGTCCGAATTTACATCGCAACTGGGTCATGATTCCCCATGTGACGCAATTTGAAGAAGCAGATGTCACAGATCTAGAAGAATTCCGCAAACAGAGTAATGATGCATTAGCGAAGTCTGGCGTGAAACTCACCATGCTGGCATTTGTGATTAAAGCTAGTGTCGCTGCCTTGAAAAAATTCCCTGCTTTTAATGCATCACTGGATGCAGCAGGTGAAAACCTCATACTCAAACACTACTATCACATTGGTTTTGCAGCTGACACGCCAAATGGATTAGTCGTACCTGTGATTAAAAATGCAGATCAAAAAGGTATTGCTGAGATTGCAAAAGAAATGGCTGAGTTATCTGCGCAAGCACGCGAAGGTAAACTCAAGCCGGCTGATATGCAAGGTGCAAGCTTTACGATTTCTTCATTAGGCGGCATAGGTGGCACAGCATTCACACCGATTATTAACGCACCTGAAGTCGCGATATTAGGTTTGTCTAAATCATCGATTAAACCGCAATGGGATGGTAAACAATTTGTGCCTAAACTGATGATGCCACTTTCACTATCTTATGATCATCGCGTAATTGATGGTGCAATGGGCGCACGCTTTGCTGTGTATTTAGCAGAAGTGTTAGCAGATATGCGTCGCACACTTTTATAGGCTGTTTATGACAACCTGCGTTGTTGTAAGAAAAAATAATGAGATCGCTATTGCAGCAGATAGCTTAGTGACCTTTGGGGACACACGTTTATCTCATGCTTATGAATCGAATGAGAAAATTTTTCAGATACGCGATTCCTATATCGCCTTAGCAGGTACCACAGCGCATTTCCCTGTGATGAAAAAACTGCTGACTGAAATGGATAAAGATTGTAAGTTGCACACGCGAGAAGAGGTGTTTGAAACCTTTACACGTGCGCATCAAATCCTGAAAGAAAAATTTTTCCTCAACACCAAAGAAGAGGAAGACGATCCTTATGAATCGTCACAAATCACGACACTCATAGCGAATGCATCAGGAATTTTTGGTGTGTATTCCTACCGAGAAGTGTTTGCTTTTGAAAGATTTTGGGCAATAGGTAGTGGTAAAACATTTGCATTAGGCGCGATGTATGCCGCTTATGATCATCTGGGTTCAGCGCGTGCTATCGCTGAGTTGGGTGTGAATGCAGGAGCAGAGTTTGATAAAAGTTCATCCTTGCCCTGCAAAATTTTCAGTTTGTCTGCGAAATAAATAAAACGTAACGCGCTAAATAGTTTTAGCTAACAAAACTTAATAAGATCAACTAAGTAAGAGCATCGGAGTTAAGCATCATGAGTCTAGTCGAAATCAAGGTTCCCGATATTGGTGATTTCAAAGAAGTTGAAATCATTGAGCTTCTCGTTAAAGTAGGTGATGTAGTCAAAGTTGATCAATCTTTGATTACTGTGGAATCTGATAAAGCCAGTATGGAGATTCCCTGCAATATGGCTGGTGTCGTGAAAGAGTTGAAAGTGAAAATCGGCGACAAAGTCGCTGAAGGCTCAGTCGTACTCATGTTGGAAGCGCAGGCAAGTACATCAAGCACATCAAGTACGCCAGAAGCGCCACAAAACTCAGCACCCGCTGCACCGCAAACTACAACGCAAGCAGCTCCACAAAACTCAGCACAAGCCGCAGCGCAAACTGCAGCAGCGCCACAAGCATCATTGTTTGAAGGTCATGCAGATATTGAATGCGACACGCTCGTATTAGGTGCGGGTCCTGGTGGTTACACCGCTGCATTTCGCGCAGCAGATCTCGGACAAAAAGTTGTGTTGGTAGAGCGTTATCCCACTTTAGGTGGTGTCTGTTTGAATGTAGGTTGTATTCCCTCTAAAGCTTTATTGCATGCGGCGAAGGTGATCACTGAAGCAGAAGAAATGTCACACTTTGGTGTGAAGATGGGTAAACCAGAAATCGCTTTAGATGATTTACGTGGTTGGAAAGATAGCGTCATTAAAAAACTTACTGGTGGATTAACTGGTTTAGCTAAAGCACGCAAAGTGCAAGTAGTGCAAGGAAAGGCAGCATTCTCTTCATCACACACACTCAATGTAGCAACGGCTGAAGGCAACAAGGTAGTGAAGTTTAAAAATGCCATCATTGCTGCAGGTTCATCCGTCGTAAAAATTCCTGGCTTTCCTTATGATGATGCACGTTTAATTGATTCCACTGGTGCGTTGGAATTACGTCAAATACCTAAGCGCATGTTAGTAATCGGCGGCGGCATCATAGGTCTTGAAATGGCTTGTGTTTATGATGCCTTAGGATCGAAAGTCACCGTTGTTGAATTTGCTGATGGTCTCATACCTGCCGCTGATCGCGACATTGTTAAGCCCTTACAAAAACGCATAGAAAAACGTTACGAAGCGATTTATCTCAAAACCAAAGTGACCAAATTAGAAGCAAGAGCGAATGGTTTACTTGCAAGCTTTGAAGGTGATGCAGCACCGGCTGAACCACAGTTATATGACATGGTGTTAATGGCAGTTGGTCGTCGTCCGAATGGGCGTGAAATAGATGCTGATAAAGCCGGTGTGATTGTGAATGAGCGTGGCTTCATTCCAGTTGATAAGCAACAGCGTACAAACGTGTCGCATATCTTTGCGATTGGTGATATTTGTGGTGATCCTATGCTGGCACATAAAGCGACCAATGAAGCAAAAGTCGCAGCAGAAGTTATTGCAGGACATAAAGTCGCATTTGATGCGATGACCATTCCTTCTGTGGCTTACACCGATCCAGAAATTGCGTGGATGGGTGTGACAGAAACCGAAGCCAAAGCAAAAGGCATTGCCTATGAAAAAGCGAGCTTCCCTTGGGCTGCTTCTGGTCGTGCGTTGGCGATGGGCAGAGATGATGGTGTAACGAAATTACTTTGGGATCCAGAAACCAAACGCATCATAGGTGCGAGCATTGTTGGTGTGAATGCTGGTGAGTTATTAGCTGAAACCGTATTAGCGATGGAGATGGGTGCAGATTTAGAAGACTTAGCCTTAACAGTACATGCTCATCCCACTTTATCTGAAACACCTATGTTTGCAGCAGAGATGGGATTGGGCAGTATTACGGATTTATATATTCCTAAAAAATAGCTACATAGATTTTGAATAAATAGCATTAATAGTTAAGTGTAAAAAAAGGGGAAATGAAAATTTCCCCTTTTTTATATTTCTCGTTTTTGAAATTTGTTGCGCAGTAAAGTTGAAATCATCTGACTTCAATAACTTCTTATTTACTTTAGATATTCAAAAATGAAGTAGCTAAAAAAATATTTATTCATGTATTGTCTGTTTGTATGTCTCATAGAGTTTGGCATCAGTTAATTTAACGTTATTCTTATTATGATTCAGTATTATCAAAGTCTCTTCTACATCTATGGTGTATCTTTTTTCTTTAGGAATTATTTTTATAAAATTAGCGAATTCTTGATTATCGTTGGCTAATTTATTAATATAATTTTTCAGTGCTTGTTGTTTT
>CAMCXB010000059.1 GCA_945883145.1 Bordetella parapertussis | reverse complement strand
CCAGTAGTTGAGATTGTGTTGTGCTCGGCGATTTTTTTGCGCAAAGGCTGAAATTTCATAATTCTCATAGCCTGCTGCTGCAGTTTGTTCAGCGATGAGTTGTTGCATGCTACTGCTGACATCATCATCAGGCAGTGCTGGTGGATATTTAGCAAAAACAGTATTCGGTTCGCATGTGAGGTGATACAGCGATAAGTGTGGTGGCATGTAAGACAATGCTGTCTGAATATCTTGATGCGCTTCTTCTAAGGTTTGTTCAGGCAATGCATACATCACATCAAGATTAAAGTTTGTAAAATAGGTTTGTGCAATTTCAATGGCTCGTTTTGCTTCATCTGCATTATGAATACGGCCTAAGGCTTGCAAGTGTTTAGCGTTAAAGCTTTGTATACCTATCGACAAACGATTAATGCCACTCTCTGCATAGGATTTAAATTTCTCAATCTCAAACGTACCAGGGTTGGCTTCCATAGTGATCTCAGCATCGGCATCTAAAGGCAATAAGCTACGTAGATCCGACATTAATTGATCCAAGCCTTTTGCTGACATTAGACTTGGTGTACCTCCACCTATGAAGACAGTATAAATCTTACGTCCCCAAATCAGAGGCAATGCATGTTCAAGATCAGCACGTAATGCAGCGAGATATTCTTGCTCTGGATGAGCACCAGTTGCCTCATGCGAATTGAAATCACAATAAGGACATTTACGTACACACCAAGGAAAATGGATGTAGAGCGAAAGTGGCGGAAGTGCTGCGAGGTTTAATAACCCCGGTTGTAGATATTTGTCTTTGATGTCAGCTGAATGACTATGTTCACTCTGCTTTACTGTTGACTGAATAGGCTTAATCGGAATCATCGCCATTTTGCTATGAGTGCACGTAATGCCTGACCACGATGTGAGAGTTGATTTTTTTCTTCTGCACTGAGTTCAGCTGCCGTTTTATTCAATGATGGAATCCAGAAGTGAGGATCATAGCCAAAGCCATTCGCACCGCGTGGTGTTGCAATGATTTCTCCATCCCAGCGTCCTTCTGCAATCACTGGTTGTGGGTCTTGTGCGTGACGCAAATAAACTAAAACACAGTAGTAGTAAGCTGATTTATCTTCAAGTGCAGATAAATCTTGAATCAACTTTTGATTATTGCGTGCATCTGATTTTGGTTCTCCTGCAAAGCGAGCAGAGAGCACACCTGGAGCACCACCTAAGGTAGGCACACAAATACCTGAGTCATCAGCTAGTGCAGGCAATCCAGAGAGTTGTGCTACATGTCTGGCTTTAGCTAACGCATTTTCTACAAAGGTGGCATGCGGTTCTTCTGCTTCACTTATGCCAAGCTCACTTTGTTTGCGTAATGCCATACCTAGTGGTGCAAGCAAGCTAGAAAATTCTTCTAACTTACCTGCATTGTTGGAAGCTAATACGACAGTGCGTTGCATGATGAATTGTTTTTTTAATGAATTAACTTTGCTTAGCTTGTTATAGCCAAAGCTTGTTTTTGGAGACGAATTAACTCTTCAATTCCATGCCCTGCTAAATCGAGTAATTGATTCATGGTGCTACGATCAAAGGCATCACCTTCTGCTGTGCCCTGAACTTCTACAAATTGTCCTGACTCAGTCATGACGACATTCATATCGGTGTCGCAATCAGAGTCTTCTAGATAATCTAAATCCAACACAGGCAAACCTTTATAAACACCGACAGAAATCGCTGCCACAAAATGTTTAATGGGCATGGCTTTAATTTGACCACTTACTATTAAACATGAAAAAGCATCATGTGCTGCCACCATAGCACCGGTGATAGCTGCTGTACGTGTGCCGCCATCAGCTTGTAAGACATCGCAATCTAATTGCAAGGTACGTTCACCAAATGCTGATAAATCAAACGCTGCACGTAAGGAGCGTCCTATCAAACGCTGAATTTCTTGTGTGCGACCTGATTGCTTACCTTTCGCTGCTTCTCTATCCATACGCGTGTGGGTTGATCTGGGCAGCATGCCGTATTCTGCTGTCATCCAACCTTTGCCTTGACCACGCATAAAGGGCGGTACTTTTTCATCGATACTGGCAGTACATAAGACACGTGTATCACCAAACTCGACTAAGACGGATCCTTCAGCATGTCGCGTGAAATGGCGGGTTAGTTTTACTTCACGTAAGGCGTTTGCGGCACGGCCGCTAGGACGTAGGTATGAGGATGACACGGCGCTTTCCTTTTTTTAATCGTTGTAGTGTGCTCAAAGGCTGATGCCTTGCACTTTATGCACGCAGCTTAGTATGACTGGCTGTGTATTTGCACGGCGCTACGATTTTGACTGCGATAAGACTGATTGCCCTGCCACGTCATCGCTAGCGCGGTGACATTATCGCTGTTTTTGCCGCCCACTGCGGTAGCACTGCGCACTAGCGCTGGTACGGCCTGTTCAAGTTCTTGAGTGCACAGGCGGTAAGCCAGATCATGCTCTGCTACTGCACCCCATAGTCCATCTGAACATAACAAGAGCCTGCCTTAAGCAAGACTGGAGCTGCTTGCTCAACTCTTGGTAAGGTGGGTGCACCCAAACAATTGAATAACTTATTCCGATCAGGATGGGTTAAGCGCGCTGCTGGATTGAGTCTTCCTTCTTTGATGAGTCGTTCAACATGCGAATGATCACGCGTGCGTGCGAGGATTTGTCCATTGCGCATCCAATAAAGTCGAGAGTCACCACAATGCGCCCAAAAGGCATGATTATCTTGAATCAGTGCGACGACGATTGTTGTTCGAGGTGATTCTGCTAGACGCTGTTCTGCGCGATAACGCTGTAAGGCATGATGTGCTGCAAACACCATATCGTCTAGCGCATGTTGTGGATTGTTGATAGTGGGTTGGGCTTGTTCTTGAAAAAGTGTACTCATGGCTTGCAATGCAAGAGTTGCGCCTATTTCACCAAGCTGATGTCCACCCATGCCATCGGCTAATAAAAGTAAGAGCGCTTCACTGGTGTAGCAATAACCGACACGATCTTGATTAGTGGGACGTGCGCCAATCAGGCTCTCCTGACAGATGGAAAATTTCATGATTGTTTCACCCAACGTTTCAATTGCGATAGTAAGTTATGTGGTGATAGCAAAGCTTTTTTATGACTAGATGTTTGACGCAATGCATTTTGCAAATTAAAAACGCTTTGTGGTCGTTGTAATGGGTCTAGCATCAAAGACCATCGTATGAGTTGTATGAGTAAGGATGAATAAACACCACTACAAGCGCGATAATCATGTTCCATACGATCCTGCTTTTTTCTTTCGTTTGCTGCTTGTGGTGCAAATCCTGTCATGCAGTTAAACATAGCAGCGCCTAAGCTATAGATATCTGTCCAAGGCCCTAAATCTTTTTTAGTATGTAATTCAGGCGCTGCAAACCCTGGTGTGTACATAGGATGAAGTTGGGATAAATCCGCTTGTAGTGTTCGTCTTGCTGCACCAAAGTCTAATAAGATGGGAGTGCCATCATTGCGTAGATAAATATTTGCCGGTTTGAGGTCTAAGTGAAGAAGTTTTTTTGCATGTACTTCACGTAAGGCGTCCATGATTTGTATAAAAATTTGACGTATCACTCTTTCATTGACAGTGACATCGGTTTTTTTTAAGCGTTGCTGTTCGATGTAATCATGCAGTGTGTGGCCTTGTTCATAAGCCATGACCATGTACACCGTGTCATTAGCGCGAAAAAAATTTAACACTGACACAATATTCGGATGATGAATGCTTGCTAATGCACGTCCTTCATCAAAAAAATATTTCAGCCCTATTCGATACAACTCCATCTGTTCAGCCGCGACGTAGGGCTTGTGCTCACCTTCTGGTCTACGCGCAAGGCTACTCGGTAGATATTCTTTGATTGCGACGCTATTGCCATTCTCATCGCAAGCTTGATAGACAATACTGAACCCTCCGACCGCGATCTTCTTTACAATGCGATAACCACAGATTTCCAAGCCCTCCGGTAGAGGGGCATTTACTAGACCCGCCATGCTTAAACCTAATTCGTGTTTTCCCGGCTCGGGATTGTGTGGATTTATTAGCTTTTTGTAAACATAAATCAGGGATTTATTTTGACTATTTGCAGCATGACTGGATACGCCGTTGGCAGCCGTGAAACCATGGCAGGAACGGTAACGATAGAGCTCAAGAGCGTGAATTCCCGCTTTCTTGATGTGCAGTTCCGTATTAACGATGATTTGCGCTCTCTGGAGCCAATGTTGCGTGAATCCATTATGGCCAAGACCACGCGTGGCAAGGTGGAATGTCGGCTTTCGTTTGGTCGTAAAGTACAAACCGATCAAGCGCTAAAAATAAATGAGGAATTGCTGTCTAATCTTTCGGCATTAGAACAAAACGTTCGATCACAATTTGCAGATGCCCGACCATTTTCTGTCAGCGAACTGTTGCGTTGGCCAGGCGTGTTAGCTGAAAGTGAATTAAGTCAGGAATCACTACAAGCGGAAGTGCAAACACTTTTGGCAGAAACGCTAGCAGCCTTTGTCGTGAGCCGTCAGCGAGAAGGCAAAGTCTTAGAAACCATGCTTCTCGAACGTGTGTCAGATCTTGAGCAATTGGTGGCGCATGTCACACCGTTGGTACCGCAAGCCTTAGCGCAATTTCAACAAAAAGCCATTGAACGTATGCAGGAAGCTTTTTCTCAAGCTACTGCAGCTTCAACCACTTCTGCTCTTTCAAAAGAAGAAGCACAAGACCGCATACGACAAGAAGTCACGCTCTATGGCATTCGAGTCGATGTAGCTGAAGAACTCACACGCCTTTCTGGTCATTTGCAAGAAACACGCGCGATTTTGGCTAAAGGTGGACAAGTCGGAAAACGCTTGGATTTCATGATGCAAGAATTAAATCGTGAAGCGAACACGCTAGGTTCTAAAGCCGCATTGAAAGAGCTCTCAGACACTTCTATGAAAATGAAATTACTGATTGAGCAAATGCGCGAGCAGGTACAAAACCTTGAGTAAATTAATTCTATTAAGTTGCATCAATTAAGTTAAATAGTTATGTCACACACTCCATCATCAACCGCTAGCTTATTTGTGATTGCCGCTCCTTCAGGTGCAGGTAAATCATCACTTGTGAAAGCGCTGCTTGAACAAGAGCCGGCAATGCGTCTGTCTATTTCTACTACCACCCGTGCTCCCCGTCCTGGCGAAGAGCATGGTCGTGAATATTTTTTTAGTAGTCGGGAAGATTTTTCTCAACGCCAAGCAGCAGGTGAATTTTTAGAGCATGCAGAAGTGCATGGTAATTTTTATGGAACTTCGCGCCTCGCTTTAATGGAGCAGATGCAAGCTAACAAAGATGTGCTGTTAGAAATTGATTGGCAAGGTGCACAACAAATACGGCATTATTTTCCAGAAGCGGTGAGTATTTTTATTCTGCCGCCTTCAATGGCAGCTCTCGAAGAAAGGCTGCGTAAACGAGGTCAAGATTCAGAAGATGTCATCACGCATCGCTTAAAAGGCGCTAGCGTTGAGTTAGCTCATGCTTCTGAGTTCGAATATGTTATTATCAACCTTGATTTTGCAGCTGCACTGGACGAATTGCAGGCGATCGTAAAAGCGACTCGCTGTAAGCTCCAACAGCAAGCTGCTAAACATTCTTCCTTATTTGCCCAGTTGGGCATTCATTCAAATCAGAAGTAGATCCGTTGTGGAGATCATATGGCCCGTATTACTATCGAAGACTGCTTGGAAAAAATGCCAAATCGTTTTCAGCTAACACTAGCTGCTACTTACCGTGCACGCCAAATTTTGCAGGGTCATACCGCAAAAATTAACAGCACAAACAAAGCGCCTGTGACTGCACTACGCGAAATCGCTGCTGGTCACTACGGTATCGAATTATTGAAAAAAGTGCCTGGCTAAGTCGTGAGCCCCATGCGAGCTAAGGGGCGGATTGCTCACTATGAACACCATCACGACCGATCCACCCACCTCGCCTCCTAAGCGCACCGACACCGGTGCGTCTAAAATAACCCCACCCTATTCTGATTCTGTTCCACCCTCTGCAGTAGGAGTGGCTTCTGTGTCGCAGCTTGCTGAGCGGCTGTCAGAGTATTTATTACCTTCTGATTTAAAAAAAATTAAGGAAGCCTATCGCTTCTCAGATGAAATGCATCTGGGACAAGTGCGTAAATCGGGTGAGCCTTATATTTCCCATCCTATCGCTGTCGCTGAAATATGCGCTGAGTGGAAGCTCGATGCGCAAGCGATCATGGCGGCGTTGTTACACGATGTAATGGAAGATCAGGATGTCAAGAAAGATGAATTAATCGAACGCTTTGGTGCACCCGTTGCATCTTTAGTAGATGGACTCTCTAAGCTCGATAAAATTGAATTTCAAAGTCAGGTAGAACAACAAGCAGAAAATTTTCGCAAAATGCTGTTAGCCATGGCGCGTGATGTACGCGTTATCTTAGTTAAGCTAGCTGACAGACTACACAACATGCGCACCCTTGATGCCATGGCTGTAGAAAAGCGACGACGCATTGCTCGCGAAACTATGGAAGTCTATGTTCCCATCGCTCACCGACTGGGACTCAACAATATTTATCGCGAGTTACAAGATTTAGCTTTCCAACATCTCTATCCTGTTCGATATAAAACCTTATCTAAAGCAGTACGTGGTGCGCGCGGCAATCGTCGTGAAGTGGTATCTAAGATTCTAGAGTCAGTCAAACAAACATTAAAACATGCAGGACTTGAAACTGAAGTCTCAGGCAGAGAAAAAAATCTGTATGGGATTTACCGCAAAATGCGGAATAAGCATTTATCGTTTTCTCAAGTATTGGATGTGTATGGCTTTCGTGTTGTCGTGAATAGTCTGCCGAATTGTTATGTTGCACTCGGTACCTTGCATGGTTTGTTCAAACCTATGCCAGGCAAATTCAAAGATTACATCGCTATTCCTAAATTGAATGGCTATCAATCTCTACACACGACTTTAATTGG
Organism: Bordetella parapertussis; assembly: GCA_945883145.1. Classification (GTDB taxonomy): domain Bacteria; phylum Pseudomonadota; class Gammaproteobacteria; order Burkholderiales; family Burkholderiaceae_D; genus Pernthalerella. The sequence continues at coordinate 6,945 of CAMCXB010000059.1, read as the reverse complement.
TCCATACGGCACACCGGTTGAATTTCAAATCCGTACAGAAGAAATGAATCGTGTGGCTGAAGCAGGTGTTGCTGCTCACTGGCTGTATAAAAACGATGATATTGTTTTGACTGATTTGCAGCAGCGTACACATGCTTGGCTACAATCTCTGTTAGATATTCAAAATCAAACAGGTGATGCTTCCGAATTTTTAGAACACGTTAAAGTCGATTTATTTCCTGATTCAGTCTATGTGTTTACACCTAAATCCACCATTATTTCTTTGCCACGTGGTGCGACTGCATTAGATTTTGCTTACACAATTCACACGGATATTGGTGATCATGCAGTCTCTGCAAGAATCAATCATGAGTCAGTCGCTCTAAAAACAAAATTACGCAATGGCGATATTGTTGCTATTGATGTGTCAGATGATGCTCGCCCCACTCCAAATTGGTTAGGCTATGTCCGAACTGGTAAAGCGCGTTCTGCAATTCGTCATCACTTACGCACCATCAATCCTACAGAGGCGATTGAATTAGGTTATATGCTGTTGGAACATGCATTAGATGCTTTAGATTTATCAATTCAACTACCGATAGCAGTGAGCGAGCGCTTGATGAATGAAACAGGCGCTAAATCTCTCGATGAACTGTTTGCAGATATCGGTGTAGGTAAACGTATGGCTGTGTTGGTGGCGCGCCATATCTTAAGTTTAATGGAATTAAAATCCACTGATGCGGCTAGTAAGATCGCAAGTAGAGAAAAGAAGATAAATCCTGTCACGATAAGTGGTAATGAATCTACCTCGGTACAACTCGCTTCTTGTTGTATGCCGATTCCTGGCGACGTATTAACGGGGCATTTGCGTCGCGATCAGACACTTTCTGTACACACTGCAGACTGTGAAACAGCAAAACGTTTACGCAAAAAAGAACCGGGACGATGGATAGAAGTAAATTGGGCAACAGAGCCAAATCGACGCTTTGAATCAAGAATTCGTGTCTTAGTACAAAATGAAAAAGGCGCATTAGCACGCATTGCAGCTGAGATTGGAGAATCTGACTCCAACATCGTGCACATCAGTATGGATGAAAGTGTAACCTCAGATCTGACTGATTTGCGTTTTACGATACAAGTTGAAGATCGAATACATTTAGCACGCTTGATTCGTAATGTACGTAGCATCAATGGTGTGGCTCGCATCCTGCGCGAACGTAGTCATGATGTAAGAACTTAACGATTATTTCAATCGGTAAAGCGTTTATCGCGTTTTACACTCTTGTGTATACGACGTAATCCTAAACCTGCCAATATTGCTATCACAGGGATAGCAAGTCCTAGAATAAGATCAGTGTCAAAATCTAAGCCTGCAGATTTAGCTGCCTTGGCTAAATAACTCAGCAAACCAATGATGTAATAAGAAATTGCGACTACAGAAATGCCTTCCACTGCTTGCTGCAATTTGAGTTGTTGTGCACCACGCGCATTCATTGCTTCAAGGATTTTGCTATTTTGCTTTTCTTGCACAATACCTACCCGCGTACGCAAGAGTGAGTTGGTATTCGCAATCCGTTCTGCTAATAATTCCTGACGACGCGCAACAGCAGCGCAAGTATTCATAGCCGGTGTTAAGCGCCTATCCATGAATTCTAAAATCGTCGGCACACCTTCGACACGACGTTCACGTAACTCTTCGATGCGAGCGTGAACTAAACGGAAATAGGCTTGTGAAGCAGAAAAGCGATAGTTGTTATCAACTGCAATACGTTCAAGGCGCGCTGCTAATTCCGTAATGTTATCTAAGAGAGACTGCTGTTTATCGACATCATGGACTCCCGTACCACTTGTATCACTGTTGATGACGGATTCTGTTGGCTCCATATCCACCATGGCAGTTGTCAAACGGGTTAACTCACTCTCAATGATGTTCAATGTAGGATTTGAGCGCTGTGCATGTGGCAAGCCCATTAAGGCCATGATGCGATAGGTTTCAATCTCTAATAAGCGTTGCACTAAACGACCAGCTTGCATGCCATACAGCCCTGCATCACGCACGACAAAGCGGCCAAAGCCATCGGGATGAATTTGAAAATCTGTCCACACTTGGGCTGCATGCGAAGCTTCACACGCCACCACGGCATTCCCTTCAAACAGTGCTCGCATTTTAGGGATACTCTCCAATGCGGTCTCAGTAGCGCGTTCTAAAATCACGTGATTGGCGGAGATCACTTTGCCTTGCAAGCTCAGCAGCCATTCTTCTGGCACATCGGCTAATGGCATATGAGAAAAATAGGCTTCATTTGTATCCTCCGTTCTTGCACTTGTACTAGTACTAGCACTCGCAACGAAGGTGTAGGTTGCAAATTCAGTATGGCATTCCCATTTGAGACGGAAGCGACCGAAATCATGAAAGAAATATTTTGCAGCGCCACTGGGCGATGTCACCCCAAAATACGTGCATAACATGGCGAGCAAGCGCTGTTGCATGGCTACGTTATCGCCTGTACCTTGCATATCGACGCCACCATAGAGAGCAAGATGCGTAATGCGCTCAGGTGCTTCTAGCTTAATTGGTGGACGTGAATGAATCTCGGCCGCTAACGGCACACGCAAGGGATGATTTAAGGTTGAATAATCAATAGGCATGCGAATGATCGATCTAAGTAAAAAAATGAATTAACGGGCTTGCAATAGCTATTTTACGTCATGCTGGAGCTGGGTAACTCACGCTTACTATTTCCAATTCGTCTATCCCCGAAGGGGTCATTAGACTAACTACATCACCCTCATGAGCTTTAGTGAGTGCGCGCGCGACTGGCGATACCCAACTGATTTGTCCATGTAAAGGATCGAGTTCATCAATTCCTACGATGGTCACAGTGAGCTCTTTCCCTGCATTATTGCGATAAGTGACTGTGGCGCCGAAAAAAATTTGATCACTGCCATGATGCAAACTAGGATCCACCACTTCAGCTAAGTCCATGCGTTTGGTGAGAAAGCGTATGCGTCTGTCGATTTCGCGTAAACGCCGTTTGCCATAAATGTAGTCACCATTTTCTGAACGGTCACCATTCGAAGCAGCCCAATGCACGACTTTAACGACTTCTGGACGATCAACATCAATCAACTGCAATAACTCTTCACGTATGAGCTGATAGCCTTGTGGCCGTATATAGTTTTTTGCGCCTGCGGGTATGGGTGGTAAACCGGCGCCATCATCATCTTCATCATCGGAAGATTCTTTGACAAAGGCTTTACTCATCGTGTGCGCTCTTTCGGGTTCGCTCTTTTGTGGGTTTTGCTGTTTCTGTTCCGCTCACCTGAATATTAAAGGTCGCTGCATCATCCACGCCCAAGGCATCCACCAAATAAGGCATGGTGTCTTTCAAGGTCGCTTGTAGTGTCCAAGGTGGATTAATGATTAGCATGCCACTACTACGTAGTCCCATGCCTTCTTCTGTTGGACTGCCCACTGTTAAAGTCACATTCAACCAATTGCCATTGCTAACGCGTTTTAATCGTTCGGGTAGTTGTTGTGAATCTAACCTTCCTAGAACGGGATACCAAATCGCATACGTCCCTGTTGCAAATCGCTGCATAGCATCTTCAATAGCGACTTTGACTTTACGGTAATCATCTTTATCTTCATAGGAAGGATCAATTAAAATTAATCCACGACGTGAAGGCGGTGGTAACAAGGCTTTCAGACCCGCAAAGCCATCTGCACGCTGAATCAGAATGCGTTTACCTCGAGCAGGTCGCTGCCCCTGCGCCGCTTGATGTGCTTGCAACTTACGAATATTCTCATCTAATACTAAAATTTCTGTGGAATGCATTTCAAAGAGGCGCAATCTATCTTCTTCACGCATGATTTTTTCAGCGCAAAAAGGTGAACCCGGATAAAAGCGCATTTTGCCACTGGGGTTCATGGCTTTGACCATGCCTACGTATTGCGCTAGCGGTGCAGGTAAATCTTTTTTATCCCATAGCATGGCTATACCGGATTCAGCTTCGCCGCTGCGCATGGCATATTCACTATCCAGCAAATACATTCCGGCTCCTGCATGGGTATCTATCACCATGTAAGGCGTGTCTTTTTGATTTAAATACTCTAATAGCTGCAATAGCACCATGTGCTTGAGCACATCAGCGTGATTCCCTGCGTGAAAGGCGTGACGATAACTAAACATAAAGTGGGAATGCCTTGTTGATGTGAGAGGTAAAGACTAAGAAATGAGATTGTACACAAGCGTGCAAACATCACCATGAAAGAGATGCATCAAAAAAAAACCGCATCCTCGTGAGATGCGGTTTTTTGTGCTGCGGGATTGATGTCTCCTCCATCCCTCTTCTTGTTGCGCTTACCTTGATTGCTTAGGCGACTTTCTTGTCGAAGAATTGTTCATCTTCAGTTGAGCCATGCAATGCAGTGGTAGATGACTGACCTTGCTGAATAGCTTGGGTCACTGCATCGAAATAACCAGTGCCAACTTCACGTTGGTGTTTAACTGCGGTAAAGCCTTTTTCTGCTGCTGCGAATTCAGCTTCTTGCAATTCAACGAAGGCAGACATCTGGTTACGTGCATAACCATGTGCCAAATTAAACATAGAGTAGTTCAATGCATGGAAACCAGCCAAGGTGATGAATTGGAATTTATAACCCATTGCGCCCAATTCTTTTTGGAATTTAGCGATGGTGGCATCGTCCAGATTCTTTTTCCAGTTGAATGAAGGTGAGCAGTTGTAGGACAACATTTTGCCTGGGAATTTAGCGTGAATAGCTTCAGCAAATTTCTTAGCAAAGGCGAGATCTGGTTTGCCAGTTTCACACCATACTAAATCAGCATAAGGAGCGTAAGCTAAACCACGTGAGATAGCTTGTTCAATACCTGGCTTGGTACGGAAGAAGCCTTCTGGTGTACGTTCGCCAGTCAAGAATGGCTTGTCGTTATCATCCACATCTGAGGTCAGCAAATCAGCTGCTTCTGCGTCAGTACGTGCTACTAAGATAGTTGGGGTGCCGGATACATCAGCAGCTAAACGTGCTGCATTCAACTTCTCAACAGCTTCACGGCTAGGTACTAAAACTTTACCACCCATGTGACCACATTTTTTTACTGAAGCTAATTGATCTTCAAAGTGCACACCTGCTGCGCCTGCTTCGATCATGGACTTCATGAGTTCAAATGCGTTCAATACACCACCAAAACCTGCTTCAGCATCGGCTACGATAGGAGCGAAGAAGTCGATGTCGTTTTTACCTTCAGACCATTGAATTTGGTCTGCACGTTGGAAGGTGTTGTTGATACGCTTTACAACCATCGGCACCGAATTTGCTGGGTACAGAGATTGGTCAGGATACATTTCACCTGCTAAGTTTGCATCGCCTGCAACTTGCCAGCCTGAGAGGTAAATTGCTTTCAGACCTGCTTTAACTTGTTGCATAGCTTGATTACCAGTCAACGCGCCGAGTGCGTTAACGAATGGCTCGGTATGCAGTAAATTCCAGAGTTTTTCTGAGCCACGCTTAGCCAATGTGTGATCGATTTGCACTGAACCACGTAAACGCACTACTTCTTCTGCTGAGTAATTACGTTTTACATTTTTCCAACGTGGGTTCTCTGCCCAGTCCTTCGTTAGAGCTTGAATTTGTTGTTCGCGAATTGACATAGTGATCTCTCCTAGGGGTTAAACGATGTGTTCAAACGATAAAACTGATGGAGAAATCTTAGACCTTTTTTCGCGAGGCAACAAGGTCTTATATAAGACATATAAGATAAATTTTATTATTTTAAATCAATATGTTATGAGGTCTATTTCGCGATACGAAATGAAATTTCTTTAAATGAAAATTTTAGTGCTGCTCTGCGGTTAGGAAATAGGCAATACTTGCTGTGAAACCAAGACGCCATCTGCATCGGCATAAATCCAATCTCCGGGACGAATTGACACGCCAGAAATACTCACTTTTATGTCTGCATCGCCCATGCCTTTGCGTATGCTGCGTTGAGGATGGGCTGCTAAAGCACGAACGCCGATCTCACATGCGTTGATTTCTTCTGTATCGCGAACACAGCCATGCACAATAATGCCCGCCCAACCATTTTTTTCTGCCAGCACAGCGAGATTGCCGCCCACTAGTGCGCAACGCAGACTGCCACCTCCATCAATAACTAATACACGCCCCTTGCCTGGCGTTTCTAAAGCCTTACGCACCAACACGTTGTCTTCGAAAACTTTAAGCGTTGCAGCCTGCCCCGAAAAAATCACCCGCTTGCCATAGTGATGAAAGAATGGAGGAAGAACAGCAAGACTGCCATCGCGTAATTTATCTTCATGTGCATCACATAAATCACAAGTGCTGAATTTCAAATCGGCTCCTTCGCTTAATCATGCACAAATATTTTACCGAAAACTCAAGCTCATAAAAAAACTGCCTGCAATTAAATATGCAGACAGTTTTTATTTACTACATTCTTACAAATAGGTTCAAATAAATTTCTTAAAGCTGAGCTCGGAACCATTGACATCAATCGCAATAACATCTTTGGGACCATAATCCCCTTGTAAAATCGCTTTCGATAATGGATTTTCAATTTGCTGTTGTATTGCACGCTTCAATGGCCGTGCTCCATAAACAGGATCAAATCCAGCATCGGCAATTTTCTTCAATGCGGCATCGGTAATCATGAGGCCTATATCCATCTTACCTAACCGATCTTCTAACACTTGCAGTTGTATACGAGCGATCGCGCCTATGTCTTTGTCATCTAACGAATGGAAAACAACTAACTCATCAATACGGTTAACAAACTCTGGTCGGAAATGACTACGTACTTCAGCGAGTACCGATAATTTCACTAAACCAGGATCACTATCTTCCATAGATTGAATTTTATGTGAACCTAAATTCGATGTCATGACGATGACGGTATTTTTAAAATCCACCGTACGTCCTTGACC
>CAMCXB010000058.1 GCA_945883145.1 Bordetella parapertussis | reverse complement strand
TATTCCAGCGCGTATGTCTTCAACCCGTTTGCCTGGAAAACCATTAGCTGACATTGCTGGTAAACCGATGGTGGTGCGTGTTGCAGAACGTGCTTTGCTGTCAGGTGCACAGCGTGTAGTGGTAGCAACTGATCATGCTGAGATCATGGCAGTTTGTCAGCAATATAATATTCAAGCGAGCATGACACGTGCAGATCATCCTTCGGGAACGGATCGTATTGCTGAAGTAGCGGCTGCAATGGGATTACCGGATGATGCAGTGATTGTGAATGTACAAGGCGATGAGCCCTTAATTGAGCCTAGTTTAATTCAAGCTTGTGCCGCACTAATCAATGCGGACGTTATGATGGCCACCGCTGCGCATCCTATTACAGAAATTGCTGAGGTATTTAATCCGAATGTGGTGAAAGTCGTATTAGATAAAAACGGTCGTGCCATGCTGTTTTCACGCGCACCATTACCATGGCATAGGGATGGCTTTGCAGATTCAACAACAACGCTGCCTAGTGGGTATGAAGCTTTGCGCCATATTGGGCTTTATGCCTATCGTCAGCAGTTTTTACAAACGTATCCACGACTCACGCCCGCACCTTTAGAAAATAGTGAAGCACTCGAACAATTGCGTGTGCTTTGGCATGGTTATCCTATTGCTGTGCATGTGACGCATGCAGCACCCCATGCTGGTGTGGACACTCCGGAAGATTTAGTTAGAGTGCAGAGTTTTTTTTAGCCATAATTTTTTCTTGAGATTCGACTCGCGAACACTTCTCAATTTGCATGAAAAAAATTCAGTAAGTTCAAACAGCCCGCCTTCATTCAAAAATTGTGTTTATTTGTTAATAAATAATCAATTTAGCAGTTAAGTCAGTCAACCTGATTATTTCATCAAAGTTACAAGCTTCATAAAAAGTCTGATATTTACGTTTTTAAAAATAACGAAACCGTAATAAACACAACTTTTTAATCTTTAGCTCCTTTAATTCGGTTTAAAAGCTTTTGCTTACAGTGTATTATTTCCCCCAGTTAATTGTTTCTTTGAATATTCACTTTAGGGAGTAAGACCATGCTGAGGTCGTTTCTAATAATTGTTGGTTTATTTTCCAGCTTGGCTTTGAGTTCTGCATCAGCCGCACCTTTCAATGAAGGTTTTCGTAAGTGCGGTGAATGCCATGAAGCTGAGGTAGAAGTTTGGAAACAAACCAAGCATGCAAAGTCTTATAACGACATCCATAAAAAAGAAGAAGTTGCAAAAATTTTGGCAGCAGTTGGTGGTCCGAACAACATGCGTCAAAACCCAACTTGCATAACTTGCCATTACACAGAAACAAAAACATCGGAAACTTCAAAAGGGCAAGTTGCGACTGGTCCTTCTTGTGAGAGCTGCCATGGTGCTTCATCCGAATGGCGTGAAATGCATAACAACTACGGCGATGGTATCAAAGATGCCAGCAAAGAAGCGCCTGCCCACAAAGCTAAGCGTATTGCTGATGCAACTAAGGCGGGCATGATTTGGTCATTCATGACTTACGATATCGCAGCAAATTGCATGGGTTGCCATGGTTTAGCGCAATCGAAAATCAGTGGTGACACCTTGGACAAAATGTTGGATGCAGGCCATCCAGGTGGGCCAGAGTTTGAATTAGTCAGTAATTCACAAGGAACTGTGCGTCATCGCTTCTATCCTCCGAATGTCAACGTAAATGCTGAAATGACACCGGCTGAACTTTCACGCTTGTTCATCGTTGGTCAAGCTGCTGCTCTTGTTTCAGCTACCGGTGCTTCTGCAAAGGCGACACATCCTAAATATATCGCTCTGCAAAAGAAGCGCGAACAAGATGCACGAGCGGCATTGCAAGGTGTAGCGGATCTGCCAGAAGTTAAGGCATTACTCGCAGCCCCTACGCATGAAGCTGGTCGCAAACTTGCTGATGCTCTAAAAGGTAAAGACCTATCAGCAAAAGTGAAATTGCCAGCTAAGTCGGCCTATAAATAATCATCATCAATAAACGGCGCATAGTGCGCCGTTTATTTTTTTAGAATTCGGGATTGTGAAATGAATACACAACAATCGTTGCGTATGGAGCGACCGCGTCGTTGGGATGCTCCGTTTGATCCAGCGATGACGGACAAAGATGTGGATGCCTTATTGGCGCGTCCTGAATTTGCTGCAATCGATGCTTCGCGCTTTCCTGCTGCCGCGCCCTTGCGTGGCATTCTTCAAAATGATTGCCGTATTGTTGAATACAAACCCGGTGACATCATCGTACGTGAAGGCGATTACGGTAATTCTGCATTCTTAATTTTGTCAGGTGCAGTACGTGTCGTTATTTCACCGAGTTTGCCGCAACAAGTATTAGGTCGCGCCCCTGAAAAAAAACGCAAAGCGTGGAGTGTGTTGCGTGACATGTTGACTTACCCGCGCATACCCGAAGTGCGTGACACCAGTCTATATGGCACATCAGCTACCGATATTGCACACCTTCACCGTGCATCCTTGTTGGATGCAACAGATAAAGCAGCCTTGTTTGGCGCCGGTGTGAATCCCACCGCAGATATCGAGAGCTTGCCGCCATTGGTCGAGCCTTATAAAACCGCATTACTTCCTTCTGGCACCTTGTTTGGTGAAATTGCAGCACTCGGTCGTGTCAAACGTTCTGCTACGGTGTATGCAGAGACCACCTGCAAAGTATTAGAGCTGCGTTGGCAAGCGCTGCGAGATATTAAAAATCGTGATGATGCATGGCGCGACAAAATCGAGCAGGTCTATCGTGCTAATTTACTCAAGACACAATTACCTGAACATCCTTTGCTCAAAGGATTAGATGCAGAGACGCTTAAAAAAATCGCCGATCAAACTTTATTTGAAACCTACGGTAGTTTTGAATGGAATGTCGATTTCAAAGCAGGCAATAAGCAAAACCGACGTGCTTCCGAAATGGAGCCACAAGTCGTACGTGAAGGTGATTATCCCGATGGTTTGTTATTAGTCATTGGTGGATTTGGTCGAGTCACTGTCGGTTTGGGTAATGGCGATCGTACACTGACTTATTTGCGTGAAGGTGATCATTTTGGTTTGGATGAATTATTTGATGCGTGGAAGTCAGGCGAGAATAAAGTCTATGAAACCAGTTTGTCAGTACTTGGTTATCTGCAGTTATTGCGTATTCCTTATCCAGTCTTAGTAGACTTAGTGTTTCCCAAGTTAATAGAACCAGCAGGACGTTTAATCGATGCGGCCGCACGTCCGATTGAAGATGATGCATTTATGGAGTGGGCTGTAGATCAGCGCTTCATCAATGGCACCAAGACCATGTTGATCGACATGGAAAAATGTGTGCGTTGTGATGATTGCGTCGTCGCTTGTGCTGAAACACATAATGGCAATCCTAAATTTATACGCAATGGCCCCACCTTAGATAACTGGATGGTGGCGAACTCTTGTATGCACTGTGTTGACCCAGTGTGTTTAATCGGTTGTCCAACGGGTGCAATTCATCGCACCTTGAATGGCGGCACCGTCATCATCAATGATCTCACTTGCATAGGTTGTGGTACCTGTGCCAATGCCTGTCCTTATGAAAATATTCGTTTAGTTCCTATTCGCGAAAAATCAGGACAGCAAGTGATTGATCCGGTTTCACATCAACCCATCATGAAAGCGACGAAATGTGATTTATGTTCTTCGCTACCTTCTGGTCCTTCCTGTGAACGTGCTTGCGCACATGGCGCTTTGCAGCGAATTGATTTGCAGACCTTGATTAAAACTGCACGCATTGGAGCTTAAGGCATGACAGTTCAAGATCAAACACCTAGCAAGCAAGAGTTTTCAGCGCCATTAGCAGGTACACCGATGGTAAGAGAGCAGGCAGTGAAATTTTTAGGGCTAATAATTTTTGCTGTATTAGCTTGGATTGTTATTACTATTTTTGTCTGGTTAGGGCGACGTAATCTGTGGGCTGTGTCTCACATTACAGGCTACGTACTATTTGTGGTTGTGCTTGGCTTGGTGTTTTTAAAAGCACGTAAACGATTGTTAGTGCTGCCACTAGGGCCAGTGCGTGATTGGTTGTTATTACATTTTGTATTAGGTGCATTGAGTTTGCCTTTGTATTTTCAACATACCGGCACCTTGTGGCCACAAGGGCGTTACGAACAATTCATTGCTTTATTTTTCTATACGGCGTCAGTGTCGGCCATCGTAGGAATTATTTTTCAACGTATCTATCCGCGTCGTTTAATTGATTTGGGTAGTCAAGTGATTTACGAACGTATACCGACTGAATTAGCAAACTTACGTGAAGAAGCCGAAGCGCTAGTGTTGCAAGCAGTACGTGAAACAAATTCGGACACCGTAGGTCGTTATTATGCTGAATCATTTCAATGGTTTTTTCAAAAGCCGCGTTTTGTTTTAAGCCACTTACTGGGTACGGGTCGTTCACTAGGTTGGATACAGATGCGCGTTAAAGTATTAGATCGCTTCTTAAATCAAACTGAACGCGAATATATGCTTAAGCTAGAAGCGATTGCGATGCGTAAGAATGGTCTTGATGCGCACTATGCAATGCAAGGTGCATTGAAGTTATGGTTGTTCGTGCATGTTCCCTCGGCCATCTTGTTAGTGTTACTAGCATGTTGGCATTTAATCGTCGTTAATATTTATTCGTGATGAGCGACCAACAACGCCCCGGTTATCAGGTCGATACATATGTTCGACCCAATTTGTCTTATTGCTGCGGAAGAGGTGGCAAGTGGGGCAAATCTTGTTGGCAAGGCCCAAATGGCGAAGGCCAATGCGGTGGAGCTAGTGAATGTAGTCCTGTAAAAGAAGGCGATCGCTGGGAATGTCGTCGTCCTAAAATTGCAGGTGGTGCATGTGCAGAAGGTCCTCGTCCAGATGGTACCTGCTGCAATGTGCAGCCGCCATGCACACCGCGTCGCACTTTACGCAGCATGCGTGGCATGGTCTCTAAGATAGCTGCGTTATTGTTATTGCTAGCACTGATTATCGGTATTCATCCTGGTACGAAATCATTTGTGAATCCGACAGCGATTGATGCAGGCAATTTGTCGAGTGTGCATGCTGGCTTTACGCGTCAAAATGGTTGTGCATCTTGTCATGGCAATCACATTAATGAAGCAGGTGGATGGTTATTAGCTGCATTTAGTTCAAACGATACCAGTGAACGATGCGTGGATTGTCATCGCTTTGCTGGTCCTGCTATGAAGGCGCATAACCAAGATCATGCTAAGAATGAAAAATATGCAGGTCAGGCGATGGCAGATGTGTCTTGTGCAGTTTGTCATAACGAACACAAAGGCGCTGACAATAAATTAAGCAAAGTTTCTGATCAAGCCTGTGCTTCTTGTCATAAGCCTGAGTTTGGAAATTTCCAACGTGGTCATCCTGAGTTCTCGGCGAAGTTTGCAGCTGCTAAACCTGGGAATATCTACTTTGATCACACCTCACACATACAGGATTATTTCGTCAATCCTAAACATATGAAAATGGGGCGTGATCCACAATTTGCAGCGATAGCTAAATCGGATTGCAGTTCTTGCCATGCGATTGATAAAGCTACGCGCGAGATCAAACTCAAATCCTATGAACAGGTTTGCGCAAATTGCCATAAGACTCAAATCAAGGAACGTGAGTTAATTTTATTTGAGCCGGAACGTATGACAGCGGCTGGTTCAGTTTTAACCGGCTTATCGCGCGATGGTGATGAAGATATTAATACCAAAGCCTTGAAAAATTTATGGCAATCGATGGCATCCAGTGGTCGCACTGCCTTGTCACGCTTTGGTGCGGAAGATTTATTTACTGGCTTGAGTGACGGCGTAGTTCGCACAGCAGGTTCTGCTTGGTCGCGCGGTAAAGATTTGCCACAAGCTGATCCACCTGAAAGTGGTTGGTTTGCTGGTGAAAATTCAGAAGGTAATCCTGCTGTGTTCTATCGCGCAGTGAAACATGATGATCCAGTATTGCAAGCATGGTTTAAAAAATTACGTGCAGGCTTGGCAGACAAAGATGATGAAAAGCGTTCACTAGCTCGTGAAGCCATGAATGATTTCTTGGATAAGCAGACCGGTCCAGGTGCATGTGGCAAATGTCATGCTGCAGGATTGCGTACTGCATCAAAAACATCAACGGGTCAGGAATGGAAATATGCTGCTCATGATGCTAGTGCAAAAGATCAACTCAAACCTTATTCCCATCCTAAGCATTTAAATGTGAGAGATGCAGGTCTTGGTTGCGGTGCTTGTCATCAAATGAGTGCAGATTCTAAATATGGAAAATACTTTACGCCTAAGCAGGTGCCAGTTGAAAGTTACGAAAGTAATTTTGCTGCGATACGCAAAGAGACTTGCGTAGACTGCCATCGCGAAGGTCAGGTCGTATCAAGCTGTCAGACCTGCCATGCGTATCACACTAAACATGAACTTAATGTTGGTTCGGGAAATAAGGAGCTTGTTAAAAAATGAAAACACATTCAAAAACTAATGCAACCATTTCAACCATAATAATCGCATTGAACAATAAAGCGCGCGTATTGTGGATGAGCGTATTGTCTTTTTTATTGATGACTACACTCATCATCTTTGCCATGAGCACAGCGCATGCCGCAGGTAAGGCAGCAGAAGCTGGGGCAGATGCCCATGCAAAAATTTATGGTGAAGATAGTTATCCTAGTGCGAGTAAATGTAAAGCATGTCATACGCAGATTTATGAAGAGTGGCGTAGTTCTAGTCATGCCTATGCAGGTATTTCCCCTATGTTTCATAAGTTTGAACAAAAAATCACAGAACTCGCTCCAACCATAGGTAATTTTTGTGTACGTTGTCACATGAGTGTGGGCACGTCATTAGGTGAAGATAGAGCCACACCATTATGGAAGCGCACCCAAGTTTCACGCGAAGGAGTAACGTGTATTAGCTGCCATCGTGTGAATACAGAATATTCAAAATCAAATGGCGAGCGTCGTATCGAGCCTGGCAATATTCATGCTCCGGTTTATGGTCCTTTTGATGGAAAAGCATTAGAAGGTGTGATTAATAATGCAGCGACGTATAAAGTAGCGCCAACGCCAGAAGCACGTGGGACTAAGATTCATGCAAGTGCAGTGCAATTCGAACAAATTTCTAAATCAGAATTTTGCGTATCGTGCCATCAGGTTGCAGTTAATCTCGGCATTAAGTTAGAGGTGGTGTGGGATCAATATCGTTCTTCTCCTGCGAAAGAAAAAGGTATTAGCTGCCAAGACTGTCACATGGGTAAGGTGCCGGGTAAAGCAGAAGGTTATGAAACTGGACCTGCTGCAAAGCTAGGTAAAGAAGTCATTAACCCAAATCGTCGTCATTCAAATCATGCGTTCTATGGTCCTGGTTATCCGATTGCCCATCCTGGTGTATTCCCGCATAACGAGAATGCAGAAAGATGGAGTATGGAAGATTGGCTGAAATTTGATTACCGCTCTAAGTGGGGTAGTGAAGAATTTGAAGCAGCAGTCTCAGCAGGTAAAGTGAAAGTGAAATTCCCAGAGGTGTGGTCAGATGCCTTAGACCGTGCAAGTGCTTGGGAAGTAGTGAATGAAAATCTCGAGGCGATCAATAAGAAAAAAGAACTCCGTGCCAAGGTAATGGAAAACGGTGCCAAGATTGATGGACCATTTTTCAAATCATCTTTGAAAGCAGGGCAGGCTTTAGAGTTCAGCTATAAAGTCACCAACACGAATTCAGGTCATAACTTGCCTTCAGGTTCATTAGGTGCGCAACCTGAGTTGTGGATGAATGTGGCCTTGATAGGTCCAGATGGTAAGCGTATCTGGGAGAGTGGTCATGTGGATTCTGCAGGTGATTTTGCTGATATTCATTCTTTAGATGTACGCGCTGGAAAAATTCCTTTTGATGATCAGTTGTGGAGTTTGCAAACTAAATTCTTAACGACGAATGTCAAAGGTACTGAGCGTGAGATGTACTTGCCTGTAAATTTAGATGTCGATCAAATACCGCATTTACGCCCACCTACTCAACCAGTAACGGTCATGAATCATCCACCGTTTGTGCGTATGGAGCAGCGCTCTATTCCACCATTGGGTACTCGTGATGCAAACTTTAAAATCCCTGCTAAGTTAATGACTGCGCCAGGTACATATAAACTTGCTGTGCGTATGCGTAGTCGTGCAGAACCGATTTACTTTATGCGCTTTGTCGGTGCTACTACGGATATGGAACGCTCTATGAATGAATGGATGTTAAACATTCATGCTTCCAGCGCAGAATTTGAGGTGAAAAAATGAAATCGCTTCACTTCAAACTAAAACAGTTACCTAAATTATTGCCCATTGCTTGTGCTGTAGCGTTTGCATTACAAGCACCAGTAGCACTATCGGCAGAAGAATTGCCAAAAACTTCGCCTGAAGCGAAGTTAGTGCCGCACTCCGATGCAGTCTTTAGTCCTGATCCTTCTTATGTAGACAAGCCGTATAGCGATGAAGCGCAATTAAAAATCTATGGTGGTAAATTTTCCGTACCAACACCACGTCCTTTGTTAGAGCTTGGTCGTCCGCAATATCAAAATGGACCATTAAAGCGTTCAGGTACTGCGCTAGGATTGAAAAATCCTATCGATCAATCTTTTTCTATTTATGGTGATATGCGTGTAGGTGCTGCACGTAACATCAATGGCGCCGCACAAAATAATGTTCTTGCTGCGCGTTTAAATGTGGATATGGATTATCGTATTACTGGCACTGAGCGTATCCATGCTTTTTTCCGTCCTTTAGATAACGGCACTGAATTTACGCGTTGTGAATTTAATGGTTCTACAAATTGCACCGGTAAATTCGATGCGATTCCTGATGCTCTTTTCTTTGAAGGTGATCTAAATGCCATCACAACGGGATTGACCGATAAATATCAAAGCTTTGATATGGCATTTGCAGTTGGTAAGATGCCATTGCTGTTTCAAAATGGTTTGTGGTTTGAAGATGCCATCATAGGTGCTGCTGCTACGCTACCAGCTAAAAACAGTAAGACTTTAGGTATCTCCAACATGGATATTACCTTCTTCGGTGGTACCAATGCGACTTCAGGTGCGCAGCGTAACGGCAACTTGCCTTTAAATGCTGTGATTAAGAAGCAAGCAAATATTTATGGTGTGGCGACTTTTATTGAAGCCAATGAAGGTTATTGGGAAATTGATTATGCCTATACCGATACCTCGAATGCAGTAGTGCAAACCGATCGTAGTTATCACAACTTAGGCTTAGCGTTTACCCGTCGTTATGGTAATTGGCTGTCTAACTCAATTCGTATCATCAATAACTTTGGACAAGACCCGAATGCGGGTAGTGCAAAAACTGCGAACGGTACCTTGATTGTTTTAGAAAATTCATTAGTCACTCGTTTGCCTTCTACGCTAGTGCCTTACATGAATGTGTTCTATGGAACCGGTACTCCACAATCAGCATCTAGAGCAGCAGATGCAGGCGGCATATTGAAGAATATCGGTATTAACTTCGAGACCGATGGTTTAACCGGTTTTCCTAAGCTGACTGATGCTGTAGACAATATGTGGGGCGGTGCAGTGGGTGTGGAATATTTATTTGGTTTAAATCGTCAACTCGTAGTCGAAGCTGCAACCACACAGCGCATTAATAACACAAGCACTTTGTTGGGTCGTGAATATGGTTGGGGCATGCGCTATCAATACCCATTAGATCAATCATGGATATTCCGTACTGATGCAATTCTTGCGGAGAGAGAAAACAATCGGAATTTAGCTGGTCTGCGTTTTGAGCTTAGACGCAAATTCTAAGTGGAGAAAATTTTATGATGGCGACACTATTACATTCCGTAGCGCTCTTGGGTACGTTGACCATACTCGCTTATCTCGTCTTACTAACAAAAGGTTTGCTACAACGTCAAGCGCATGTGGATCAAATCTTTGAACATGAAAATGTATTGTTCAAAGCACGCATCGATATGATGGCTAATCCAGTTAGCAAAGCAGCGAATGATAAAGGCACAGCTGCTTGGTCAGGATTTCGTAAATTTCGTGTCGCGAAAAAAATCATGGAGAAGGGAGACTGCTGCTCTTTTTATTTGGAGCCGCATGATGGTCGCGAATTACCTGCCTTCTTACCGGGTCAGTATTTAACATTTAAATTAAAAGTACCGGGTCAACCAAAGGAAGTGACGCGTTGCTACTCACTCTCGGATAGTCCTAACCCGCAGTACTACCGTGTGACAATAAAGCGTGTGCCACCGCCACCTAAATCACCTGAGCTTCCACCAGGTGTGAGTTCAAATTATTTTCATAGCAATGTGAATGAAGGCGATATTTTGGATGTGAAAGCACCAAGTGGTAATTTCCATATTGATGTAGAAGCGCAATCACCTGTGGTGTTAATTGGTGGTGGTATCGGCGTGACACCAATGCTGAGTATGGTGAATTATTTAATC
Source organism: Bordetella parapertussis (assembly GCA_945883145.1). Lineage (GTDB taxonomy): Bacteria > Pseudomonadota > Gammaproteobacteria > Burkholderiales > Burkholderiaceae_D > Pernthalerella. The sequence goes on along the minus strand of CAMCXB010000058.1, from coordinate 3,656 downwards.
TCGCTACCGATTAAGCGTGAAGCGCATTTCTTCTATGGCGTGCGCAATGGTAGTGAGCATATGCATAGAGAATTGTTGAATCAAATTGCACAAGACCATCCGAACATACACATCAATGTGTGTTATTCCGATGCAGTTGAAGGTGAAGAGCAAGGTAAAGATTATCAGTTTGGTGAGCGTGTCAGCGTTGATTTATTTAAACGTCACCTCGGTGTGAATAACTTCGATTTCTATACCTGTGGACCGCCACCGATGATGGAGTCAATTACCAAAGGACTGCAAGAGTGGGGTGTGCCAGATAGCCGTATTCATTACGAAGCATTTGGACCTGCAACGGTGAAGAAAGTCGCTAATCCTGCTGCGGCTCCAGCTGCAGATGGCCCTGCACTCGAAGTGAAATTTGTGAATTCAAATCGTTCTGTTAACTGGACTAGTGCATCAAGTTCAATTTTGGAATTAGCTGAAGCGAATGGCATCAAAATTGATTCAGGTTGTCGTGCAGGGAATTGTGGATCATGCGTCACCACCGTGCGTTCAGGTGAAGTTGATTATCCATCGGGTAAACCAGGCTTTGATGTAGAAAAAGGTTGTTGCTTAGCTTGCGTTGCCGTACCCAAAGCAGGAACGGCATTAGCGCTAGATGCTTAATAAGAGCTAGAAATAAAGGCAATGCTGATTACGCTACGCTAATCTGCCCTACAAATGCTAATAAAAATCTTGTAGGTACGAATAGCGTAGCGTATTCGTACGCAGTAGAGCTAGCAAAGGTGATACGGACGATTACGCTACGCTAATCGTCCCTACAAATGCTAATAAATATCTGGTGGATACGAATAGCGTAGCGTGTTCGTATTTTCAATCTAACTATTTTCCTACCTTGTTAAGCAAGTCTGTTGATTTGTGTGTTTGCAGATTTCAGATGCGTTTCAAGCGCATCAATGCAAACTTGGAAAGCAGGATTGAACTGATCGCACGCTCGACATGCAGATAAGTAGTGCATAGCCAGTTCTTGCGCTTTACGCCAACTCTCGTGTTTAACACTAGCGTGAAGTGTGATGGGAAGAATGGCATCAGGCAACCGTCCACTACTGGTAGGCGCGAACGACATAGAGGTCATGTCATAGGCAGGGGCAAGTGCATAAGGGCGGCCTTGCTCTGATATGAAAGAGAGATTGCCGTTATGCATATCGGAATTGCCGATTAATGCACCAAACGCCCAGAGTATTTCTGCCTCTTCAGCGGCATCAAGTGTGATAACACCTTGTTTTGTGAGCAACTTAGTAATGACAGGCCAAGGTTGATCTGCTAACCCAGCAAACTCTGCATCCAATGCGGCTAGAGAAATCACTGCTTTACGTCCTAGAGTTCCAACACGGTCAAAGCGTTCCACTTCTAGGAATCGTTGTCCTTGATGGTCGTAAATAATTGATTCGGCAGCAGTGAGCTTGCCCTGTCTAAGCGTGCGTAGAGCTAAATGTTCTGAAAGTAAGAGGTCACGCCAGCGAGAACTGTTTGGACTGTCTAATTGTTCACTAAACTTCACGATAACGTGCTTGGCAACTCCAGCACACTCTACATAGGCCGTGAATTTAGGTTGTTCACCGCCAGCTGAAGATCCGGGAGCGTCACCTTCTGCTGCGCCTATGGCCAGGTTTGCATACGCAGGTAATTTATCTATCTGTGAAATGGGCTGAGGCTCAGGTGTATTGATAAATTTGTCACGGGAGATTGTTCCTATCAACAAATTACCAACTACATCGTGACCATGCACAAGCAATGCTCTCATGGCATGGCTATCAGACCACTCTTTGATTGAGCTTGGCAGACCTAGTTCGGCTCCAAAACGCGCTGCATAAGCGCGCCCCAAGTAGCCTTGGGGGCGCATGTCTAGCAACCACCAAGGTAGCCCTTCGCTATGAATTTGCACACCATCGGTTTGTGTAAATACGAAACCATCTGGGCGAACCGGCGCAAGCGTTCCAAGTTCTTGGACTTTGCCATGTCTATCAACACGATAAACAGGCACTTCTCCGAAACCACGGCTCTGGTCTCGCAGCAGATAAAGGGTGGATTTTCTCTGCCCCGTTTTGATGACTTCTTCTTCCATTGCCGCAAGCGCACGCGTCACCGTCGGTTGGCTGAGGCCGATTTCCGTTGCAATTTGGGTTCCAGATTTTGGGCCTAACGCTAGGCGTAGACGTAACGCATCTGCGTGTAGAGTCATGATAAGGTTATGCTTTGAATTATAGTGTGAATTATAAAATGAATTATAAATTTACCCTACTATCAAATATAAATCCATACTAATCAAGGAGTTATGGAGCGTAGAGGAGAGCTAACTGTAGATGATAGCCCCTACAAATGCTGATAAACATCTTGTAGGTGCGAATAGAGTAGCGTATTCGTACGCAGCAGAGCTAGCAAAGGTGATACGGACGATTACGCTACGCTAATCGTCCCTACAAAAGCATCATTTAATTGTCATCGATATCCGCCATCTGCCATTAAGACCTGCCCCATGTAATACGGCATCGTCAAAATATGCGCGGCACATGCTGCCATTTCTTCTGGTTTGGCCCAACGTCGCATCCAAATCTTTGCGGTTTCTTTTTCACGTACATCCGGTGGCAAGGTATTGTTGAGCGCAGTCTCTATCCAACCCGGTGCTAAGGCATTCACACAAATTTGATGTTCTGATAAATGCTCAGCAGCGGTACGCACCAGCATATTGCCGGCAGCTTTAGATGAATCATAGTGAGCAGAAACCGGATCTTGACTGTTAATGCCATTGGTAGAAGTGATCAACACAATCTTGCCGCGAAACTCATCCATTGTCGGATTGTCTTTCATCGATAACGCAGCATATTTCGTCACCAGAAACGCACCTGTGGTGTTGGTGTTGTAAACCATGTCCCACTCTTTCGCGGTTTGATCTAAAAATTCTGTATTCGGTGAGATGCCTGCGCTATGAATTAAATAATCTACCCTTATGCCTGCTTGCTTGATCGCTGCAAAAAATCCCTTAACCGAATCTTCTGATCCAACTTCGCAAGGAAATGAATGAACTGTAATTTTGCTGTTTACTTTTTGTAATTGCGCTATCGCTTTCTCAGTTTTCTCAGGACTGCGGCTAGCCGAAATAATAATATTGCCACCACAGCGGGCTATCAATTCTGCGCAAGTAAAGCCTATACCACTGGCGCCGCCAGTAACGACGGTAGTGGTGCCGCTGAAATCAAATGTGACGCGTGCCATGTCTTTCTCCTAATTTTGATTATTTGTTCTTAAAGTGGCTTAAAAACCAGCCCATTTAATTTCTTTGCTTCAAGTTTGAGAGTAGAGGGCAGGTTGGATAGTGTCAATACTTGTTGATTAAGAAATATTTTCCTCTTGTTGATTTAAGTCAAACTTAAAAAATCTGAAACAGTGTTGAGCTATATTTTTTCACACTTAGCTCCCTCAATTTGTGCATGAAAAATAGGGATACTTTTCCTTGACGGCAACACACTTACCTCGCCACAATGCATGCTGTTTTTAATTAGAAATGCCGCCTAATCATGTTTATTAAAAACATAAGTTTTATTTGAGTGCAGGCATTTCATTTTTTGCAGTAGCGAGGGAGTGAAGATGGCAAAAGCCAATGAGCGCTTTAGGTT
>CAMCXB010000057.1 GCA_945883145.1 Bordetella parapertussis | reverse complement strand
CCATCACGCGATAATAAAAGCACGCGATCAGCAGTCGCAGCAGCTAATGCGGAATGCGTCACTAAAATTGCAGATGCTTTCGTTGCACGTATTTCCTGCTTTAATAATTGCAAAATATCTTGTGCAGTATCAGGATCTAAATTACCAGTTGGTTCATCTGCCAGTATCAATCTAGGTTGATGTACTAAAGCACGGGCAATGGCAACTCTTTGCATTTCTCCGCCAGATAATTGGCGCGGGAAATCATCACCTCTACCTTGTAAACCTACTGCAGATAACAGTTGCTGTGCCCTATCCAGAGGAAGATGATTTAACACTAAGGGAAGAGCAATGTTTTGTAATAAAGTCAGATGGGGCAATAAATGGAATGCCTGAAAAATAAATCCACATTTTTCACGTCTTAATAAAGTAGCGGCATCATCATCCAATGCACTGATATCTACGCCATCTATACAGATTTTTCCGTTATTCGGTTTATCTAAGCCTGCGATTAAATTCAGCAAGCTTGATTTACCTACGCCAGAGTCACCCATAATGGCAACATACTCACCGGGAGCAACGGATAAATCGAGATCCTTTAAAACCTGGCGCTGGCCATAGGCTTTGTTAAGTGAAATACATTGCAAGGAAAAAGGGGGGGCAGACATAGCACTAGCGGGATGTGGGAGTGCACAGAGTGTAGCAAGTCTGCACATTTACTGCTGCGCTGCCTATTTTTGTAAAAATTTGATTAAAATGATTAAAAAACAGGGAAGTACTTACTTGAATGGAGGTTATATGAAAAAAATTGCAATTTTATTTTTACTATTTTGTTTAACGAGTTGCGGAACAGTTGGTGGATTAATATCCGGCGCAGGAACAGATCTACAAAAAGCAGGTGAGTGGATTAAGAAAAAATAAAAATGAAAACGATAGGTTTTTTGCTTCTAAAATGAGCCTGTTAGAAGAAGAATAATTACTTAAACATTTGAGAATGTTACTGCGTTAAATTTATCCCCTTAGGATTTAAAAGCGGTAATAAATTATAGTAATTATTTTTCATTGCAATGGTAAATGCCGTTTCACCATATTGAGAACTTTGATTAAGTAAAATTCTTTTATCCGTTAAATCTTCAAGCAAGACTTTAATGACAGAAAGATGACCACCTTCAGCGGCATAAATCAGTGCTGTATTGCCCACAAAGTCTGATATTTTAGCTAAAGAAATTTTATCGTTCACAGAATCGAGTATTGAATAAACAATTTGTGCATAGCCTAGGCCTGAAGCAATCATTAAGCATGTAAGGCCAGAATTCATTTTTTTCTTTGCTAAATTATCAGGATTTTTAATACTGCCTAAAATCAGTTTGACCATGGAACACCGATTATATTTTGCAGCTATCATCAATGCATTAGAGCCATCCGAAAGTTCTGCATAAATGAGTTTTTCTAAATCACTTGCCGCACTGAGTAATTTGGATGTCGCTATAATAAAATCTTCCATCACTGCGATCATGAAAGCATTAATCCCTTCATGACTGCTATCAAGAATCAGTGAATCTTTATCACTGGTTGTTTGCAAAAGTAGATCGATCATTTCTAAATTATTGTTTTTCACTGCAGCCATAAGAAGCGTAGTCCCATTTGCATTTTTCTTATGAATTATTTTTTCAATATTGATATTTGATCGAATAATAAATTTAGCTAGCGCTGTGTTGTTATCACTAATCGCGCCAAATAAAATATTAAAATTTTCATCAGTTTTATCTGGAATTAAATTATCACTAATTTTTTCTTGCTTGTTAGTGGGTGAAGATAGTGTCTTATTTGAACTGAATGTCAAATTAGCTGAAGTTGATTCTTCTCGTTGCCGAGTTGGTCGTAAAATATCAAGCACTTGGTGATAACCATTTTTAGTGGCCAAGTCAAAAGCGGTTTCACCATGTAGAGTCATTTGTGAAAGCAGCAGATCTGAATCTGGCGTTTCATTTAGCAATACTTTAATTGCTTCTGTTCTTTTTCGTGCAACCGCAAACATCAGTGCTGTATTTCCATTTGCATCTGCTAACTGTGCTAAAGAATTTTTATTCGCTACCTTGCTTAATAGAGTTTTGATGATTTTAGCGTTTCCCGTTTCAGCAGCATGCATTAGGCTGCTTAATCCTGCATACCGTGATGTTTGGGCTAGGTGATCCGGATTGCTAGCATTGTCAAGTAAAAGCGTGGCCACTTCATGCAAGTTAAATTCTATTGCATAGCTCAGTGTATTCATTCCATAAATATTTGATGCATAAATCAGCTTATCTTTGTCATTAACAGAATTTAATAAGAGTGAAATGACATCTAATTGTTTCTTAGTTTCATTGCGGATTGCATAAAAAATTACATTATTATCTGGGATGTTTGAATGAATAAAATTATTCTTATCATTAATTAAGTTTAAGCAAAATTCAATTTCTTGACATGGCGAATACGTTAATAAAGTCATAAAATTTGTTACATCTTTTTCATGCTTTACGCTTAAAAAATCTTCCATATCAAAGTTATCTAAAGACATTCCGGAAGATAGATAGGGTGAAGCTGACTCAAATTTCTTATTTAAATTACTTTTTTTGAAATTACCTGCTAATTCATGTCCTAAAAAATATCTGAAGCTTGTAAGTAAGTCATATTTATCAAAACTATTTTTAACTTCTGGAATCTCCTTCGCATAGTCTATTTGCATAGGATTCATTAAAATAATTTTTCCTTCACTTTCCGCTATTTTTACTTGTGCTGAAACAAAATGATTAATGGCTTGAACATGTTTGTCTTCTATTACGGTTAATTCAAGCATGACCTTCTCCATGAAGTCACCAAATGATTGTCCTGCAATAGGATTGTTTTGTTTTACTAGCCAAGAAATGAGTTCAAATTTTCCTTGGATAATTGCGTAATACATTGCATTTTTTCCTATTTTTTTCTTTTTATTTTCCTCTTGTATGGAAATGAGCTCTGGATGGGTTGCAGCTAGTTTTTGTAATTGTTTCAATGAGCTCGATTTTTCTTTTTTTAATAAATTAAACCATTCACTTTTTGCTTGTTGAAGGTTAATAGATTTATTTTTTAAGTTATTTTGACTTTGCTTTATTTTATTTTGTTCTGAGTCGTAAATTTTATTTTTATCATTTCCTGATAGTTTGTTATCCAAGTATGCTTTTTCTTTTCTAATTTTAATAACTGGAAATGTTGCTGAAGTTTCTAAGGGGAGTTGCGTTAATTTAGTGGGCGACGCATTGCTTAAATTATTGATATGTGAAAATTTAAACGGAACTGAAGTCCAATCCTGCTCTTGGGTTGATGAATTTGTATGAATTAAATTTTTCTGTTCAGTTTGTTTTTCAGTATTCGATCCACGGTAGGTCGGACCTCGTTTTATTGCAATTGGTGATGAGGGTAGTTTAGTCTGATGATCAGCTTCATCTTGTTGAGCTATATTTTCTTCAATATCCACAATACCTGTCTGCTTTAATGTGCCATTAAATCGAAGAATAGCGGATTCTATTTCTTGAAAGCTGATTGGGTGCGAGGTTTTTAGTAAGTACTGTAGTAAATCTTGATACTGATCGATGGAAATTATGTCTATTTGTATTCCCATGTGTATCGTTTGTAAGCTAGCTAATTTTTCTTCATTATTAAAATTAATAGGTTTATTTCCATGACTTCTTTTTAAGTAATTGAGTAATGTAGGTAGGGATTTATTCAGTGACCCAGATTTTTGTATGGCTTGAAATAGAGAAGGAATGTTTTCTAAGGAGGCTAGGGTACGTAGGGCTAATAAGATTGATACGCTATTAATGTCAGTCTGGTGCCAATTTTTAATATTATCGAGCGCCGATCTCAATATGAAAATTAAGTTTGATTGCTGTTCAGTAGGGATTAATTTTTTTTGGTTGAAGTAATCTAATGCGGAAAGTAGTCCACTACTATTAACGGGCGATTCTAGCCATGTTAATTTTTCTTTCTGGCAGAGCTGCTTTTCGATACCAAGAATAGCAATGACTGCTTCTGTTATTGTGGATTTGCTTAATATTGTTTGAGATTTTTCTTGTGTTTGTAACCAGCGAGAAGCTGACTTTATAAAACTAGCGATATTGATTACAGCCTGTGGATTAGTTTTGTATTTTTCATCTGTTTTAAAAATAACAAAGGTACTGACTAATTTCTGCATTGCTAGCCCACTCTGGCTTGTACTAGCCCCAACCAAATTATGCTCGTAAAGGCAGCGCATAAAATTACAACAATTTGTTAGTGAATTCAACTCACCGTGAGTTTTTAATGTAAAGCTTTGTTGATAAATACGTTCGCAAATATAACTGATAGCCTCATCTAATGATCCATTATCAATCGATAATAGATTCTGCTCTATGCCTTCTTTTAATGTGTTTGTTACATTAATTAATTCAATGATATTGCATGTGTTCAGCCATTCTTTGTTAGATAGAAAATACTTACATAAGCCATTGACTGTTTCACTCCATGCCTGACGGTTTAATTTTCCTTCTGAATTGTTTTCAATATTAATCATCTTCAATTGAATCATGGTATTGAGCTGAACCATACACTTGCTAAGCTGTTTACTTGTTAGCCAGTCGGCGTCAGCAGAACCATTGGCCCAATTTTGTAGGCGCGTTAATGTCAATTGAAAAACTTGTTTTATTGCTTTGTTGTGGCGGTTAAGCAAATCTTTTTTTATGCCCCTGCTATACCAATTGAGAATATTCAGTAGTTTGCCGCTAGGAAGTGATCCATGTTGTAGTGGCTTGATGATCAGTGCACAAAATTTTTCACTGATAGAGGTAAGTTTTTCTTGATACTTAGTACATAGTTCTTTTGATAAAAAACTTTCATTCAGTGGATTGGCTAGTGCTGACAATCCTATACATAGAATATGAATAGTCTCAATATCGAGTTGGTTGCCTAGCGCTTCTTGATAATCTAGGTATTGTTGAATTTTATTGAAGACTTGCGGTAGTTGTGATCGTAGTTGATCACATTCCTTGGCTAGATCTATCTGACTATCCTCGAGTAGTAATATGTTTTCAGCATTTTTAAGCTTCTGACATACGATTTCTAGCTCATTGAATTCTGTTATTCTTTTTTTTTGTAGATTTAAAATTGCGAAATGCAATTCTTTCAAGATGGTTTGACTGTTACGTTGTTCTTGCTGATTTTTTTCTTGTTGTGTTTGTATTCTTGGGCTATGTAGTATTGATGGCGATAATTTTTTGTCTGCGCCGTGAATGAAATTTTCTATAAAGCTTTGATTGTTTGTGATGCGTTGATTATTTTTTTCTGAGCGCGGTGTCATAGCAGTCTAAGGAGTATTGATAATACGGCCTTCTAGGTGTCAACCTAGTAAGCCGAGTTCCTAATGAGAGCTGCTTACTGCTGTAGTGTTAATTTTTTACATGGACTCTTGCTTCTCCTTCATGTATTTCTCCTATATGAGTTGCTGCTGCAAATCCATGTGCATGAAAACATGCCATCACTGCTGTCACTTCATCTGCTGCACAGGCAACGAGTAAGCCGCCTGAAGTTTGTGGGTCGCACAGTAATGCTTTTTGCGTATCACTGATATTGCTATCTAAAATAATATCTTGTTGATAGCCAGCCCAGTTGCGTGCGGATGCGCCTGTGATAAAACCTTGCGCTGCAAGCGTTTCAACTTGCGGTAAAAAAGGCAACGCTTGCATGTTGATTTGTATTTTTACATGTGCACCGCGTGCCATTTCTCTTGCATGACCTAATAAACCAAATCCTGTGACATCTGTCATGGCATGCACGCCTGTGAGCTTAGCTAAATCTTTGCCTGCAGTATTGAGTTTAGTGGTGCTTTGTATCATTGCTTTATAACCCTCTTCATTAAGCGCATTTTTTTTCAATGCTGCAGAGAGTATGCCTACACCTAGTGGTTTGCCTAAAATAAGTTGATCGCCAACTTTTGCATTCGCATTGCGTTTTAATTGAGAAGGATGGACTAAGCCCATCACAACTAAACCATAGATAGGTTCTACAGAGTCGATTGTGTGTCCACCTGCAATCGGTATACCGGCTTCTGCACAGATAGCTTCACCGCCAGCCAGAATTTTTCCTATTGTATCGATGGGGAGTTTATCGATAGGCATGCCAACTAATGCTAAAGCCATGATGGGTGTGCCGCCCATGGCATAGACATCAGAGATTGCATTGGTTGCTGCGATACGTCCAAAGTCAGTAGGATCATCGACGATGGGCATAAAGAAATCCGTGGTAGCGATCAAAGCTTGTTCATCATTGAGTAGATAAACAGCAGCATCATCGGCTGTTTCTATGCCGACTAATAATTGTGGTGGTATTGGAAAGCCTTGTGATTGTTTGAGTATGTCAGCTAATACACCGGGTGCAATTTTGCAGCCGCAACCACCTCCATGCGAAAACGAGGTTAGTTTAAGAGTTTGATCTATAGGTGATGACATGCTGAACTCCTACTGAATACGTTGATATAAAAAACCATAACTTAAAACAACACTGGCCTCCGCTTAATGCCGGAGGCCAGTGTGATCGTGCTATTAATTACATTTGCTAATTATTTTTGCCAACTAATCTCGCAAACTAATAACGCTAATTAGCCGCGACGTGCATCACTACCGCGGTTGCCTTTATAGCCACCACCCGTAGCACCTTCTTTACGTGGTGCGCCAGGCTTGCTGAAAGTACGCTGACCTGGTTTTGCAGGAGGACGGCTACGGCCATCACCAGGACGCCATCCATTTGGACGGGAAGGGCGTTTTGCTGCTGATGCTGTTTTCTTAGGCTCGTAACCTTCAATGATATCAACAGGAATAACTTGTTTAGTAAAACGCTCAATACGTTTCACATTCATGTTTTCACTGTGATTCACTAACGAGATCGCAATACCATTACGACCTGCGCGACCGGTACGACCGATGCGATGTACATAATCTTCTGGGAATTTAGGTAAATCGTAATTGAATACATGGGTAATCGCAGGAACATCAATACCACGTGCTGCAACATCGGTGGCAACCAGTACCTTTACTTGTCCACGACGCAAACTATCCAGTGTGCGATTGCGTGCGCCCTGATGCATGTCACCATGCAAAGCAGCTGCTGCAAAGCCAGCAATATTCAAACGATCTGCAATCGTATCGGCATCACGTTTGGTAGCAGTGAAAATAACAGCTTGGTCAATCGAAGCATCACGCAGTAAATGATCGAGCAAACGATTTTTATGTGAGAGATCATCTACGAAATGCACACGTTGCTGAATGTTTTCATGTTTACTAGCTGAGCCTGCAATTTGAATCACCATTGGGTCAGTCGTGATACGACGTGCCATATTGCCGACCATGCCATCTAAGGTGGCAGAGAACAACATGGTTTGACGAGTAGCAGGAGTCTTAGCAATGATGCGTTCTATATCATCAATAAAGCCCATGTCCAACATACGATCTGCTTCATCTAGTACTAATACTTCTAAATCAGCGAAATTAATTTTGCCTGACTCCATATGGTCGATCAGACGACCTGGGGTAGCGACTAAAATTTCTGGATTGCGTGATAACAATTGCATTTGTTTTGGATAAGGCATGCCACCCAAAATTGATACAGCCTTCACACGACGCATACCACTGCCGTATTTGTCGGTTGCCGTAGTGACTTGCAATGCTAATTCACGCGTTGGGGTTAACACCAACATCTTTGGTTTAGCAGGTGAAAAACGTGGACGCTCGCCTTTGGAACGTGCAGCCTGCATTTGTTGATTTGGAGTTTTGCCTTGTGGAGCTTCTTGCGCGCCCGCTGCAAAACGATTTAAAGAAGGCAGCATGAATGCTGCGGTTTTTCCTGATCCAGTTTGGGATGAAACAAGCAGATCTCTGCCTGCAATCGCCGCTGGTATAGCCTGCTCCTGCACTGGTGTTGGCTTGGTATAGCCAGCTTCAGTCAGTGCTTTAATAATAGAAGGATGTAGGCCTAGTGATTCGAAACTCATGGTTTTCTTTCGCGATAAATGAACACCGCGCCAGGCATAAAAATGCCGCGCGACAGCGTAAAAAAGCAACGCTAACCAACGAAACAGACGAAAACTTAATGAAAAGGTTTCGGCACAAAAGCTTTGCGCCGGGGTAGTGCTCTTGACTACAGCACTGGGGGCGGGAGGGCTTCAGGTTGATGCTTAGGGTCTGCGATGCAACTTGTGCGGCGCCATTAATCGCACCGCGGGGCGGATTGTACAGGAAAAGCTTGCTGAGCGTAGAAGAAACTTAACAAAGAACTTAACAAAGTCCACGCTCAGCTGAGAGATCTGCTTAATAAGTTAGGCTTCTTCACCACCCATACCGGCCACAACTTGTGAGAATCCGCCATCGACATAAGTGATCTCACCGGTAATACCGCCGGCTAGATCAGACAATAAGAAGGCAGAGGCATTGCCTACATGTTCTAAGGTCACATTTCTACGTAAAGGTGCGTTTTCCTTTACGAAATTTAAAATCTTGCCGAAATCTTTGATGCCAGCTGCGGCCAGTGTCTTAATCGGACCTGCAGAAATGCCATTCACACGGATGCCACGCTTGCCCAGTGATTCAGCCATATAGCGCACGCTGGCTTCGAGTGAGGCTTTGGCTAATCCCATGGTGTTGTAGTTAGGAAGCGCACGCAAGGCACCTAAATAAGAAAGCGTTAGCAGAGCAGCATTCGGCGAGAGCATTGGTAAGGCCGCTTTTGCCAGAGCAGGAAAGCTATACGCAGAAATATCATGTGCTACACGAAAGCCTTCGCGTGATAAACCATCTAAGAAATCACCAGCAATCGCTTCACGTGGCGCAAAGCCTATGGCGTGGACTAAGCCATCAAGCTGACTCCAAGATTTACCGAGATCAGAAAATAAAGCAGCAATTTGTTCATCGCTACCGACATCGCATTCGAATACCAAAGAGCTATCAAATTCCTTTGCGTATTCTGTAATTCTGTCCTTGAAGCGCTCGCCGACATAAGTGAAAGCTAATTCAGCACCTTCGCGCCTACAAGCCTGTGCAATGCCATAAGCAATCGAGCGATTTGATAACACACCCGTGATGAGAATTTTTTTGCCTTGTAAAAATGCCATGCGAAACTCCAGTTGGTCAGTGCGGGTTGCACCGTCTAAACGCGCAATTGTAGGGGCTATGAGCCCGTTTGGAAACCTAGCTTATATCGAAAATTGATAGCGATTTAGCATGCTAGAGCAAGCGAGTCCGCCACCAGAGCAGAAAAACGCTATCCTATTGCTACCTTGCACAGAGCTTTCCTGTGTTTTACCTTAGCGCCCCTTGAACAGATGATGACTCACCTTATTCGCATACTCTTGCTGTTATCTGCCCTAATTAGTCATGCTGCGTGGGCAGCCCATGCTTTTTCTTTGTATGACGTGCCTAAATATCAAGCCGGCTTTACGCATTTTGAGTATTTGAATCCTAATGCGCCCAAGGGCGGTGAACTATATCTAGCCAATCCAGATGCTCGCACTAGCTTTGATAAATTCAATCCTTTTTCACTCAAAGGCGTGACGGCTGCTGGTCTGAGTAATCTGATGTTTGAAACGCTGGCGATTAATTCAACGGATGAAGTAGCAACTATGTATGGCTTGTTAGCAGAGGACATGCAACTTGCTCCAGATCGTTTGTCCATGACCTTCACATTGCATGCCAATGCAAAATTTAATAACGGTGATCCCGTCACAGCAGAAGACGTTAAACATTCATTTACATCCTTGATCACGAAGGGTGCGCCACAGTTCAAGATGATTTTTACCGACGTTAAACAATGCGTCGTCTTAGATGAACGCACTGTGCGTTTTGATTTTAAAAATAAAAATCGTGAATTACCTTTAATCGTAGGTGGCATGCCGGTGTTTTCACGTAAATGGGCAGCAGGCACCTCCTTTGACAAAATTCAGCTAACAGCACCGATAGCCAGCGGTCCTTATTTGATTGATCGTTATGAAATCGGTCGCATGATTAGTTTTAAACGTAATCCAGATTATTGGGCAAAAGATTTACCTGTCCGTAGAGGTAGTTTTAATTTTGATCGCATTGTCTATCGCTACTACAAAGATGATGTGGCACGTCTTGAAGCGTTTATGGCGGGTGAATTCGATGCTGTGATTGAATTCAAAGCAAAAAATTGGGCGCGTTCTTATAAAGGTAAAAAATTCGAGAACGGTGAACTAATTAAAGCGACGTTAAAGCATTCAAACGGAGCGGGCATGCAAGGCTTTGTGATGAATATGCGTCGTCCTCAATTTAAAGATGTGCGTGTGCGGCATGCCTTAGTTTTAGCTTTGGATTATGAATGGATGAATCGTCAGCTCTTTTATTCACAATACAAACGTATCGATTCCTTCTTTAGTAATTCCGAGCTTGGCGCACATGGCTTGCCGAATCAGGCTGAATTGAAATTACTAGAACCTATGCGAAACCAGTTAGATCCTGCTGTATTTGGTGAGGCACCATTACCACCTCGCACAGACGGCACTTCTTCATTACGCGCTAATCTTTTGCAAGCACGTGAATTATTAAAGCAAGCAGGCTGGGAATATAAAGATGGTGCTTTGCGTAATGCGCAGGGTGAGATTTTTAAATTAGAAATCATGGATGACAATCCTTCTTTAGCACGCATTATTTCTGTCTACGCCCGTAATCTTGAAAAGTTAGGCATACAAGTCAAACAACGTACTGCAGATTTTGCACTGGTGCAGAAACGTATGGAAGAATTTGATTTTGATATGACTAGCATACGACTATCCGATGTAGTCAGTCCAGGTAGTGAGATGTTTGATATCTTTGGATCGAAAGCAGCGGATACCAATGGATCAAGTAATTCATGGGGCTTAAAAGATCCCGCAGTCGATAAATTAGTGACTGCGATGGTGTCAGCAGATTCACGTGCAGAATTAGTCGCTGCTTCGCGTGCATTAGATAGAGTGCTGTTGCATAAATATATAGTCGTACCACACTGGTATTCAGCTACACATAGAGTAGCGTATAGAAATCGTTTTGGCATTCCGGATGTGTCACCGAAATACTATCAAGCTGATCGTTATATGATTTCCAATTGGTGGGAAAAAACGCCAAGAAATAAATGATGGTTTGCTATTGCTGACTAAAAATTGATGAGAGAAAAAAATGCATCTCTGGTCTTATATCTTCAAACGCGTATTACTCATGATTCCTACTTTGTTAGGTGTCATCAGTATCACCTTCGCTGTTATTCAATTTGTGCCGGGAGGTCCGGTTGAACAAATGCTGATTGAATTGAAAAAAGGTCAGACTGGTGCTGGCGAATCTTCTGGTGGTGGCGGTGGAGCGGAATATCGTGGTCGTCAGGGAGTAGATGCAGAGCGTGTAGAAGAAATTAAAGCCTTGTATGGTTTTGATAAACCACCGGTCGAACGATTTTGGCTCATGCTAAAAGGTTTTGCACGCTTCGATTTAGGGCAAAGTTTTTATCATCATGAAGATGTGTGGCAGTTAGTGAAATCTAAATTACCCGTTTCTATCACCTTAGGGCTATGGACCTTCTTTTTGACTTATCTTATTTCTATACCCTTAGGAATTGCAAAAGCTGTACGTGAAGGCAGTCGCTTCGATAACATCACTAGCATGTTGGTCTTGATAGGTTATTCCATACCTGGTTTTGTATTGGGTGTATTTTTATTAGTCACATTTGCAGGTAGTAGTTTTGTGCAATGGTTCCCATTACGTAGCTTGACTTCAGATGATTGGGAAAGTTTTTCAACGCTGCATAAAGTGACAGATTATCTTTGGCACATTACTTTGCCAGTCACAGCATCGGTAGCAGGTTCTTTTGCAGTCATGACCATGCTGACTAAAAATACGTTTCTTGAAGAGATACGTAAACAATATGTCTTAACAGCGCGTGCTAAAGGCTTGTCCGATAAAGTCGTTTTATACAAACATGTCTTTCGCAATGCCTTAGTGCCATTAGTCACAGGATTTCCTGCTGCCTTTATCGGTGCATTCTTCGCCGGTAGTTTATTGATAGAGACACTGTTCTCATTGGATGGCTTAGGTTTGCTTTCCTTCGAATCAGTAGTGCGACGTGATTATCCGGTTGTACTAGGTACTTTATATCTCTTTACCTTAATCGGGTTAGTTGTGAAATTGCTCGGTGACTTGTGTTACGTGTGGGTAGATCCACGTGTGCAATTTGAAAGCCTAGCCAAATGAACACGACTACTACTACACCTATATTATTAGTGAAATCACTGGCACCATGGCAGCGTGTATGGAATCGCTTTAAACAAAATCGACGTGGTTATTGGAGCTTGTTGATTTTTTCAGTGTTGTTTGTCATTAGCTTGTTTGCTGAGCTCGTCTCTAACGATAAACCACTGATAGCTTCTTATCAGGGTCAAATTGTGTTCCCTGTGTTGCATGACTACTCAGAAAAATCATTTGGTGGTGACTTTGATTCGCCTGCAGATTATCTCGATCCTTTTATTAAAGAACAATTCAATAAACAAGGGAATTGGGCAATTTATCCTTTGAATCATTACAGATATGACACCTTAAATTATTTTGCTAAAGCACCGAACCCATCGCCGCCCACAACAGAAAATTGGGTAGGTACAGATGATCGTGGTCGTGATGTTTTTGCTCGTTTGCTCTATGGATTTCGTATATCAATTTTATTTGGACTAGCGCTCACAATTACTGGTGTTGTATTAGGCGTGCTAACAGGTGCAGTGCAAGGCTACTTTGCAGGCAAAACAGATTTATTTTTTCAGCGCTTTATGGAAATCTGGGGCTCTATGCCGGAGTTGTATTTGCTGATTATTTTCTCTTCGATTTTTGAACCTAGCTTCATGGTCTTGTTGATCTTACTATCCTTGTTTGGTTGGATGGGTTTATCGGATTATGTGCGTGCTGATTTTTTACGTAATCGTCATCTCGATTATGTGCAGGCTGCGCGCGCATTAGGTTTATCTAACTGGCAAATCATCTGGCGTCATGTGTTGCCGAATAGTTTGACACCGGTCGTCACTTTTTTACCTTTCCGTATGAGTGCTGCGATCTTGGCGTTAACCAGTTTAGATTTCTTAGGCCTAGGTGTTCCACCTTCCACACCGAGTTTGGGTGAGTTACTCGCACAAGGTAAAAATAATTTAGATGCATGGTGGATTTCTGTTTCTACTTTTTTAGTGTTGGCAATCACCTTGCTATTGTTAACAAATATAGGTGACGCCTTACGTAATGCCTTAGACGTCAGGAGAAAAGCATGACGTTATTACAGGTAAATCATCTCAGTGTAAGTTTTGGCGATACAACTGTTGTTGATGATGTGAGCTTTGAAATAGCAGCAGGTGAAAAATTTGCTCTGGTAGGTGAATCGGGCTCAGGTAAAACCGTAAGTGCGTTATCCATACTGCGACTTAATCCGGATGCGCAACTATCAGGCAGCATCTTATTCAATGGCGAAGACATACTGCAAAAATCAGATCCGGCTATGCGTGGATTGCGGGGCAAAGATGTCGCGATGATTTTTCAAGAGCCTATGACAGCGTTAAATCCGCTCTTCACCATAGGTAATCAAATCGCTGAAGTCTTAATGCTGCATGAAGGCTTATCAGCCCCACAAGCAGCGCAGCGTGCGGTCGCGTTATTAGAAAAAACAGGCATACCTGAACCTGCACGTCGTGCTCTGTCTTATCCGCATGAACTATCAGGTGGGCAGCGTCAGCGCGCTATGATTGCCATGGCACTGGCTTGTAAACCTAAGTTGTTGATAGCAGATGAACCTACGACAGCACTCGATGTCACCATACAAGTACAGATACTTGAGCTCTTGAATCAATTACAGCGCGAAGAGAACATGGCTGTGTTGATGATTACGCATGATTTAAATCTAGTCAGGCATTTTGCTGACCGAGTTGGCGTGATGGAGCATGGCAGATTAATTGAAACTGGTGAGACGCAAAGTATTTTTGCATCGCCACGTGAAGCGTATACACAAAAACTTTTAGGATCACATCCTCATAAATTGGTAGCAGACCCTGCATCCGATGCACCTGCTTTATTACAAGCGGATCAGATGCGTTGTAGTTTCTCTATAAAGCAGGGTTGGTTCAAACGGCGTGAATTTGTCGCAGTCGATAAAGTTGATGTCTCACTAGTGCGAGGTGAAACCCTAGGTATAGTCGGTGAGTCAGGTTCGGGTAAATCAACCTTAGGCATGGCTT
>CAMCXB010000056.1 GCA_945883145.1 Bordetella parapertussis | reverse complement strand
CCTGCGTCAATCAGTACGGATTCATCCAGTGCATAGCAAGTGGTGCGTCTTATTCCACCTATGCCACCATTACAACCTAGTAATTTTAGTTTAATCATGTTTGCTTGAGTGCGTGGTCTTTCGCCACCGGCTCGCTTATAAGGTTTTTATAGAATCATAGCTGATGTTAGAGACAAACGCAGCTAAACATTGGGTACGGTTAACAATTTTTATTTCATTGGCTAATCCTAGATATTCGCCATCTGCTGCAATGGGAATTGGCGTCTGGGATTGAATTTTTAGGCAACTAAAGGCTAGGGTATGCACTTTTGGGCGCCCTAAATGGTTGCCTATCAATAGTCTGGGTGGTGGTTGTAATACATCTGACATGTGTATGTCACCAGCCATTAATAAGTTGAGTGCGCAGTCATTGATTTTGGCATTTGGCACATCGTGCATAAGGATTCAATAAAACATAGTTCAGCGCGCTTTGATTGTTGTGAGCGCGCTGAAGGTGTTGCTGCGACTGTTGTCTAGATTCAGCTTGCAATCAGAATCCTAAATTTAGTCTTGGTTTTGTAAAGTAACTGGAGGGTCGAACCAACGATACAAGACGGGTAATACGACTAAGGTTAACAGCGTAGAGCTGATTAAACCGCCAATCACGACGACGGCTAAAGGGCGTTGTACTTCTGAGCCGGGGCCAGTCGCAAACAAGAATGGTACCAAGCCCAAGAGTGCCACAGTTGCAGTCATCATCACGGGACGGAAACGTTGTATGCATCCTTCATAGATTGCCTCACGTACGGCTATACCTTCTTCACGCAGTCGACGTATACAAGAAACGAGCACGATACCGTTTAAGACGGCGATACCCCACAGTGCAATAAAGCCGACTGAGGCAGGGACAGATAAGTATTCACCGGTGATTGCTAAACCAAACACGCCACCGATTGAAGCGAATGGCAATACTAAGATGATGAGTGAGGCAAGTTTTAATGAATTAAACATCATAAACAACAAGAAGAAGATGGCAGCAATCGTCAATGGAATGATGATTATCAGTGTGCCCATAGCACGTTCCATATTTTCAAACTGTCCACCCCATGAAAAATAATAGCCTTCAGGAAGTTTGATTTCCTTTTCAACGCGTTGCTGGACTTCAGCGACGAAGCTACCTAGATCGCGATCAGCTACGTTGGTGCCTACTACCACGCGCCGTTTACCTGACTCACGATTAACCGTAGGAGGGCTATCAACTAATTGTATAGTTGCGACGGATTCAAGTGGAATGAGTGCGTTATCAGGAGTCCGTAATAAAGTTTTTTTAATCGCTTGAATAGAGTTACGATAATTTTCTGGATAACGAATTTGAATCGCAAATCGACGTTCACCTTCATACAGTTGACTCACTTCACTACCACCTATGGCTGTTTCAATGATGTCGTGAATATCAGAGACATTAATGCCATAACGTGCAATCGCAGGTCTATCAACATCAATCGTGAGGGTTTGTTGTCCAGATAGACGATCAATACGTATATCTTTTGCGCCTGGAACGGTTTTAACGATGTTTGCAACTTGCTCAGAAATGAGTTTTAGTTCTGCTAAATCATCACCGAAAATTTTAATTGCTAGCTGTGAACGCACGCCAGTTAACATCTCATCCACACGTTGTGCAATTGGTTGATTCATTACCACTTGTATGCCCGGTATTACAGACAGTGCAGCACGAATATCTTTTTCTATTTCAGCTTGTGTGCGGTCTGAGTTTGGATCGATGCTGACTATGGGATTTGATTCATTTTGTCCAGATGGATCGGCAGGCGACTCTCCACGTCCAAGTGGAGATACAACTAATCGCACTCCAGGAATGGGTTTAATTAACTGCATAGCTCTAGTTTCAATTTGTACTGACTCTTCGATTGAAATACTAGGCGCACGTATGATTCCTGGAACGATAGAGCCTTCGTTCATAGTCGGTATAAAGCTCTTACCTAAGAACGGCACTAGCATAAAAGAAATCAATAACGTGACAATAGCTGCAGCGATCGTTTTTTTCTGTGATGATAAAGCTGCTTGTAATAAGTTGAGATAATGCTTTTTCATCCAAGCGATGGGTTTGGTGTCGTGGTCAGAGCCACCTTTTAAAATATAAAAACACAATGCTGGAGATAAGAATAAAGAAATGAATAATGATACTGCCAAAGCAATGGCGATTGTCAGCGCTAAAGGTGCAAACATTTTTCCTTCCATGCCGGTTAGGGTCATGAGAGGTAAGAAAACGAGAATAATGATGGAGATGCCGTAGATAGTAGGTTTGGCTACTTCAATGGTGGCATCCAACACAACGTGTAAACGTTCGCGTATGCTTAATTGAGCAACGCCTAGTTTGTGGAATACATTTTCCACTACCACCACAGTGCCATCCACCATGAGTCCAATCGCAATCGCTAAACCTCCCAATGACATGAGATTGGCGGAGATACCTAAACGATTCATGGCCATGAAGGTAACCAGAGGAGTGATGACTAAGGTCGCTACCACCACAAGACTTGATCGTATATCACCCAAGAAAATCAGCAACACAATTACGACAAGAATCACACCTTCAATTAATACTTTGCCTACCATCCAGAGTGAAGCATCAACTAATTCAGTACGATCATAGAAGGGGACTATTTTTAATCCACCCGGCAGCATGTTTTTTGCATTGATTTCATTCACGCGGCCTTTAATACGCGTCACGATTTCTTTTGCATTTCCTGCGCGTAGCATCATGACGATGCCACCGACAGCTTCCGTGTCACCATTTTTTATCAATGCGCCATAACGGATAGCTGGCCCAACTTTGACTTCAGCGACATCTCTGACATAAACAGGTGTACCATTTTCTTCTTTTAAGACGATGCCGGCGATATCTTCTACAGTACGAGTTAAACCCACGCCGCGTATCAAATATTGTTCTTCACCTTGAGGTAGGATGCCTCCGCCTGAGTTGGCGTTATTACGAGAGATAGCATGTTCTACGTCGCGCAAAGATAAATGATAATGACGCAGTCGATCTGGATTTACATTTACTTGGTATTGGCGTTCATAGCCACCTTGTGAATTAATTTCAGCAATACCAGGAATTGAACGCAACATGGGACGTACTGCCCAATCCTGAATAGCGCGCCGCTCCATCAGTTCAGCTTCACTTAATGCGTGGGTGCCATCGTCAGGTCGCTCTAATGTGTATTGATACACTTCTCCTAAGCCGGTAGAGACTGGCCCTAAAATAGGTGTGATGCCTTTGGGGAGTTTTGTATTGAATTCAATTAGTCTTTCCATTACCAACTGACGAGCAAAATAAACGTCTGTGCTATCGGTAAAAACTAAGGTAATGATGGAGAGGCCATTGCGATTCAGAGAGCGCATATCAGTCAAGCCAGGCAATCCTGTCATACTGATTTCTAGTGGCACGGTTACAAAACGTTCGACTTCTTCTGGTGAGCGACCAGGTGCTTCGGTTGCAATTTGTACCTGAACATTAGTTACATCAGGAAAGGCATCAACGGAGAGTTTGCTCGTTGCACGTAGACCAAAGCCTATTAATGCAAATGCCAATACCACCATCAGCAATCGCTGTGTGAGCGATTCACCTATTAATTTTGTCAGCATGCTGTTACTCCAATTCGGCGCGCTTACGCTGACTATTTAAATGGAAGGTGCCATCAACAACAATCGGTGTGGCTTCATCTAAACCTTTGATGACAGGACGATAATCACCGACCGCAGTATCTAATCGTACTTCAGTTAATCGGAAGCGTAGTTTGTCTAATTGCACAAAGACATACTCACGACCATTTTCACGCACGACGGCACTTGCGGGCACAGCTAGTTGACGTACTGTTTGTCCCTTTAAAACCAGTGATGCAAGCATTTGTGGTTTGAGTTCAAACTTAGGATTATTGACTGCAGTACGAATTGCAACAGTGCGTGTATCTGGATGTACGGTGTCGCTAATGAAAACAATCTTGCCGTGTAAAAGTGTATTGCCTATGGCTGCAACTTCAACATCAACACGTTGATTTAAGTAAACTGAGTTTGCATTTTTTTCAGGTAAAGCGCCAACTACCCAGACATTCGATAAATCAGCAACGGTAAACAAAGGGTCACCTGGCTGCGCTACTTGGCCTTGACTGATTTTACGTTCTACGACTATACCGGTTTGAGTGGCAGTGATAGCTACTTCAGAAGCGAGTGAACCATTTTCACGTAAGCTTTCTATGGTTGTTGGGGACAAACCAATTAAACGTAGTTGATCGGAAGCCGCTCTTAGCTCTGCACGCGCTACGGATAGTTCCACTTCGCGTCTTTGTAACTCGGCAAAGCCGATCACGTCAGCAGCAACCAATTGTTGTGCACGCTCTACTGAACGTTCAGCTAACTTGCTACTTGATACTGCACGCAAAAATGATAATTGAGCGTTAGTGAGTTCCGGACTGGATAATTTTGCTAAGGCTTGTCCGGCTTTGACTCTATCACCAACCTCTGCCATAACTTGAGTGATTCGCCCCGTTACAGATGCGCCTATACGTGTAGTGCGCTGTTCATTGGCTTCGATTTTGCCTGAGACTCTTTGAGTGACGGCAATGTCGTTGAGTTGTACGCGTTCAATTACAAACTGTGATGCCATTTCTGATTTGATTTCCACAATGGCAGTATCAACGGCTTGTACTGGCTTGGCTGTCGATGATTCTTTTTTATTGCAGGCACTGAGTGTGACTAGCAGTATGAAGAGTAATCCAAGGCGTTGAATAAGAATAGATTTTTGCATGTTGTAGAGGCTAGGCATAGCGAATAAATATAATTTGTTGAGTATGAGAAGTAGTAAGTGTTTATTCTGATTTCGCGACATGACGTCCTGCCAGTGTGTCGAGTTCTATCAGTGAAGCTTGTAATTGATAACGCGCTAACAGTAAATCATTGCGCACGGAACGTAAGACACGTTCTGCATCCAGCACTTCAAGAATGCCACGTTCACCAAATCGATAAGCTGCTTGGGCAACTTTCAAAGTGGACTCTGCATCACGCATCGCACCTTCAGACAGTGCATCAATACGTGTGCGTGCAATTTGCACGGAATTCCATGTGAGTTCAATTTGTTGCAGTAACTCTGCTTTACGACCTTCTAGACGAACGATTGCTCGTTCACGTTCTGCAATGGCTTCTGCACGTGGGCCTGCACGTTGATCTAATATCGGCAGCTGTACCGATAGACCTATCATATTTTGTCTAGCTTCAGGCTCTCGTAATTGCGAAACGCGAATTTCTACACCTGGCCAAAGACTCGCTTCTGCTTCATTAATTTTTGAGCGTGAACGATCTAATTCAGCAACCAGTTGTTTGATTTCTGGATTTTCAATTAAGGCTGTTTGTTTGAGTAATTCAAGATCGGGTACTTGTAGCTTATCGCTTAACTGCGCATTCAATTCCCATGTGGGAGGTAATTTTCCTGCCGCGAGTCGATTCAGCGAGATAGCTGCTTGTTGAACTTGTAGTCGTGCGGTTTGTTCACGTTGGCGTGCATTGATTATTTCTGCATCCGATTTAATTAATTCATAGCGTCCTGCTTCACCAGTTTGTACTCTGACTTTTACACGCTCACGAATTTGTTCAAGTAATCCTAGTGCGTCAAAAGCAGCGATGGTTTCTTCTTTACGCAGCAAGTATTCATAAGCACGGCGCTTAGTTTCTGCGATTAATTCATTTTCTGTCATGGCCACGACTTGCGCTGATCGTGAACGATTATAAAAAGCACCTTCAATACGCGCATTACGTAAAGCAGGATTTTCAATTAATTGCGCAACACCGATACCATTCGCTCTTCCAGAGAGTGCAGCGGGATTTTGTTCGTTATATCGACCGCTTTGCATTTCTAATCGTGGATTAGGTAATGCTTTTGCGGTGGTGATGCCTGCAGTGGCTGCATCTAATGATTGCCTGCTAGCCAATAGCTCAGGGTTGTTGATTACGACGGTATTGATCAATTCATTAATGGTAATGATCTGTATGGTTTCTGCTCTTAAGGGGGCTGCAAAAACGACCATCATGCTAAGGACAGCAATGGACATGTATGCAGTTGGCTTCTTGTTAGAGCGGAGTGTTGAACTTCCCATAGAATTTATTGTCAAATTAAAAACTTTATGTTTAAAAAACTTCATGTCGGTATTATTTGTCAGGAATTTGTCAGGCAGGCGAATTATGGCAGGTATTCGACTTTCTTTCAGAGCAGTTTATTTTTTCTTAACTATTCATTTTATCCCTATCAGCAGTATGGGCGAAAAAAAACCGGAGACCTAAGTCACCGGTTAATTTAGCAAACCCTCTCTGGGGTTGCAGGAAAAGACTTAGAAGTTATAGGTGTAATGCGCGCGTACAGAATTTTTTGATTCATCTACAGCGCCTTGACTTCGCGCATATCGCAGACCTACACCGTGATTCTCATTGAAATCATAAAGCAGGGTGGCGTGATAGCGAACGCTGTCGAATGCGGGAACACTGTTTTCATTAAATGCATTTCTGTAGCGTGTACCAACATCAACTGCAAATCCAGCTCCTACAGGTACTTTCAAGCCAAGGTCCACTGCATAGTGTTTAATGTTTACTGCGTTTGCAGCAGTGAATTTTTGTCCTAATCTGACTGCAACATAGGGGTAGACACCAAAGCCGGTTTCAAATGATTTTTTTACCTTGAGTTCAACGTTTTGCGTATTTTGACTTGAGGAAGATGTTCCAGGTGATGCTGGATCAGAATAACCCGCCTTGATCGAGTATTCCCATTTGTTTGGTGCTTTAACGCCGATTGTCATGTTAACTGCGGCATTTTTTGAGCCTGAAGAACGCTTTTCTTCATCAGCATAATCAAACGAGACGTATGGTTTTAACTGTGCTTGTGCTGAAATCGCGGTCAGTGCCAGCATTGCGCTTAAAAGAATTTTTTTCATAATATGCTCTCAGTAATTCAAGTTGTCCCGTGGAAATGATTATAAAAGCCTAATTTCATACCAGTCATACCTCAAGCCGTAACATCAGAAAAAGTGTTGTAAATCTGCATTAATTAAATTGGCTTGTAAAAAATTTAGGTTTTCCTTTTCCAATAAATAATATTTGCCGCCAAGATTTCAGCCGTGCTGGCCACCGTCACGATAGGCGGCGGATTGGGTTTCACTTTGTCCGTTTCATTAGGTGAATAGACGGTGTATTTAACTGGATTAATTTTGCCGTATGAAGGAATTTTGGCTTGCTCGGTGCTTTGAAATAGGCGGTCTGTGCTTGGCGCTGTGGGGAAGGGCAAATCTGCATCCACAGGTTTTTTTGTCACTTGCATCAATGCTGCAGCGGCCGTAACGGGTTTGCCGCCAAAGGCTTTCATGCCGGCGAAAGCATTCAAGCTTTCATAGCCTAGAGCGACCAGTTTTTTTGCGGCGTTTGCATTGGTTCCTAATGTATTCGCGTTGGTACCGGTTGGTAGGGCGTTTAATTCTCTGATTGTGTCTGGCAGTCTACTCAAAATCCCCATTTGCTCTAACGCAGAAAGATTCGTGTTTTTAAAGTTGTCAGGCTTCATGCCAGTCATGGCTAACATTTGCACTGCCTTGGGTTCGAGTACGGCTTTTGCGTCTAACGCATTTGTACCTCTAGGAAAATTCGCTAAGGAAGTCACGCCCAATGCGGAGAGTGCAGTAAAGGCGCCTTTTAACTCTCGAAATCGATCGGTTGATAGTTTGCCGGGATTGTCTGGATCTTCAATGAGTTTGAAAGCTTGGTAAACGGTGGTGCCTTTAGGGAAGGCAGTCAAATCATAGATGCCCGCTTTCGCCAATGCTGAGCCAACTAAACCATTGGTTTTACTTTGATAGAGTGTGTCGATCGCTCCCACAATAGAAGTGCCTGCTTTAAAGCGCGAGAGGTCGTTGTATCCCAACTCTTTCAATGATTTGGTCGCAGCGACATTTTTGTTGACTAGATCTTGCGATAAAACCAGATTCCCAGGCGTTGCAGGATTACCGTCTTCTTTCCATTGCGCGACCATTTTGTAAGCATTCGCCCAAGTCACGCCGTTTGGAAATCCTTTGGGCATGGTGTCGGTTTCACTGGCGTCAGTCACCCCTGCCGCTTTTAGGGCAGTGGTGAGCTCAACTTTCATTTGAGCTAGGGCAGCACTGGAGATTGCAGACATTGCGCCTGTGCTGGCCATGGAATTAACACGAGTAATCATAAGAATCGTTTAGTAAAGCCAGTTCATATGCGGATATTACAGCAAGATTCATACCATTTCATATAGCCGTATTTGTCATAAAAGACGACAGAAGCTAGTGCTAATATTTTCAAAAAGATAATTTTATAAGAACGGCTTGCTTGCGTTTTTAAGAGATGACGATGCAAGCTGTGCCATACTAAAACCGGAGTCATTATGCAGCGCAATTCCAGTCAACACGCTTATGATTTTTATACAGAACCCTCTATGTACTCACCTCGTTTTATAAAAAAAATCTTCGCACTATCTTGGAAAGATTTATTTTTTGTCTTGATTCCATTGCTTGTATTGGTTGGCTTGGTCGGATGGCTGACTTTCACCATGCTGCAGCCAGCACCACCTGATACCGTCGTGATACTAAGTGGTCCCGAAGGGAGTAGCTTTCAAAGTACCGCTGAAAAATATAAAAAAATTATTGAATCTCATGGCGTGAAAGTGAAAGTGGTAATGACTGACGGTTCAGATGAAAATCTGCAACTGTTAATGAATAAAAAAGTGGCTGCTGATGTGGCGCTGGTACAAAACGGTTTAGCTGATAAAGAAGAATTACAGTCCTTGGTTTCACTAGGCACGCTGTATGTGCAACCGATGTTAGTTTTTTATCGTGCTAGCTATACCATAGATAAAATTCCTCAGTTTAAAAATAAGCGGGTTGCGATTGGTCCCGAAGGTAGTGGTACCAACATACTCGCTAAAAAAATATTTGAAGCCAATGAGATTAAACCCACCGAGGTGAATTTACTTGTTATGGATGGTGACGATGCAATTGAGGCGATTAAATCGAAAAAGGTTGATGCTATTTTTATTATGAGTGAACTCATACGCGGCAAAAAAGTACGAGAACTGATGGCTGAGCCTGGTATCAAACTGATGAGCTTTAGTCAGGCCGATGGTTATGTCAGGAAGTTACATTTTCTTTCAAGGCTAAAAGCACCAGAAGGTAGTTTTGATTTAGGTCGTAATCTACCGCCATTTGATATTCAACTTATAGGCACACCGGTTGAATTGATTGCACGTGAAAATTTACATCCTGCTATCTCTGATTTATTAATCGCAGCTGCTAAAGAAGTGCATAGCAAACCCGGTTTATTTCGTAATACAAATGAATTTCCAACTGCAACTCAACGTGATTTTCCTTTGAGTGAGGATGCCAAACGCTATTACACTTCTGGCTCTCCATTTCTTTATAAACGTTTACCTTTTTGGTTGGCGAGTTTAATGGATAGGTTGTTACTGCTGATACTACCTTTGTTGATTGTCATAGTACCTGCTTCGCGCTTGCTAGCACCTTTATATCGTTGGCGTATACGTTCACGACTCTATCGTTGGTATGGCGTGTTAATGAAGATAGAACGTGAAATGGCAAACAATAAGGAAGATTTAGAATTTGAAAAAATTAAAAAAACCTTAGAAGAGATAGAACTTGCCGTTAATGCCATGTCTATGCCGCTAGCCTACGCAGATCAACTGTATGTATTACGAGAACACATCTCTATGGTGAAGCAGCGATTTGAGCAAATTCATGTGTCTAAGACAAGTAGTGGACGGTTTGAGTAATTGATTGTGCTCATTCATTATTAATGTTAATGATGAGATTCAATGTTGTGTTGTGATTGGTGAAATTTTTGAAAACTCTAGCAGCAGTAAAGTCGGATGCCATGATTCTATGGCAAGAGCAGGAACAAACTTGTTCAGCACAATGGCATTCAGAGCATGGCTCTGCGCCACCTAAACGCGTCATGTTGGTGGACGATACCTTAAACGCAGATAGTGCATTTCGTTTAGCATCAGAAGGTACAGGTTTACTGTGGCGTGGTGATTTTCAAAACGCAAAACAATTATTACAAGCGATAGCACGTCGACTCGATAAGCCTGCAAAAAAATCAGCAAGAGCGAAAAAAACTAATCCTTCTAGTATGAAGGATGTGTTTAATCAGCATCGTCAAACACAGTCACAACGCGCGCGTACTTTAGGTATGGTGCTCTTGAATTTCAATGCAGATCACACCTTGTCTTTACGGCGTGCGCCTGATGTAGCACAAGCTTGTCATGAAGCTTATGGTGATGTTGATGCACCTTATGTGATTTCATTGCGTGAATTGCTAGGCGTGGTGGGAGCACATGAATGGCGTAAGAAGGGTGTCAAGATTGAAGCCCTAAATGGACGCAGTATTCATCCGCATTACGGTGTATTCGCTCCATTACGTGCTGAATATTTGCAACTCGTAGCACAAGCTTCCTTGCCTACCTCATGGCAAGCTGATGCAGTCGCTTTTGATATAGGCACGGGGACAGGCGTGTTAGCTGCGATTTTGATACAACGAGGTGTGTCACATGTGATGGCAACTGATCAGAGTGATCGTGCGCTTGCATGTGCAAAAGAAAATATACAACGTTTAGGCTATGCCGATCAGATCGAGATCGTAGCAGCCGATTTATATCCGCATGGAGAGGCTGATCTGATTGTTTGTAATCCACCTTGGGTACCTGCGCGACCTAGTTCAGCTTTAGAGCATGCAGTATTTGATCCTGAGAGCAAAATGTTGCGTGGATTTTTACAGGGACTGTCAGCGCATCTCAAGTCCAGAGGAGAGGGCTGGTTAATACTCTCTGATTTAGCAGAACATTTGGAATTGCGTAGCAGAGAAGAGTTAACCAATATGTTTCAAGAGCATGGACTACGCGTGATAGAGGAGTTAGAAGCTAAGCCTATGCATGCAAAAGTCGCTGATCAAGAAGATGCCTTACATAAAGCACGAGCTGCCGAGGTGGTTTCTTTATGGCGACTCGCTCGGGCTTAAGTCATCGCTTTTAATTAACCTTGTGTCATCCGAATTTGTAAGTGAGCCAGTGCTTCTTCGACTTGATCCACTAACACCAAGCATTGATCACCGGGTTGGAGTAAAGCTAAGCCACGATCAATTGCAATAAATTCACCTTGAATTTCTTCTACATGGGTGGTGCGGCTAGCACCTTGTAAACCGGCGCGTAACAAGGCCATGACTTCACCGGCAGCACGTCCACGTTGACAAGCATCTTCATAGATGATGACATTATCAAAGGCCTGACCGAGGATGGCAGTTTGCTGTCGTATATCTTCATCACGTCTATCACCTGCGCCACTGATAACTACAGTGCGTTTTGTATTAGCTTGCGCAGGTAGTGTATTAAAGGCGGCGACTAGGGCGCGCATTGCATCTGGATTATGTCCATAATCAGCAATCACAGTCGCATCGCGATAGCGCATAAGATTAAAACGACCAGGCGCATTTTTGCTATCACTATCAAAATTACGTAAGCCATCGCAAATACTGTCCCATGCCATATCGAGTGCCCAACAAGCACCTACTGCAGCAAGCGTGTTCTCTACTTGAAAACCAAGCAAGCCACCGCGAGTCAGTGGTACTTGACTGAGTGGTAAGCGATGTTCTATGGGGCCTTCTACTGCAACGATTTCACCTGACTCAACAAACACGACGCGTTTAGCGCGCGCTCGTTGTGCAACGATTAAAGGATCATGCGCATCTTGCGCAAAGAAGATGACTTTGCCAGGACATTCTGCTGCCATCGCAACCACGAGAGGATCGGCAGCATTTAACACGGCATAACCAGTAGGCGCAACATTTTGTACGATAACTTGTTTAATGCGTGACACACCTTCTGCTGTATGGATGTGATTTAAACCTAAGTGATCGCCTTCACCAATATTGGTGACCACTGCAACTGCGCAACGATCAAAACCTAAGCCTTCACGTAATACACCACCGCGCGCTGTTTCCAACACTGCAGCCTGTACATGAGGATGCGCTAGTACATTGCGCGCACTCTTAGGGCCACTGCAATCACCACTATCAGTCTGGCGACCATCAATGTAGACACCATCCGTGTTAGTCATGCCCACACATAAACCTGTGTTGGAGAGTATGTGTGTAATCAGTCGTGTGGTAGTGGTTTTACCATTCACACCGGAAACAGCAATTACAGGTATGCGACCATCATCACCGGGAACAAATAACTCTGCCATCACGGGAGTACCGATGTTACGGCCTTTGCCGTATGAAGGATTTAAATGCATACGTAAACCTGGTGCTGCATTGACTTCAACAATCCCACCATTTTGTTCTTCTAAGGGACGTTGCACACTTTCACACACCACATCTACACCACAGACATGCAAACCGATCATGCGTGCTGCATCTATCACGCGTGCTGCTATTTCTGGATGGACATCATCGGTGACATCGGTAGCTGTTCCACCCGTACTGAGATTGGCATTGTTACGTAATAAAACACGACGACCTTTTTCAGGAACAGAGTCAGGGTTCATATGCTGTAAAGCGAGACAACCTTTGGCAATCTCATCGAGACGAATTTTTGTCAGCGAAGTTGCATGACCTTCGCCGCGTCGTGGATCCGCATTCACTATTTCAACTAATTGTTGAATCGTTTTACTGCCATCGCCAATCACGAATGGTGGATCGCGTCGTGCAGCTGCAATTAAGTGTTGACCAACCACCAGCAATCGATAATCACTGCCGGGTAAAAATTTTTCAACTAGCACGGGCGGTTTAACAGCCGCTGCTACATAGGCTGCTTCTAATTGCTGACGGGTTGTGATGTTGACAGTGACGCCTTTACCTTGGCTACCACTTTGGGGTTTAAGTACTACCGGCAAACCGATTTTTTGTGCCACTTGCCATGCTTCTTCTGCATTTTTTACTGGCTGTCCTAAAGGTATAGGAACACCCGCTGCATGCAGTAAGTGTTTGGTAAGATCTTTATCTTGTGCGATCGCTTCGGCAACAGCACTCGTTGCATCCACTTCCGCTGCTTGAATACGGCGTTGACGATAGCCCCAACCAAACTGGACTAAGCTACCTGAAGTAAGTCGACGAAATGGAATGCCACGTTCAACCGCAGCTGACACAATAGCTCCTGTACTAGGTCCTAGGCGGTCATCTTCATCCATTTCACGCAGCGTATTAATCATTGCTTCTGCATCAGGTTCATCCGCAGCTGGTTCACTGCTAGTAGGAATCTGCCATGCACTTTCGACTAAGGTATGCGCCATTTCTACTGCGGTTAAGGCCACTATCTCTTCACTATATTCAACTACGACAATGTAGAGTCCGGCTTCTTCGGTAGGCATAGTGCCGCTAAAACTAACTGGGCAACCTGCTTGCGTTTGCAGAGCGAGTAGGGTGGCTTCTAAAGCATGCGCTAGCGTTAAGGAACCATGATGTGCTGCTGCACGTAAATCGGAAATGCCGGGACACAGGCCACGTAGTCGTTCTTCAAAACCAGTCACGCTATCGACAGCACATTCCTCCGGTGCGCATTGCACTTCCACTTCGAGTGAGGTTCTGCGACTCCAGAGATTAGGGCCGCGTAGTGGTCTGATTCGCTTCAATTCCATGATGTGGTTTTAACTGACAGAGTAACGTTAATGAATGAGTTTAGTTCATGCTGCAATGTGCAGCTTGCGTGATTGAGCCGGTTCAAAAGTTTCAAGGCCAGTGATGATCGTTTCTGAAGTCAGACCCATCGCCCATGCTGCAGCCACACTCGCTAGCATCACTGTCTCAGGTAACATACGCGCTGCAACGCGCTGATTTTTTGCTAGATCAATCAAGCTATACATTTGATCACCATGTGCTTGCATGATGACATCACCTTGCATAAAAACGACGCGTCCACCTTGATCGCGATGCGCAGCGAGTGCAGCAAGCGTGCTATCAACTGCGTATAACACGACTTCACCATCACAAAGTTCAGCCATATCCATCACCAGTTCATCAACCGCATGTAACACTGCAGCGCCAGTTTTTAGTACAACATCCACTTGAGTACGCATAATTTTGAAACGTAGCTTAGGCTCCGTCATTAAATGCTCTTCAAGCGCAGGCATACCATCGCAATCAGTCACAATCCCGATATCACAGCGATCGTAAGCTAAACCTTCTGTCAATAAGCTAATCGGATCGTTTTCAAAGACAGCAGCTTCAACGTTACGGTTAATCAGTAATCGACGACCAGCTTCCCAGCGTGCTGCATTGGCACTTTCCAAATGACGTGAACCTACAAATAATCCGTCACGACAAGCTAGTCCTGCTTGTAGGCCAGAGAGCTGTAATAGCCACGCAACCAATTGTGTGATCAATGTGGTGTCGCGTGTACCTGCTACACCGACGATAGGTACGCGACCATCTTCTTCACCTGGAAATAGACCACCAACAATCGCATCACCCACCGGTTGCGGTGTGCCATGTGCAGGATTTAAATGCATCAGTAAACTAGGACCAGCATTCACTTCCACAATTGCGCCGCCTTGTTGTTGCAAAGGCTGAGAGACATCAGCACACACTAAATCGATGCCCGCAATATCAAGTCCGACCACACGTGCAGCTAATGCGCAAGCATGAGCGACTTCTGGATGAACAGCCGCGGTACAATCAATCGCATGATTACCATTCGCAGTAATAAGTACACGCCGATTTTTTTCGGGTATGGAGTCAGCTTGTAATCCTTGACGTTCGATATTGGCGCGCACTACGCTGTGTAGATCGATATGAATCGTTTCGAGTGGATGTTTGTCAGTCAGGCCACGACGCGGATCACT
>CAMCXB010000055.1 GCA_945883145.1 Bordetella parapertussis | reverse complement strand
CAAGGCATGATTGATACACCCTAAACGCAAGCCAACTACTATCACCACATCAAGGCCGAGTTGCACGGCTAAATCAGCAGTATCAACTTCATCATTGATAGGCACACAAAAACCACCTACACCTTCAACAATGACGCAATCAGATTGCTGAGCGATTTGCTGATAACAATCCAATAGTCGCTGCATGTCGAGCGACACATGTTCTAGTTGTGCTGCGATGTGTGGTGCGGCAGGTTCACGTAATAAATAAGGTGTGGTGAGTTCACGCGGAAAATTCGTATTCGATGCTGCTGCAAGCATAGCGACATCTTCATTCCAGAGTTCACCATCAATTAACTCAGCGCCTGCTGCAATTGGTTTCATACCTGTCACACGCAAACCAGTTTTTGCTAAGGCATGTAATAGCGCTGCAGTGATTAAGGTTTTACCTACGCCGGTATCTGTACCTGTTACAAAACATGAAAAGTTTTTCGTCATGCCATGCTCGCTTCACAATCATGTATCGCTGCTATTAAGGTAGTGAGTTGTTGATGCGACTGCGCTGCTGACAAGGTAATACGAAGTCGTGCTGTATTAAGTGGTACTGTCGGCGGACGTATCGCACCTACCCACAAACCTTGCTGTAAGAGTGCTGCTCCCACAGCAATAACTTTTTCATTCGAACCTATGACTACAGGTTGTATCGCCGTCAGTGATGCAAGACTTTTCCAATGCTGTAGTTGTTGAGCACTGCGCCATGCAGTGATTAAGCTCTGCAAATGGCTACGCAGTTTTTTACCTTCCTCGCCGGTAATGATCGCTATGCTTTTTAGCAGTGCGTGTGCAATAGCAGGCGGTGTAGCTGTCGTATAAATATAAGTACGAGCACGTTGTACTAACCATTCAATCACGCTGTGATGTGCGGCCACAAAAGCTCCACTCACACCTGCTGCTTTACCTAAGGTGCCTATGTAGACGATGTGAGGTGAATGCAAATTAAAATGTTCAAGCACGCCATGTCCATGTTCACCTAATACACCAAATCCATGGGCATCATCGACCACTAACCACGCACCATAGCGCTCACATAACGCGAGCAATTCAGACAAAGGTGCGATCTCACCTTCCATACTGAACACGCTATCAGTTACTACGCATTTTACGTTTGCCTGACTTTTTTGCAGCAAGCTTTCTAATTGTGTGAGGTCACGATGCGGATAGACAGAAATTTTTGCGCGCGATAATCTAGCGCCATCAATTAAAGAGGCATGATTTAATTCTTCAGAAAAGATCTCTGCCTCTTTACCCGCCAGTGCTGACAACACAGCCAAATTCGCCATGTAGCCCGTGCTGAAATATAAGCAACCTGCTTGATCAAAATTATCTACAAACAGTGTAGCGAGTTGCTCTTCGAGTTGATGATGCGCTAGTGAATGACCACTAATGAGATGGGAAGCACCACTGCCTGCTCCGTAAAGATCTGCACCTTCTTTTAAAGCAGCAATCACTTCAGGATGGGAAGCCAGACCTAAATAATCATTGCTACAAAAAGCGAGCAATTGTCTTCCATCGACTTGCATGGCTGGCGCACAAGGTGTTTCTGTTACACGACGCTGACGACGTAATTGTTTTTTATCTAAATCAGTCAGTTGTTGCTGTAAATTTTTTAACAATGAAAAATCAGATGTCATGCAAGTCTTTAATTTTTTTAGTCAGTATCGTACTTAAAAAGAGATTATGAATTGTCGCTTAACCAATTAGGTTTGCGTTTATTCAGAAATGCCTGCACACCTTCACGTCCTTGTTCTGATGCGCGACTATTCGCAATGCGTTGAACGGTGTCCGCAATTAAGTTTGGATTAATCTCTTTACCTGCAACAGCGCCTAAGAGTTGTTTAGCATCCGCAATCGCGTGCGGGCTACAGGTTAACAAAGTTTGTTCCATGGTGTAGACGGTGTGATCTAGCTGATCGACTTCCGCTACTTCATGCACTAGACCTATGGCTTTAGCTTGATCTGCACTAAAACGCTCAGCCGTTAAAAAATATCGATGTGCTGCACGTTCACCCATGGCGCGTACTACATAAGGTGAAATAGTGGCGGGTATTAAACCCAACCTCACTTCAGATAAACAAAATTCAACCGAGTGTTGTGCAATAGCGATATCACAAGCAGCAACTAAACCCATGCCACCTGCATAGCAATCACCTTGTATACGAGCGATGGTTGGTTTAGAGCAGCGATAGATTGTATGCATCATCTCAGCCAATGCGGCTGCATCGGTGAGATTTTCTGCCTCGCTATAGGCAGACATTTTTTTCATCCAATTTAAATCTGCACCTGCACAAAATGCTGTGCCTTTTGCTGCCAAGACCACTACTCTAATTTGTTCATCTTCATGCAACGCATTAAACACCTGCGTCATTTCTGCAATCATGACTTCATTGAAGGCATTACGTACTTCAGGACGATTTAAACTAACTGTTGCGACTGCTCCGTTTTTGACACATTCTATGGTCTGATAATTCACAACAATTCTCCTTGGTGACTCTAACAACTATCTTGCAATCTTAGTCTCTCAGGATACAGGCATTTTAGGCTTATTTAGGCTTAATCAGATCATGCGGATTATCCAGTCGCACTCTTTTGCGATCTGCTTCCACTGTCGTTAAAGGTGTCACTTCTTCCATACCTTGCAAACAACGTATGGCGAGTTGTTGATATTCTTTCGTGCCACGTGATTTCCATGTTATCTCTTCATCCGACAAAGTTCTGGTGACTCGTGCTGGGGAACCCATGACTAAACTTTTAGGTGGAATTACCATGCCAGTTTTAACAAAGGACATGGCAGCCACAATTGAAGATTCACCAATCACCACACCATCCATCACCACAGAATTCATACCCACTAATGCATTGCGACCTACTCGTGCACCATGTATCACTGCACCATGACCGATGTGACCATCCACTTCAATCACGGTGTCACTCCCTGGAAAACCATGTACCACACAGGTGTCTTGTAAGTTAGAGCCTGCTTCCATGATGAGACGACCAAAGTCACCCCGCAAGCAAGCAGCCGGGCCCACATAACAACCAGGCCCGATAATGACATCACCAATTAATACTGCAGTGGGATGTACATAGGCAGTCGGATCAATGACTGGTGTGACACCATCTATTGCATACACTTTCGCCATGAGCTTTCCTAATTTATTGTCGTGGCAAGATCACGATCTTGCCTGTGACTTTGCGTGAAGCCATATCGATTAATGCTTGTGGCGTATCTGCTAACGTATAGCGTGCTGAGATATGCGGTTTGATTTTTCCTTCAGCTAACCAACGCATGAGTTCTTGCATCGCTGCGAGATTATGTGCCGGTTCACGTCGCGCAAAATCACCCCAGAACACACCCACTAAGGAAGCACCTTTGAGTAATGGTAAGTTCAATGGCAACTTAGGTATTTCACCATTCGCAAAACCAATGACTAAATAACGACCACGCCACGCAATCGATCGAAATGCAGGTTCGGTATAACTACCACCGACTGGGTCATACACGACATCAGGACCTTTACCATTAGTTGCTGCTTTAATCGCTTCACGTAAATCTTCGGTAGTGTAGTTAATCAAGACATCCGCACCATGCTCTTTACAAACTGCGAGCTTCTCTGCTGTGGAGGCAGCTGCAATCACACGCGCACCTAATGCTTTACCTATTTCAATCGCAGCTAAGCCCACACCTCCGGCTGCACCTAATACCAACATGGTTTCACCAGCTTTTAATTGTGCTCTATCGACAACCGCATGATGAGAAGTGCCGTAAGTGAGAGTGATCGCAGCTGCAGTGTCGAAATCCATTCCTGCTGCCATAGGCAGTACTGCATCAGCAGTAACTTTGACTTGCTGCGCAAATGCACCTTGCGGTACAAATGCAAAAACCTTATCACCCACTTTATATTGAGTTACACCAGCACCAACTGCATGCACAGTACCAGCGAGTTCATTGCCTGGAGTGAAAGGTAATTCAGGTTTAAATTGATATTTGTTTTGAATAATCAGTACATCAGGAAAATTCACACCTGCTGCCATGATGTCGATAACGATCTCTCCTGCTGCGGGTACTAAATTAGCTTGTTCTTCAATGACGAGTGTTTCAGGCAGACCCCATGCTTTACAGACTATGGCTTTCATACATCTCCTAGTTTTATTCTTTAGTTATAGTTAAAAATTACAAAAATTTAGGTGCACGTTTTTCTGTAAAGGCACGCACACCTTCTTGTCCATCTGCGCTTTCACCTGAAGCCAACATAAAACTTTTTTCCATATGCAAATGCTGTTCTATTGTGTTGTGTGATGCCTCTCTGATCAGCATCTTGATACGTCCCTGTGCTAGTGAAGGACCTTGTGATAATTGCTTAGCTAATTTTTTAGCGGCTTCTGCCAACTCTGCGTCCGGATGCACAGCATCCACTAAACCTAATTGCAAACACTCAGCAGCAGAGATAGCACGATTGGTTAAATAAATTTCTTTAGCA
Organism: Bordetella parapertussis; assembly: GCA_945883145.1. Taxonomy (GTDB): domain Bacteria; phylum Pseudomonadota; class Gammaproteobacteria; order Burkholderiales; family Burkholderiaceae_D; genus Pernthalerella. The sequence continues at coordinate 10,926 of CAMCXB010000055.1, read as the reverse complement.
CGAGCCGCACCTGCACGTTGTGTGACAAACCATGAACCACCTGCATCAGGTGTTAAACCTATAGCTGAGTAACCACCGCGCAGTTTCATTGATTCAGCAGCTAACACTAAATCCGCACACAATGCCATGCCTATTCCACCACCACCGACTGCACCATTGACTGCACTCACAATCGGAAATGAAGATTCACGTAGCACTGCTATCGCTGTGTGTATCGGTGCGATTAATTCTTCTAACACGGCATGCAATGAACGAGATGGATCTTGCATCGCTGTGATGTCACCACCTGCACAAAACTGTTTGCCATTTGCGGTGATGAGTAAAGCACGCACTTTAGGATTAGCAGCGATTTCACCTACTGCATGTGCAAATGCCATTGCCATAGGCAAGTCCAACACATTTGCTCGCGTAGGATTATTTAAGGTAATGATGGCAAGCGATTCTTCTATCTCTAACAAAAGAGGGGATGACATAGCGCTATACTCCGGAAAAGTTAGCTGTTGAGCCTGCTGAAATCATAAGTCAGCAGGGACAAATCTCAGATCAGCCCCATTTTAACAAGGCATGACGTGCTTATTCCTAAGAGTGAAAATTTAGAATTTTTACGAGCTAATGAGTTGAGAAAAAAGTTGAGATCGGTAGCGAACAAGACCAACACAACTTTCAGTACAAAGTTGCCAGAAAAATAAAAAATCCCCAGCAACCCGTGATTGCTGGGGATTTTTATGGTGATATCAATTCAATAAGCTTGATTGATTACTTCTTAAAGAATGCTGCGACTTCTTTTGCGTCTAAGGTGCCGTCTTTATCGGTGTCAAGTTTATCAAAGGCTTTAGCTAAGCCCTTGTGTTTAATTTCACTTTTGTCAACAGTACCGTCATTATCTTTGTCACCCATCATAATCTTATGGGTGTCGATTTCAGCTTGATCAATGGTGCCGTCTTTATCTGTGTCGATAATATCGAAATGACTAGACAACATAGCAAATGCTTTAGCTTCCATTTTGTCTAAATGACCATCTTTATCTTTATCGCCCTTCTTCACTTCACCTGCAAAAGCGACACCAGTCAATAAAGATAATGTTGTAAAAATAACTAATAACTTAGGAAAATTCATGGCACATCCTCTTAATAATAAAATTAAATGCTGCACTGCGATCGTAATTATAAAAGGGTTTCGATTTGTTGTTTTGGTCTAGTTAAAAATTCTTAAGATCTAGATATAGTTGTCAAAAGTTTAATCGCTCTAATTAGGCTCAGTCAACCCGTTTCATCTTCAATAAATCCCGCTCTTGATGTGTAAGGAAACTAGCTTCTTGCAGCACTACTTATCCATGCAACATCGCATCAGATCGAATATCACTTATGTGTTTATTAATATGCTGTTGAACTTGTGTTGCATATTTAAATTTTCTCAAAAATTCATTCTTATAATTTTTTGGAAAACTTTATTGAAAATTTTTATCCATGTTTATTGTATGGTTTTATAAAAATGAAAATATTTTTATTCTTTTATAATTTTTTTTTCGCATTGCACAATTAAAAAATCAAAGTGCAAATTTTTTTATTTTTATTTTATTTAATTTGAATCGTAAAAATTTATTTTTATTATTTCACTAAATTATGACAAAAAATCATGCTGTACCTTGTTTAAAGATTGAAATTAAGAAATAATAATAGTGCTTCTGAATGGTAGTTCTTTTACAAGTAAGGGTAGGTACTCAGTGAAAATTCTATTAGAAGTAAATGCGTTTTTTTTGTAGTAATTAAACTAGAAAACAAACTTCACAAGTAACAATGCTTTCAGCATTAAAAAAGCGTTGATCAACTTAAAACAAATCAGGAGATTAAATGAAAAAATCAGTCGTTTCTTATCTTCCAACAGCGCTAGCTGTAGCAGCGTTGCTCACAGTAGGATCTGCATCTGCTTTAACCGTCAAGGCAGATAATTTCCAACAAGCAGAGTCACCATGGGATATGGCCTTCCTCAAAGATGGCACAATGTTCTTCACCGAGAAGTGCAAAGGTCTGTCAGTAAGAACACCTAACGGCGACGTGAAAAAACTGCTGGGCGTAGGTGGATCAAGTGGATTCGCTAATGTCAAGGACGATCTGTTCTGTGATGGACAAGCAGGCGTTCAGGGTGTTGCAGTTGATCCCGACTTCGATTCAAACCGTTATGTTTACCTCTACTCCAGCTCACGCGGCGCGAACCGTACCTACGGTGGTTACAACAACATCTTGATGCGCATGAAAGTGGGCTCTTCGATGGCTGACGTTTCCGACATCGTAGAAATCATCGACGACTTCGGCTACAAGCCAAAGAAATCAAATCACCCATTTGGTGGCCCTGGTGCACACAACGGTGGTCGTGTACGTTTCGGTCCTGACGGCTTCATTTATGTCTCGATTGGCGACAACCACAATGGTGCTGGCCCACAAAGCCCAACCGAACTGCGCGGCAAAATCTTGCGTGTAGATCGCGATGGTAAAGCTGCAGCTGGTAACAAGCCACCAGCAGGTTTTGATGCACGTATATTCACATACGGTCATCGTAACCCACAAGGTATCGCCTTCCGTCCTGGTACAGGTGAAGTGTTCGTGTCAGAGAATGGCCCATGGCACAGTGACGAAGTTACCAAGCTAGAAAACGGTGGTAACGGTGGTTGGGATCCACGTGATAACGTAAACGGTCGTCCTGCATGTCCAGATGGCTATTGCGGCTATTCACCAAACCAAATGGGCGCATTGCCACCAAAAGAGCGTGCAGCATTCATGCCTATGACGGACTTGAAGGCATATCCTAACGCGATGAAACCAGCTTGGAACAACAATGGTTTGTCACAAGGTATGTGCGGTAGCGTATTCTTGGTTGGTAAGCAGTGGAAAGAGTGGGAAGGTCGTATGGCAGTGGGTTACGCTGGTATCGGTATCCACGGCACACCAACTGGTAACCGTATCGACATCCTCGACATCTCTAAAGATGGTAAGTCAGCTAAGCGTGAAGAATTGCTCTGGCCAACATTTGCAGGTCGTTTCCGTCACGTTTCTCTCGACCAGCAGGGCAACCTGTATGTGGCCGACGAAGCAAGCGGCATGATCTATAAAGTAACACCACAATAAGTAAGCATCAACTTGAAACGCGCTGCCAATTGGCAGTGCGTTTTTTTTAGCTCAATTTTTACTTAACCAAAATTTGAAAGACACATCATGAGAGTCGCTATCTCACTACTTTTGCTTATGAGCTTTGCTGTCTCAGCAAAAGCTGCCGACGCAGACACGGATCAACTCAAAACTCTAATGAATCGCAACAACTGTTCTGCGTGCCATATGATTGATAAGAATAAATACGGCCCCAACATGGTTGAAATTTCACAAAAATATGCGAATCAAACTGGCATAGCTGAAAAGTTAGCTAAGAAAATAAAAGCGGGTGGAACAGGCGTGTGGGGAGAAGACATCATGCCACCACAACAAGTCTCTGAAGCAGATGCATTGACTATTGCAAAGCTCATACTTTCTTTAAAATAAAAATCGCTGTGTGAAGCTTCGGCCTATTTATTAGGCCGCTTTTATAAAAATATAAGCAGTTGTAAGAGCATCATAATAATAGGCTTATTCAGATAGTTATATTCTGCAAATTCATTTCTTCAGAATAGAGATTACTGAACTATCTTTAAACCGGATATGAATTCTGATGGACAAACTGTCTTCCATGGGTGTTTTTGTAAAAGTCGCAGAAGCGAATAGCTTTAAAAATGCTGCTAATCAAATGGGCATTAGTTATAGCGTTGTAACACGATCGATTGCGAATTTAGAAAAGCATCTAGGGGTTAAATTATTAGAAAGAACCACGCAAAGTGTTGCATTAACAAATGCTGGCTCTATTTATCTTGATAAATGTAGAAACTTACTAGGCTTGATGGATTCCATAGAATCCGATATCGCGCAAGTTGAGCTTGAAATAGAAGGCGTGATTAAGATAGGTCTTCTGAAATATTATTCATCAAAAGTAATCGCTCCGCTGCTGACAGGTTTTGTAAAAAACCATACACGCATACGTTTAGAGATCGTGGATTTTGATAGTTATTCTAAAACTATAGGCATAGAATCTGATCTCGTTGTTTTAACCTCTGACGACAATCGAAGAATACGAGGAGCACAACTCTTAGGCAACCTGCCTATGACACTAGTAGCCTCCCCTGATTACGTTACCAAACGTGGGCAACCAAAAGAACTCGAAGAACTCACGACACATGCTTGTTTGAATTTATCTTCCCACCTGAATCGCCCCGCTTGGTATTTTCTTGAAAATAATCACCTAACTGAATATGCCATCAATCCCTACCTTACTTCACATGATTGCGATATATTGTTAGAAGCCGTTTTGGGTGGCTTAGGCATAGCATGCATTCCACAAAATCTGGCACAGCCTTATCTAGATTCCTCGCGCTTAGTCCAAGTACTAACAGAATTTAAATTAAATCCGCTTAGTATCTATATGCTGCATTCTGCACATAAGTCCGTGAATAAAAAAACACAAACTTTGATAGATTATTTAAAATTAAAATTTAATGCCTAATTATTTTAAAATTTATAGCTGCCTATTATTATGTTCGCTACATGGTTATGCAATGGCTGATTCCGTAAAAATAAAATATGCCTGTACGACTGAGAGCACGCTAGATTTAATGACTGAAACACGATCACCAAACTCTGAAATAAAATTGATTGACGTTGAAATCATTGATACTTCTAAAGTATTGATTACTTTAAATAAAAGCCAAAATTTTTCCGGAAAAACCTCTCCCTCCGAACAAGTTGGCGAAGATAATTCCCCATCTTCAGTCATGCAGAAAAAAGAAAAAATCATAATCAATAAAAATACTTTACGCTTTGAACACCATAATGCGTTTGATAACCCTATGGGGAATTTTTCAGTTATCCACTCTGGAGTCTGTGCAATCGCGCCATGAGTGAATGAGCGCGATTCAATGAGGATAAGGTTTGATTTCCGTGAGATGAGAATTAGAAAGAATAAAAATACGAAAACAATTCTAAAAATTTTTTATTAACTTTTAAATAATTAATTTACTTTTTTTAAATAATCCATGAAATTTTAAACGACTAAATAACCGAATCAGTTCAGCCCTCAAATTAGAACTCTATGCTTAGTAATGCTTACTAGTGACATCGAATAAATAGGGAATTACATTAGTCTACCCAAATTTATTTTGAGAATTACATTTTTGCTAAGACATTAGAGGAAAACAATGCACCCAACTAGTAAAACTATTATTGCATCGGCTGTGACTTTATTATTATCGGGTTCTTTATTTGCCCAAGAAACAAAAAAAGATAATGTATTGCCAGCTGTGACCGTATCAGGCACAAGCATCTTGCCTAGCAGCGTAGAAAATCTTCCTGGTTCCTATTCAGTTATGACACGCGAACAGCTTGAAGAACGCAGACCATTCAGCATTTTAGAAACCATACGTGAGATTCCGGGGCTGCATGTTGTGTCAGAAGACGCCGCTGGTACCCACCTCAATATTGGTATGCGCGGATTGAATCCGCGTCGTAGTTCACGAACACTGCTATTAGAAGATGGCGCACCTACCGTATTCTTTGCACCCTATGGTGATCCTTCTTCGCATTACTCCACACCTCTAGAACGTATTGAACGTATTGAAGTTCTCAAGGGTTCGGGTCAAATACTTTATGGTCCACAAACCATGGGCGGCATGATTAACTTCGTAACACGCCCAGTGCCCACTAACGGTACTGCAGGTTCGGTGAAAATCACAGGCGGCAATAATGGTTATTACGATGGCCATTTCAATGTCGGAACCGGTAACGAGAATGGCGGCTTTATGGTCGACGTACTAAAAAAACGTGGCGATGGTATACGTACCGAACATGGTTTTGATCTACAAGATGTGGCACTCAAAGGTCAATTCAAAATCAGCCAAGTTCAACGCATCACCGGTAAGTATTCAAACTTTCAAGAAGATTCACGGTTCAGTGAGACAGGGTTAACCTCAACAGAATTCCTCTCTACTCGGTACAAGGGAACTTTCGTTAATGCAGCCGATGCTGCTGAGCGCTTTACGATGACTCGTAATACAGCGCAAGTGGTACATGAGTGGGACTTGAATTCTGATATGAAACTCAGTACACAATTTTATTATTCGCAAACCGATAGAGCTTCTCGTCGATCCAGAGAGTTTGAGGAAGATGGTGGCGTTTATGCCATGAACAACACCACTGCATTTGCAGTAAGACCGCGAACCTATGAATTCTTTGGCATAGAGCCTAAGTTAGAGGTAAAACACAATACATTTGGAATGCAAAACCAAGCTATTTTTGGATTTCGCTACCATCAAGAGAAAATTGATCGACAAAAATTTGAACTAGCCGGAAGCAGTCTATCTGGTGCGCAGACTGGGGATGAGCGATTGACTGCGGATATCAAGGCTCTGTCATATTATGCGCAGAACACTTTCTTTACAGGTGATTGGTCGTTTACGCCTGGACTGCGTTTAGAAGATGTGACTTCGAAAAAAGTTCTCTACACAGGACCAAATTTTGCATTTGATAATTCTCTTGAAACCAGCAAACTTCAAGCGTTACCAGGTTTTGGATTCACGTGGAATGGTTTAAAGACCGCGACTATTTTCGGTGGTGTACACAGAGGTTTTGCACCACCAAGACCAGATAGAGACATAAACGGAAGTACTTTACAGCGAGTTACACCAGAATTAGCAACGACTACCGAGGTTGGTATTAGATCATCGCTCATGCAATCAGGTTATGTAGAAAGTACCCTGTTCAATATGGACATTAGCGACATCGTTGTCCAACCAACAGGCGCTGGTGTTTTCAGAAACGAAGGTAAAGCGCAGCACACTGGTTTTGAAGTTGCCGGTAAGATCAACTTTGGAGAGTTAACTGGCAAGAAAAATAATTACTACGCCAGCCTTGCGTATACCAATCTTTTTATCGCTAAATTTAAAAACTCAGGTGAGGTAGGTGGAGAAGGTGAAGATGGCTACGGTACCTACACAGCTGGAAATCGCTTGCCGTATGCACCAAAACATACGCTTGCACTCAATCTTTCCTATGAAGATCAGCAGGGTTTTATAGGTCGTGTGGGTGTGACGCATGTCAGCCAACAGTTTGCAAACGCCGATAATTATCGCGGTACAACCCCCGCCGGGTACTGTGGTGATTTAATTAATGGCGATACTCAGACTGACTGCGGCTTATTTGGTGAAATTCCAGCGCTCACACTGGTTAACGCTTCTATGTCTTATGCACCTAAAGGCCAGAAGGTTACTTATTTCATGAGCGGCGAAAATCTCACAGATAAAAAATATTTCAGCTCCCGTACCAATGGCTTACAACCAGGTCGTGGCCGTATGATTTTTGCAGGTATGCGTTACAGCTTCTAAGAAGTTAATAATCTAAAGGCGGCGCAAGCCGCCTTTTTTCATTCAGGTGACTCTATGCGTAGTTTTCTTTTATTTTCCGTTTATTTACTCTTCTGCTGCCTAACCACCTCCCACGCTAATCCTATCGCCTATGTGTCTAACGAAAAATCAGGTACGCTTTCGTTGATAGATACGAAGTCAAATGAGATTATTGGCGAGATAAAAGCTGGTACTAAACCGCGTGGAGCTGCTATATCTATAGATGGCAAAACTCTTTTTGTTAGTGATCAACCAAACAACAGCATCATTAAATACGATCTTGAAAAAAAAGAGTTGGCGGGAATAATTGATCTTGGAGAATACCCTGAAGGTGTTTCCATTTCACCGGATGGAAAATGGGTAATAGCAGCTTCAGAAATTTCTAATTCTGTTAACTTTATTTCTTTACTATCTGGAAAAAAAGAATTTGTAGTAAAAACCAAAGGAAAAAATCCTGAACACGCAGTCTTTACCCCCGATAGTAAATATGTATTTGTATCTGCTGAAGAGGCTGATACTGTCGATGTAATTAATGTCAGAAAACGCAAGCAGATAGGCTCAATTAAGGTTGGAGAACGGCCTAGAGGTATAGCCTTTCGTCCTGATGGGCAAGTTGCTTATGTAGCTTCTGAGATTGCCAGTACTGTATTTGTAATCGATGTCAAAAAACATGTCGTTATTGCTCGTATCAAAGCAGGAAACTTTTGTAATGGTGTAACTATGAGCCCGGATGGCACGCGTGTATACATTTCTAATGGTAAAGATGCGAGCATATCGGTCATCGATACATCTAACAATCAGGTGCTACGTACTATCGCGGTAGGAAAAAGACCATGGAATATGGGTATTACTGGAGATGGAAAAAGTCTTTATGTAGCAAATGGACGATCAAATTCAGTATCTGTCATTGATACCGATGCAATGACAGTGATTAAGGAAATCACTGTTGGAGATACACCTTGGGGAGTGGTGGTACGTTGATTACTGTATAACCACGTTATATAAGTTGAAAATTCTTTTAAGAACTACTTTATTGCAATCATCACTGTTGGCAGTTTTAGTCCTTATCACTAGCGCATTGAATAGCCTAAATTTACATGTCTACATTAGAAACTAATCAGTTAATTCGCGTTATGTTGGTGGATGACCATGCCGTAGTTAGAGCAGGCTATAAGCGCTTTATTGAATTAAATCCTGATATACGCGTCATCGCTGAAGCAACGACCGGCGAAGAAGCGTATGAGTTAATTAAACAAATTCAGGTGGATGTGGTGATTTTAGATTTATCCATGCCTGGTCAGGGCGGGTTTGAAACGCTAAGAAAAATCATGAACCGTTTTCCTAAACAAAAGGTTCTAGTTTTTACTATGCATGAAAATGCATCCACTGCAAATCAGGTTTTGAAAATCGGTGCATCTGGTTATCTGACGAAAAGCATGAATCCAGAATTAATCGTACAAGCCATTCAAGATGTCTGGCGTGGTGGCACACCTATAGAGGAAGGTGTTGCCGCTGCACTCACCGAGTTGCAGAACAATCTCAATCCACATGACAATCTACTGCCGCGTGAATATGAAGTGTTTTTACTTTTATCTGCTGGTGAATCTGTCGATTTAATTTGTTCTAAATTAAACATGAGTTCACGTACGGTGTTTAATTATCAAACTACTATCCGCAAGAAAATGAATTTATTTACACAAATTGAATTCAATCATTATGCATTGCGCCATCAGTTAATACCAAACTCACCTTAATCCATGAATAACTTATAGGCACAATGTGAATTTTTACTATATACAAAGATTTTTAGATTGATAGAATAAGTACCAGTAATGAAATGGTCTCCGCCATTGTTACTTTGTTTAGTTTTGAGTCTGATTTCTCTAGTGGGGAAATTATTTTTAAATGCCGCAATGTATTGCGGCATTTTTTTATTTAAATTTCAACCCTACTCTACTTCAATCGGGAAACTGATCTCCAAAATCAAACCACTTGGGAAATTATTTGTGAATTTTATTGTGCCTTGATTAGCCAAGATTCTTTCACGCATACCCACTAAACCCAAACCACGTGATGCCTGGGTTTGGGTTTGTGCATCAGTTGTTGATGGCTCTTGCAAACCCACGCCATCATCTGCTACCCGTAAACAGAGTTGGTGCTTATATGTATCTACACTCACTTGTATATCAACTTGTTTTGCGTTGGCATGACGCATGACATTAGTGAGCGCTTCTTGTGCAATTCTATATACCGCAACTGCTAAACGTTGCGGTACAACGGTAGAACCGAGATTAACATTCAGATTGCAAGCTAGCGCTGTATCACCACGCGCCTGACGTTGACGCACCAGATCACGCAAGGCTTGTTCTAAAGCGATGTCGTGTTCTTCATCCCCTTGCAAGCCATAGGGACGTAATTGCGCTAATAGATTTTTTAATTGCGACAATATGCTGCTACTGTTGTCATACATGGCTTGCGCACAGGCTAGCAATTCTGGTTGATTAACTGATTGCTTAAGTACATACGAAGCATCAACTTGTAAGGCTGTGAGTAGCTGTCCAAATTCATCATGCAATTCATGCGCAAGTTTGCGACGCTCTTCTTCTTGCACATCTTGCAGTCTGTGTAATAACTCGCGCTGCTTAGTAATTTGTTCTGTTAAGACGGCAGCTAGATGATTTAGTGCTTGAGCAATTTGATTAAGCTCTCGTGTCGATGATGAAGCTAGCTGAAGTTTATAGTCACCCGATTCTATACGCGTAATACCTGCGAGAATATCAGCTAGTGGTTTAAAGGCGAGTTTCACACTAACCCAAATCGCTACAATTAATGCGACACCTAACGCAGCGAATAAGCCTAAAAATAGCAAGGCACTACTTATCGCTTCTGTGCTTTCCGAATAAGGATTGGGTTCTAACATGATGGTAATGCGCTCACCATTGCTACGCATTATGGGTAGTGATGTGGTAGCAAGTTTGGCATCACGCACTAAAAGATTTTTTATCCAATCAGGGGTAGATGTATCAGTCTCTTTAGGGCTTTGCGTGAGTCGCTTACCAGAAGTATCTAAAAGTGCGATATGGAAGTGACGCAGTGTTTCACTTTGATTGAGCGCATCAATTTTTAACACTTGCTCAGATAAAGCGGCTTCAGTTTGAAAGTCAGCCAATATGCTGAGTAATTCGCCTACCTTTTCACTGGCTGCTGCTTCATGATCAATATCATTCCGTGCAGAGACGATGGTAACAACTACTGCAATCACCATCATGACTGAGCCAACAGCTAGCAACCTTAATAGTAATCGTGTGACGAGTTGCATAGATGGTTAAATTTAATAGCGATAGGTGTATTCAATTTCTACAGCTTCACTACGTTTTGCGCGAGTCACTGCATCCCAAGCTCTTGCATAACGTACTTCTACTTCATGATGGTCATTGATTTCCCAACCTGGACCT
>CAMCXB010000054.1 GCA_945883145.1 Bordetella parapertussis | reverse complement strand
ATATTGATTTAGAGTCACTCCATATTGACGGTCAAAAATTGAAAGATGCCAGAGAGAGTAAGGGCATCTCCATTACCGATATTGCCGGACAGCTCACTCTGTCCCGCGCCCAAATCATCCATATGGAAGAAGGTGGCGATAAGCCTTTTTATACACCTGCCCATAAATTGCTCGCTGTTCGTAAATATGCTGCGGCCTTAAAGCTGCCTTATGAAGAAGTCGTAACCGGTGACGGTGCCAATCAAACCATGCCCGTACCAGAAGATGCGCCTGAAAGTATGCGCACTTATCCAGGTCAAACACCTTACAACGCTCAACTCAATCAAATCAGTTTGACTGATGAAAGAATGGAGAATGTCGCCCGCAATTCGACTAGACGTAACCGTGTGATGTATGTAGTTGTTGCCTTGACTATCTTGTTAGCTTTTTACGCAAAATTACGCGGCTCTTCCGACGAAGCTGAAGTAAAACAAGAAACACAAGTTGAAGCAGTGACGGTAGATCCTATACCCCCTTTACCAGTCACACCCGTAGAAGTTGCTGCACCTGAAGCACCAGTTGCACCGCCAGTTGCACCACCTGTAGCGGCTCCGGTTGAAGTTGCAGCTGCAGCCGTTGACGTAAAACCTGCTCCTGAGATAGCGAAGCCAGCTGCTGAAAAAATTGAAAAACCAGCTGCCGCACCTGCCGTTGCCGAAACTTCAAAGCCTGCAACAGAACAAGAATCCACTAAAGTAGCAAGCGCTAGTGAAGAAGGCTGTTCAGCAGAAGCAGCAACTGGCAATTTGAAAAGTTGGAGTCCTGCTTATCAACGTAAATCTGACTCGCGTTTATTTGTCATCAGCCCTAAAGGTGGCACTGTGTGCGTGACCGATGGTTCGGGCAAATCAAAATTAGTTAGCCTACGTCCTATGGTGGGACAAGCTTTCACAGGCAAACCACCTTATGTGGTGAGATCCGAGAGTTTACCCAACCTTGAAATGTATATGCAAGGATTGCGTGTGAAAGTCCCAGGTGAAACACAAGTGATACGTCTGGTCCCAACTAATACACCTGCACCGGAAGGCACCGACTCTGGCACAAGTGCATCGGGTTCTCCGAATACTTAAACAGCCTCTTTGGATCTTCTTAAGACAGATCTCAGCCTGAGCCACTAATTAGTTCTAATCCCTTGTTCTACAAGGGATTTTTTCTTTCTGGCTGCTACGCTGAGTGCCAAATTTTCACTTTATTAGCGCTCACTCTGCACTTCCTATCGCGATGCAACATCGATAGCGGTTGACTCGCGGTCTATCCAAAACGATTATCCATTATTCGATTTTTTGTGCGAATTAATAAACTAAGCGAGTGCTGTGTTTTCAGCAATGAACTCTATCGCATCATGCAGTTAAAGCAGTGCACAAAACTCAATAAAAAAACATTCAAAACAAGAATGAATGAAATTAACTGGAGGAGACTATGCAGCAAACCATAACGACCAAGCGCGCCCTAACTAAGCTCAGCACAATTGCAGCAGCCATGTTGCTGACAGTAGGTGCAGCTGGAACAGTAAACGCTGCCGATGAATTCAAAATCGGTATTGTGAGTTTTCTCTCTGGACAAGCAGCCGATAGCTTTGGCGTTCCTGCTGTGAATGGCGCCAAAGTCTTGATTGAAGCCTTCAATAACGGAACAGCACCCGCCCCTTATAACAAAAAAGGTTTTGGCGGCATGAAGATAGTGCCTGTGTATGTTGATGAAAATGGCGGTGCTACTAAACAAGTACAAGAATTACGCAATCTCTACGAACGTGAAAATGTCGACGTAGTTGTAGGTTATGTCGGTTCAGGCGATTGTCTCGCAGTGGCTCCCGTTGCGGAAGAAATGAAACGCTTCTTGATTTTGTATGACTGCGGTACACCGCGCATCTTTGAAGAAGCCAACTATAAATATGTATTTCGCACCGCATCCCATGCAGCTATGGATAACGTAGGTGCAGTCCGTTATTTAAAAGCGCGTAATGTAAAAATCGAAGGCTTTAGCATGATTAACCAAGACTATGCTTGGGGTCATGATTCACTCAAAGACTTCACGCTGTCTATGCAAGTCTTGTATCCACAATCTAAAGCTCTCTCAGATCAAAGACCTAAATTCGGTGCAGGCCAATACGGTACTGAAATTTCACAGTTGATGTCAAATCCCGCTGATGTCACCCACTCCAGTTTATGGGGTGGTGATTTACAAGCCATGATCTTGCAAGCTACACCACGTGGCTTATTTAAAAAATCACAAGTCATTCTCACCGCAGCAGATCATGTACTCACACCCTTAGGTGAAAAAATGCCTGATGGCGTCATCATCGGTGCACGTGGTGCCTATGGTCAGATGGCACCGAAATCAGCACTCAATGATTGGTGGTGGACTGAGTATCAAAAAGCGAATGCAGGTGTCTATCCTGTTCAAGCTCCCTATCGTATGGCGCAAGCACTGATGGGATTAAAACTCGCTGTTGAAAAAGCTATGGCTGCAAATAAAAAAGGTGGTAAACCATCCATAGAACAAATTGCAGAAGCCTTGCGTGGTTCAGAATGGGAAGCACCTGCTGGTCGTATAAAAATGGCTTTAGGTGATGGTCATCAAGCTATTCAATCTGCTGCATTTGGCCGCACGCGTTACGACGCAGCTAAGAAAATGGTGGTACTCGATGACATACAACGGTTTGCTGCGGAATGCGTTAATCCACCTGCCAACATGAAATCAGAAGAATGGATTAAAGCTGGCTTCCCTGGTGCGAAATGTAATTAAACACGCATTCTTAAAACGCTGACCTCGATAACCACTCTGGCTGAAGTCAGAGTGGTTTTACATCACAGCATAAAGTCTCATCTCTGAAAATATCATCCATGAATATTGCTCTCACCATCATGATAGACGGCCTGACCTATGCGTCATGGCTTTTCATCGTGGCACTAGGCCTCACACTGGTTTTTGGCGTCCTTAAAATTCTTAACGTCGCGCATGGAAGCTTTTATGCACTCGGTGCCTATGCCGCTGCTAGTTTAGTGGGTTGTTTTGCGAGCATGCAGTTAGCGCCTGAACTATCTTTAATCGCCATGTTGTTAGCAGCAGTCGGTGTGGCTGTGATCGTTGCGCCTTTATGTGAGCGAGGATTACTGCGTATTTTTTATGGCCGTGATGAAGTCTTATTAGTGTTAGTGACTTACGCATTATTTTTAATCTTAGAAGATGTCACAAAAATTATCTGGGGCGTGAATCCTTTTTATCTCTCCGAACCCTATGCTTTATTTGGTAATGTCGATATAGGTAAACAATCTTATATAGGTTACGATTTTTTATTAGTCATTGTGGCTATCGTTGTCGGCTTTATCGTCTGGTGGGGCTTAAACCGCACACGCATAGGAAAAATTGTTCTTGCTGTGATTCACAGTGAAGAAATCGCTGCCAGCATGGGCGTGAATGTTTCGCACATTTACACACTTGCATTCGGCACCGGTATTTTTCTTGCTGCATTAGGTGGAGCACTCACAGCACCTATGATTTCTGTACAACCCGGCATCTCAGTTGGTGTGGTCATATTATCCTTTGCTGTAGTTATCATCGGTGGCTTAGGTAGTATTCCCGGTGCTGCCATTGGAGCACTCATCGTTGGTATTGCACGTTCAGCTGCAGTGCACTTAATGCCAGTCGCTGAATTATTTTCAATTTATTTGGTTATGGCGGTGGTCTTAATGTTTAGACCTGAAGGTTTGTTTCAACGTAGTCAAGCTAGGAAGATATGAGATGACGATGAATCACACTTCCACCTCTTCTACAAAACACACTGTGCATTTTCTGCCTGCCTTGTTATTAGGATTAGGCGGTATTGTTGCGCTATTATTAGTCGGTCTTGCAATACCTAAATGGTTAATCTTTTTGATCACCATCGCTGCTGCAAATGGCTTAGTCTCATTAGGCATTGTGATCTTAATGCGCAGTGGTGTTGTCTCATTTGGTCAAGGCATGGTATTCGCTCTCGGTGGTTATGCTGCAGCACTGGCTTATGGCAAGCTAGGTATCACAGATGCACTCGTGTTATCAATCGGTGGTGGCCTTGTCGCAGTATTACTCTCGGCTCCCTTCGCTTATCTGATTGCACGTTATCGTGGTATTTTCTTTGCCATGCTGTCACTCTCTTTATCCATGGTCTTATATGGCATATTGATTAAATCCGAATCTATGGGTGGCTCTGATGGATTCAATATGGGTCGCCCCACATTATTTGGCATCCGTGCTGCAGATGAATGGAGTAGTTATCTCAACTATGCCGTCACCATCACGCTTTCAGGCCTGTGTGCATTAGCAACGTATATTTATTTCAACTCCACACGTGGCTTAGTTTCATTAGCAGCGCGTGATAATGAAATTCGAGTTGAGTATTTAGGTAGCTCAGTGCAAGAATTAATCGCTACCAATTATTTAATCGCTGCGTTCATGGGTGGCATGGGCGGCGCACTCGCTGTCATCGCACTAGGACATATAGAGCCTAACTTTAGTTACTGGACCACTTCCGGTGAATTTGTATTTGTTTCTATACTTGCAGGTCACTATAGTGTGATTGCTGTCTTTATCGCTTCAACAGTCTTAGAAATCGTACGCTCCTTTTCAAGTCTGTATTTCCCCAATACTTGGCAGCTTGTACTCGGATTATTTTTACTTGCCGTCATACGCTTTCTACCACGAGGCATAGGCTCGCTATGGGAAAAACGCGCGAAAAAGCATCAGCAAGGAGAACGCGCATGACATCAGCACCATCAACTAACATAGCAATATCAGCGCGTGGCATACAAAAGAAATTTGGTGCTGTAGTTGCTGCTGCAGATATCAACATCGATATTCCACATGGTCAGAAACTCAGTCTGATTGGTAGCAATGGTGCAGGCAAGACCACCTTTGTAAATATGATTACGGGCTACATCAAACCAGATGCAGGATCCATACTGCTTCATGATGAAGACATTACAGGTCTAGCACCACGTGTCGTATCACGTAAAGGTATTGCACGTTCTTTTCAAATACCGCAACTCTATAAAGAATTATCCGTACTCGATAACATGTTAGTAGCCGTCGCTAGTCAACAACCACCTCTTTCATTTTGGCGCCCTGCAAGAAATGTAGTAGCGGTACAACGCGCTGAAGAATTACTACAGCGCTTTGATTTATCAGAACACAGCGCACGTTTAGTTGGTGAATTACCTGGTGGTGTAAGAAAACTTCTCGACATCGCCATGGCACTGACCCGACATCCTAAAGTGCTGTTACTTGATGAACCAACTTCTGGTGTCTCCGCCGATGAAAAATTTCCTATGATGGAAACCGTCATGCGTGCACTTTCACAAGAAGCCGTCACTGTTTTATTTGTTGAACATGATATGGATATCGTAGAACGCTTTGCAGATCGCGTCATCGCTTTTTATAGCGGCCGCATTATCGCTGATGACAAACCAGATGTCGCATTAAGCACGCCAGATGTACAGCGTTATGTCACTGGCACTTTACGATAAGAATAGACGGAATAAATTATGTTAAAGATTGATGCGATTCATGTTGCTATCCAGTCGGTTGAAGTGCTGCGTGGCTTTTCTTTACAAGTTAATAGTGGCGAAATGAGTGGTCTCATCGGTAGAAATGGTGCGGGTAAAACCACCACACTACGTACCATCATGGGTCATCTTCCACTACAAGCAGGCTCGATTCGTTTTGATGGTCAGGACTTAAGTAAATTGCCACGTCATGCTCGCGCTGGTCTAGGTATAGGTTATATGCCTGAAGATCGCGGACTAGTCCCTGAATTAACCGTAGAAGAAAATATCCTCATCCCTGTTTGGACGGCTAAGCTAGCGCATCCACAACAACGTTTAGATTTTGTCTATAGCGTATTACCTGAACTCATAGAAATGAAAGATAGACGTGCGCTACTACTTTCAGGCGGTCAGCAAAAACTGGTTGCCTTAGCACGTGCTTTATCAATCGGCACACGCTTATTATTATTAGATGAACCCTTTGAAGGTGTAGCACCGGCACTTTCACAACGCTTGTCTGAAGTCATTGCAGGTTTAGCTGGCACGACTGTTTCTGTATTAATTGCACAATCCGATTTAAACCATTCAAAAAATCTACTCAATGCTGAGGTGGTGATTGAACGTGGTGCAAATATGCAAACTGCTTAATAATAATTACACCACAATGATTGCATGGAATAAGCACATCACTCTGCCCCCTATGCGCAGAGAAACACATTTTGATAGCAGAGAAATGTGGTGCTTCGCTGAGCGCCCTACTTCTTTTTATGGCTTATTTTCCCATGCCGTCACTGTAGCGCCATTCGATGAAGCGCTCGCTTGCAATGATGAACGTTGGACCTATCAACAAGCAGATCAAGAAATAAATCGCATCGCATCAGGCTTTGCGGCTTTAGGCATACAAGCAGGTGATCGTGTCGTCATGTTCATCTCTAATAAAGCAGAATTCATTTTTGTTTTATATGCTTTACAAAAAATAGGCGCCATTACTGTACCAGTCGGCACACGCGAACAAAAGCCAGGCTTAAATTTCATTCTTAATCAATGCACTGCAACCGCTGTGGTATTTGATGCAGAATTAGCAGATCGTATCGCTTCAAGCGAAGAAGCACCTGCATGTCGTTTGCGTATTGCTGTGGGTGAAACCGATGGAGCGATTGCTTTAGCTAGCTTACAAGGCGCTCCAGTAACAGCGGCACAAGTGCACGAAGAAGATTGCGCTGTGATCTTGTACACCTCCGGCACCACCGGCAATCCTAAAGGCGCGATGCTCACGCATTTTAATATTGCGCACTCTGTGATGCATTATCAAGTCTGTATGAAGTTTGGGCGAGGTGAACGCGGTGCATTAGCAGTGCCAGCAAGTCATGTCACAGGTTTGATCGCTTTGATTGCTGTCATGACGCATGTAGTGGGCTCACTCATTATTGTTCCTGAATTCAAAGCCGAACATTTTGTCAAACTCGCTGCACGTGAACGGATTACCTTTAGTTTGATGGTGCCCGCGATGTATCAACTCTGCTTATTGCAACCTGCATTTAAAGAAGTGGATTTATCTGCATGGCGTATTGGTGGATTTGGTGGTGCACCTATGCCGAGCGCAACCATCGATACACTGGCAGCAAACATACCAGGACTAACACTCGTCAATTGTTATGGGTCGACTGAGACCACTTCACCTGCAACCATCATGCCTCTAGGACTGTCTGCGGTTCATACTGACAGTGTAGGTATTGCTGCACCTTGCGCAGAAATCAGTGTCATCAATGATGAAGGTGAAACACTACCCGCCTCTACTTCAGGTGAACTCTTAATTAATGGACCTATGGTAGTGCCTGCTTATTGGGATAATCCAGTCGCAACTGAAAAAGGTTTTTTACGCGGAGGTTGGCGTTCAGGTGATCTAGGCTCTGTGGATGAACAAGGTTTAGTACGACTCTTTGATCGTATCAAAGATATGATAAATCGTGGTGGCTATAAAATTTATTCAGTTGAAGTTGAAAACACGCTCATGGCATTAGCCGGTGTAGTGGAAGCTGCTGTGGTTGGACATCCTTGTCCAGTGTTAGGTGAACGTGTGCATGCTTATATTTACGCACCTAAAGCACAACTCACCCATGAACATATTCAACAGCATTGCGCTTCACGCCTCGCTGATTACAAAGTACCTGAAGCAAGTTTTTTTACTGATGCTCCCTTACCTCGCAATCCCAACGGCAAACTACTCAAACGACAATTGCGGACAACATAAACGCTCAGCGCGGTCGAAAAAATGAGAGCAACAAAACTGCAATAAAAACAAAAGTCACCCAGAACACAAGATCACGAGAATTTGGCAACCATCGTCCAAGTTCTGTAAAACGACTCTCTCTTAAATAAACTGCTCTAGTTTTACGTCTATCAGTTAAACGACGAACTTGATGCGAACGTATTGGTTTTTTCTGAGTTGGATTTACTTCTACAGTCACCTTCGTTAGCCTTGCCTCTTCCTTAGCAATCCACGCATCATGCTCTCGCCTTAATGTGGGATCAGACAACACATGATAGGCCACACTGATTAACTGAAAAGTCTTGGTAGTTGTTGGATTATTTTGATGATGGTCAGGATGGAATTTCTTACACAAAATTTTATATGCTGCACGTATAACTTCTGGCGGTGCGTCCCGCGCTATTTTTAAATTATCGTAGTGGGTATGTAGTGTTTTCATTTTTTTCATCGCTACTGACTAACATAACCATTGCAGCCTACTCCTCAGAAATCCACAATCAGTTGAGCAAAATCAATTAAGTTTTTTATTGAAAAATTGTCCGATGTAATCAAGTCCGTTTAAGTTGGCTCTTTCATGCAAAGTTATGACTAGTATCAAGCACCTATTCCACTCAAGGAATCAGCTTGATATGAACTACTCGCTTTTATAGTGGTCGAATAGCTAGTCACTTACATGGATAGGCTATGGACAAAAAATGGGTATTAGTGGCAGATGGACATCGCGCTCGTGTATTTGAAGTCGATGTAACGAGTGCAGCCTTAATCGAGCTCGATGACTTTCTTAATCCTGAAGCCAGAATGGCGGAGCATGAACTCGCAACAGATGCACGTGGTCGCTTTAGCGGTAAAGGCAAACATGCTCAATCGAGCACAGCCGAACCCAACACTACTGCACTCAAACATAGTGATGAATTATTTTGCAAAAAAATTGCTAGTCATCTTGAACAGCATTATGACAAACACGATTACACTGAAATTTCCATCGTGGCTGCACCTGCATTCCTTGGCATGCTACGCAAGAAAATTCCTAAAAAAATTCAAAAAATTATTCGAGAAGAGATCTGCAAAGATGTTACCTCGTTGACGCCACCTAAAATGCATGCCTACTTAAAGGAACACTTACATTAAAGCTGAATCCTGATTATTGTTGCCTCCTATTTGAGTTTCATAAATATAGATAAAACTCTGTCTATTAAAAAAGCGATTACATAATGAAACGCTTGATTTTAAGTCACACTGATTTCGCTAATCAAACTGAGGCTAGCGCAGTACAAGATATTTTAAAAGCCATTCGATCGCATTTAAATATGGAAATATCTTTTCTGACTGAGTTCATGGGAGAGAAACGAATTTATCGCTATGTGGATTCCGAGATAGAAAACAATCCCATACAAGCCGGCATCATTGAATCACTGGATGCAACTTACTATCAGCTGATCGCAAAGGGAGAAGTACCTGAATTAATAAATGATGCAAGAAACTCGAATGATATTTCCATTCCTGAATCCACAAAAATTCACATAGGTTCTTATATCAATGTGCCACTCTATTTATCTGACGGTAGCTTGTTCGGCACTTTTTGCTGTTTGAGTCGGCAATCCGATCCCTCTCTGAATCAGCGCGACCTTGCACTGACTCATGCTTTCGCTGAACTTGCCTGTAAAGCGATAGAACGTATACGTCGTATAAAATCAATTAAACAAATCACCTTAGATGTGGTGAATAAAATCATACGTGGTGAATCCATGTATATCGCCTATCAACCTATTTTTGATTTACTACCAAAAAAAATATCTGGTTTCGAAGCACTATCACGCTTTCCTGATCTCCCTGTCAATGCACCCGATATCTGGTTTCGTGAAGCGCATGCAATCGGCATGGGCATACATTTAGAAATACGGGCGATTGAACTTGCGATGCATAGTCTGCAATTTTTTCATGATGATGCCTATGTCAGCATGAATATCTCACCACAAACCATTACCTCAGCATCACTAGCGCAACTCTTTAATGAACATATTGATTTATCGCGCATTGCCTTAGAAATCACAGAACATGATGCAGTCAATCAGTATGAAGAAATAGCAGATAGACTCAAACCCTATCGCGCACGCGGACTAAAGATTGCAGTCGATGATGCAGGATCAGGCTATGCTAGCTTTCGACATATATTGAATTTACGACCTGATTACATCAAGCTCGATATGAGTCTGACACGGGGTATCGATAAGGATCCTGCGAAACGTGCACTCGCTGTCGCCTTAGTCCATTTTTCTAGAGATACAGGCAGTCAACTGATTGCCGAGGGAGTGGAAACATCTGAAGAACTCGCCATATTGATAGAACTTGGCATACAAAAAGCACAGGGATTTTTCCTAGGACGACCATTACGACTAGCCGAATTACCTGAGCATGCTTTGAAATCTCAACCAGTCACTGTGATTGAGTGAATTGATCTGTGCAATGAAAAAGAACTTGTCTTGGATTTTTATAATTCAATCAAACCATGTCTAACCGCAATTAAGGTTAATTCAGCTTGATTTGCTGCACCGAGTTTTTGTTTTACGTTATAGAGATGCGTACCTGCTGTGCGCGGTGAGATATTTAAAATCTCAGCAATTTGATTGACTGATTGACCCTTAGCCAATTGTATAAATACACCAAACTCACGATCTGATAGTACTTCTATAGGGCTTTTCTCACCATTAAATTCTTCTAGTGCCATACGCTGTGATAGATGGGTCTCTATATACATACGACCTTCAGAAACCTGACGTATCGCATGAATTAATTCATCTGGTGCACTACGTTTGGATAAATAACCCAATGCTCCTGCTTTCAACATATAGCGCACATAGCTAGGATCTTCATGTGAAGATAAACCTAAGACCTTAGCCATTTTGTCACGCGCTACAATGCGGCGCGTTGCTTCCACACCCATGGTGCCACCAAGCGAGATATCCATGACAATCACATCCGGTTTTACAATCGGTATCTGTTGATAAGCAATCTCAGCGGACTCAGCCTCTGCTGCTACTTGTATATCTTCTGTGGCTTCTAACAACATCCTAAAACCAAACCGCACTACGGCATGATCATCCACCAACATCACTGTAATTTTTTTACTCATACCTGACTTTCGTGATGTGATGCATTAACTGGTGAGGCAAGTGGCAATGTCACTAACACTTCACAGCCACCCATAGCAGCTGTTTGAAAAATAACCTTACCATTTAATGAGGCTGCACGCTCTTGCATACCCAGCACACCATAATGACCTACACGCTGCAAACTTTGTGCACCCTGTCCATCATCTGCAATCGACAACACAAGACACTGATCTTTAACTGCAATGCAAACATGGGTACGACTAGCCTTTGCATGCCGCACTACATTCGTGATCGCTTCTTGAATAATGCGGTAAGCATGCAGTTCACATTCTTGATTCAGCACAGGTAGATCACCCTGCACTTCACACTCAGTTTTTAATTCAGGATTATTCAGTTGTGTCGCAGTGAGTAAATCACGTACTGCATCAACCAAACCCATACCTTCTAGTTGTATGGGACGTAAACGCGGAATCATTCTATGCATGGCATCTGACATCATGCCTGCTGTATCAAACAGCATTTGTGCTGAGCGCTGAATCGGACTGCCTGCTACATCCGCATGTTGCAACATGGATTTAGCAATCGAGCGTATACCCGTTAAGGACTGTCCTAACTCATCATGTAATTCACGTGCTATTGCAGCACGCTCTTGTTCTATCCGAGCATAGAGCAATTGTGTGAATTCACGTTGCGTTGCTAAGCGTGCTTGCGCTTCGGCTGTTGCTTGTCGCACTTGTATATTATCTTCTACCGCTTGCGCCATACGATTAAATGCACGACCCATTTGTCCTGCTTCTTTGCCTTGTAAAGCAGGTAATCTGACATGATGCGCACCTTGTTCAATCTCACGTAATCCACGTTCAATTTTTTCTAACGGCGCTAACCAATAACTGACTAACCAAAAAATCATGATATCAGCGATGATGAATAATACAAACTGCGCAAATAAAATATCAGCTAAATTATCCCAACCATCTAAAACTGCGCGAGTAGGATTAGTACGCATGGTAATACGTGCATTACTTAATTCAATCACACGTACGGACTCAGGTGGTGCAATTAAAGACGCATACCATTGCGGCGCATTGCGACCAGCTTTATATACTGACGGTGGAGACTGATATAACAATTCACCATCTAGACTATGCAAACTAATTTCCTGTGCACGTACACGGCCGGTCTCACGTAAAAACTCCACCAATTCGGGAAGATTTTTATTGTTATACATACTACCTAGTCGACCCAGCAATTGAGAAGCAATGCGACTAGATGCTTCCATCTCTTCAGCCACGCTTTTGCGCGTTGCATTCATCTCGAAAGCAATCAGAATGCTGAAGACTAAAATCGTCAACACTACAAAGATCAGATTTATTTTGAGTCGCAGACTCATAGAAGTGGGAATAGGCATAGCTTGTGACAGTGGTGCTGCCTGAATTCCTGAACTTGAATTTGTTGTCATAATTAGAATACTTCGCTGCACTCAAGCAGTGAACACTGCCAGTCAGTCTTTTCCTAGTAAACATCTTAACAGTTGATCGTTACAGCGGCAGCAGAGTGCACATGCGAATTGCTCAAGCGCAGAACAAAGCCTTAACGTTCATGAAAATCATGAGAGATAAATACGCGATTCGCTCGTGCAGGTCAGTACTCGAACAGGCACAATCATCTTTAATGCAGGTTAACCTGTCAGACGTTCAAACAACCTTAATTTTGGAGATAATTATGACTTGGACCACACCAGCAGCAACTGACTTACGTTTTGGCTTTGAAATCACCATGTACATCGCGAATCGTTAATACCAGACCTAGATTTCCGTAATGAGTTTATAAGAACTCCATTTGTTTTAAACGACCCTTAGGGGTCGTTTTTTTATCGCTATCGTTTTTAAACTAATAACAAACCTCGGTTAATTCTTAACTTAACTGATTAAATTAAAAACGTTACACACGCAAAGTGACGATCTGGTCACAAATCATGATTTTACTGATGCATACGACCCACTCACTAAGGTAGCATCATGCCTTTTTTGAAATTGAGCCCGAGGGCATAAAGAGACGAGCATGAAAAGAACCAGCCTTTCCTTAATGATTACAGCATGTTTTATTGCTAACGCTGCTGCACAAGAAACCAAATCCCTGTCACCTGTTGTTGTCACCGCTACGCGTGTAGAACAAGACAGCTTTGACTTGCCTATGTCTATCGACAAAGTCGAGAAAGACACCATACAAAATGGCGGCGTAAAAATGACGCTATCAGAAAGTTTGGCACGCGTACCTGGCATCACTGCACAAAACCGTAATCAAATGGCGCAAGATCCGCAAATCTCTTCACGCGGCTTCGGTGCTCGTTCTTCATTTGGCGTACGTGGTATTCGCGTTTACGTTGATGGCATTCCACTGTCTATGCCTGATGGCATAGGTAATCCAGGTAGTGTAGACCTCGGCGCGATGAGCTCGATCGAAGTCATGCGTGGACCCTTCTCTGCTATGTATGGCAATTCATCCGGTGGCGTTATACAAATGTTCACCGACAAAGCACCTGCCACACCAGAAGTGAGCGGTGATATTTTATTTGGTAGCTTCAACACCCGTCGTGAGTCAGTACAAGCAGCCGGTACAAAAAATGGTGTGGAATATTTAGTCAACTATTCTGATTACAACTCAGACGGATTCCGTCAACAAAGTGCGAATGACAAACGTCAAGCAACAGCAAAGTTAGGTATTAAGATTGCTGAAGATACTAAACTGACTATGTTAACAAGTTGGTTTGATCAGTTTGCACAAGATCCAGGTGGATTAAGAAGAACGGCAACTGCAGGCACAGAACCATCAGCATTCGTAACTCCCACAGGAGTGTCCTCTGGTTCAATCACAAATAATACTCGTGTTATTCGAAGTAACACACAATTTGGTTTCAATCTTGAACACAAGATTGATTCTTCTAATTCAATCAATTTAATAGCCTATGCTGGTCAAAGAGAAAATTTACAATACTTATCATTAGGAGCAACCGGAAGAGCAAGTAGCATTAGTCGAAATTTTTCTGGTGCTGAAGTAAAAATTACAAACAAAGGAAGTTTACTCGACAAACCTTATCAGC
The DNA here is from genome assembly GCA_945883145.1 of Bordetella parapertussis. Classification (GTDB taxonomy): domain Bacteria; phylum Pseudomonadota; class Gammaproteobacteria; order Burkholderiales; family Burkholderiaceae_D; genus Pernthalerella. Next base: position 1,442 of record CAMCXB010000054.1, on the reverse strand, counting down.
TTACATATGGAATGAATGTTGGATTCATGAAAGACGGGCGACTTGATAGAGCCACTTCTGCAGGAGAGATTACTGCAGCTACGCCTAATCGTGATGAAACACAAAATGCACAAAATTTTGATCAATATGCACAAGGATTGTGGTCAATTGATCCAAAGTGGGATTTACATGCCGGAGTTCGTCGCACAAGTTTAAATTTAAGTGTTCTTGATAACTTACCTGCCTCTAATGGAAATGGAACAGGAAATGCAAATTACAGTAAAACCATACCTGTAATAGGATTAACTTTTAAAGCAAATCCTGTACTAAATTTTTATGCAAACTACGGTAAAGGTTTTGAAACCCCTACATTAATTGAAGCAACATTTAGTGATACTTCTGGAAATGGGCCGAATCTTACTCTTAAACCAAGTACAAGTACCAATATTGAAATCGGTAGTAAATGGCTACCATCTGAAGATACTCGGATAAACGCAGCTCTATTTAATATAACAACAGAAAATGAAATTGTTGTTAAGAGCGGAGGTACTTTCACAACATATCAAAATGCCGGCAATACAACTCGTAATGGTGCTGAATTATCAGCAGAGAAAAAATTTAATAATAATTTTTCAGCATATGCAGCATATACAGTTTTAAACGCTATTTTTGACAAAGATTCAAATTTCAATTCTGGGAAAAATATTCCTGGGACCTATCGCTCGCAAATTTACGCTGAATTAGCATGGAAATATCAGCCTATGAATTTCCAAACGGCTTTAGAAGCTAGATACAACAGTAAAGTATATGTGGATGACACAAATACTGATGCAGCACCTGATTACACTATCTATAGTATACGGAGTAGCTTTCAACAAAGACAAGGCAATTGGAAATTCACTGAGTATGCCCGCATTGATAATATATTCGATCAAAACTACATAGGATCAATTCGAGTGAACGATACGAATACTCGCTTCTTCGAACCCGCCCCTGGTCGTAACTGGATCATGGGCGTGAAAGCTAACTACATGTTCTAATGTACGCTTAGTTTGATACCGTTGAAAAAAGCATCCCGACCTAGAGTCGGGATGTTTTTTATGGGACGTATTATCAAGTAGGTACGATTAGCGCAGCGTAATCGTACGCAAAATTTTATACCACCACACATCGCAATACGAACGTACGATTGCGCTGCGCTAATCGTACCTACGAAATTATGATTGCCAATTTTTAATTCGAGATATGTCTATTTTATCGGCGGCGACTTGCGCACTGACTGCTGCCATCCATGGCACGACACCAATCAATGGCGCTGATAATCTTTGCTCTAAAGCTTGCAAGTTAGCTTGTTGATGCGACATGTTTACATCAATCTGATTCGCGACCCATCCCACTAAATTCAATCCACGTGCTTTTATTACTTCTGCTGTTAACAAGGCATGATTGATACACCCTAAACG
>CAMCXB010000053.1 GCA_945883145.1 Bordetella parapertussis | reverse complement strand
ACCGCCTGTGACAGCGATTGCATCTGACATCTATCAGCTGCATACCTTGATGATGGTGATTTGTGTAGTTATCTTCCTTGCTGTATTTGGTGTGATGTTCTACTCCATACTCAAGCATCGTAAATCACTAGGTCACAAAGCAGCTAGCTTTCATGAGAGCACCACAGTTGAGATCGCATGGACAGTCGTGCCATTCATTATCGTTATTTTGATGGCTTTGCCAGCAACTAAAACTGTGGTGGCGATGAAAGACACATCGAATGCCGACATCACCATTAAAGCCACGGGTATGCAATGGAAATGGGGCTATGACTACATCAAGGGTGAGGGCGAAGGTATTGCTTATTACTCAGCACTGGCTACCCCACGTGATCAAATTCATGAAGGTGCAACTAAGGGCGACAACTATTTAATTGAAGTGGACAATCCACTCGTTGTGCCAGTGAATAAGAAAATCCGTATCGTCACTACAGCGAATGATGTGATTCATGCTTGGGGTGTTCCAGCCTTGGGCGTAAAACAAGATGCGATTCCAGGTTTTGTACGCGACACATGGTTCAAAGCAGAGAAAGTCGGAACTTATCGCGGTAACTGTTATGAGCTGTGTGGCAAAGAGCATGCCTTCATGCCTATCGTTGTGAATGTTCTTAGCGAAGCAGATTACGCAAAATGGGTAGCAGATAAGAAGAAGGGCTCAAGTGCTGATGCAGAAGATGCAAATAAAGCGCTAACTTTGGCTGAGCTCAATACCAAAGGTGCTGTAGTTTATGCATCTAACTGTGTAGCTTGTCATCAAGACAGCGGCAAAGGTGTACCAGGTGCTTTCCCTGCATTGGATGGATCAAAAGTAGTGAATGGACCTAAGGGCGATCAAATTGCTATGCTGTTGAATGGTAAGAACGCTATGCCTTCATGGAAAACTTTGTCTGACACTGAAATTGCTGCAGTGATTACTTATACCCGTAATCATTGGTCAAACAAGGCAGGTCAAAACATGGTGCAAGCAGCTGAAGTTTTAGCTGCACGCAAATAATTTCGCATTGAATCGAAATATCAGGAGAATCAGATGAGTACAACTATCGATCACGCACACGACGGTCACGACGCGCACGATCATCATCCTCATGGTTGGCAGCGTTGGTTGTTTGCGACCAATCATAAAGATATCGGCACCTTATATCTGTGGTTTTCGTTTGCAATGTTATTGACTGGCGGTGTTCTAGCATTAGGTATTCGTGCTGAACTTTTCCAACCAGGCTTGCAATTATTTAAGCCTGAGTTCTTTAATCAGTTAACCACCATGCACGGTTTGATCATGGTGTTCGGTGCCATCATGCCGGCCTTCGTAGGTTTTGCAAACTGGATGATTCCATTGCAAATCGGTGCTGCGGACATGGCTTTCGCGCGTATGAATAACTTCTCCTTCTGGTTGTTACCACCAGCAGCGATTCTGTTAGTTGGTTCGTTCCTAGTACCTGGTGGTGCGACAGCAGCAGGTTGGACCTTGTATGCACCGTTATCAACCCAGATGGGTATTGGTATGGACATGGGTATTTTCGCCATGCATATCATGGGTGCTTCTTCGATCATGGGTTCGATTAACATCGTCACTACCATCTTGAACATGCGCGCTCCTGGCATGACACTGATGAAGATGCCTATGTTTTGCTGGACTTGGTTGATCACTGCGTACTTACTGATTGCTGTTATGCCAGTGTTGGCAGGTGCAATCACCATGACGTTGACTGATCGTCATTTCGGAACTTCATTTTTCAATGCGGCAGGTGGTGGTGATCCTGTGATGTATCAACATATCTTCTGGTTCTTTGGTCATCCAGAGGTGTACATCATGATCTTGCCAGCGTTCGGTATTGTTTCTCAAATCATTCCTGCATTCGCTCGTAAGCCATTGTTTGGTTATGCTTCCATGGTGTATGCAACATCGTCTATCGCGATCTTGTCCTTCATCGTTTGGGCGCATCACATGTTTGCAACCGGTATGCCTGTCACTAGCCAATTGTTCTTTATGTACGCCACTATGTTGATTGCTGTGCCAACGGGGGTAAAAGTATTTAACTGGATTGCGACTATGTGGCGCGGTTCTATGACGTTTGAAACACCGATGTTATTTGCAGTCGGCTTCCTGTTTGTGTTCACTATGGGTGGCTTCACAGGTTTGATTTTGGCAATTACGCCAGTCGATATTCAAATGCAAGACACCTACTATGTTGTAGCGCACTTCCACTATGTTTTGGTAGCGGGTTCCTTGTTCTCACTGTTTGCTGGTTTCTACTACTGGGGACCAAAGTGGACAGGCTTCATGTACAACGAATCACGCGGTAAGTTCCATTTCTGGGCTTCGTTGATCACATTCAACGTCACCTTCTTCCCTATGCACTTCTTGGGTTTAGCGGGTATGCCACGTCGCTATGCTGACTACGCCGCGCAGTTCACTGACTTCAATATGATTGCTTCTATAGGCGCATTTGGTTTCGGTTTGTCACAGGTTTACTTCTTGTTTGCGGTTGTTCTACCAGCAATTCGTGGTGGTGAAAAAGCAGCAGATAAACCATGGGATGGCGCAGAAGGTTTGGAGTGGACCATTCCTAGCCCAGCACCTTTCCATACATTTGAAGTACCTCCGACTGTTAAGTAATTTTTCTGATGCCGGTGGTGTTAAGCCACCGGCAAACTAGACCTTATGTCTGATCAAAATAAATCAAACAACAATTTTCGTACTGCACTGATTTTATTATCAGTTGCAGTCGTATTTTTTGTGGGTGTGATTGTGAAGCAAGGCTTGTTGCGCTGAAATGGATGCACAACAGGGGCGAAAAGAAAGACTAGCAAAACGTAACGTGAAGATGTTCGGCAAGTTAGGTTTGATTGCCATCATGATGTTTGCGTTTGGTTATGCCTTAGTACCGCTATACCAAAAGATTTGTGAGCTGACAGGTATCAATGTGTTGGCTGTACAGGAAAGTAAAACAGTTACATCAGTAAATTCACAAATCGACAGTAGTCGAACTGTGACCATAGAATTTGATGCAAATTCGCAAGGGCCTTGGCATTTTCGTCCTTTGCAATCTAGCGTTCAGGTGCATCCTGGAGAAATGGCGCTCGTGGTGTATGAGGTTGAGAATACTCAGTCGCGTAGCATGGAGGCTCAAGCGATTCCTAGTTATGCGCCACAAGAAGCAGCACAGCATTTTAAAAAGCTTGAGTGCTTTTGTTTTAAGCAGCAAGTATTAGGGCCAAAAGAGAAAAGACAAATGCCGGTGAGTTTTTATATAGATCCGGCTTTGCCTAAGAGTGTAAAGATCATTACCTTGTCTTATACATTTTTTGAAGTGGGTATTGCAGTTAAAAAACAGGCGAGCTAGCTCGAGAGCATATGGAAGAACTGAAAGAAGCAACTCAGCGTCCTATGTCATTTCTAGCGACAGTTAAGGCTGTGATGTGGTCTTTCTTCGGTGTGCGAAAAAATAGCGACTATGAAGAAGACACAGCGAAACTGAATCCACTGTATGTCATTATTGCTGGAGTGATTGCGGCTATTATTTTTATTATGACTTTGCTGTTCATAGTAAAAATGGTAGTTGCAAAATGAATTGTTTGAACACTGTAATCAGGGGATGTAGATGAGCACACAACAAGGCAAAGCGCCATATTATTTCATACCGAATCCATCGCAATGGCCGGTACTTGCTGGTTTATCCATGCTAATCACGATGGCAGGTGCTTCTGCTTGGGTGAATGGTATTGCATGGGGTCAGCCAGTTAATTTACTCGGCATTGTGGCGATGTTGGCTGTACTGTATTTCTGGTTCGGTGAAGCTATCTCTGAATCCGAAGGTGGTTTATATAGCGCACGTATCGATACTTCTTATCGTTGGAGCATGAGCTGGTTCATCTTTTCTGAAGTCATGTTCTTTGGCGCCTTCTTCGGTGCTTTGTTCTATGCTCGTAGCATCAGCATGCCTTGGTTAGCTGACTTAGATCACAAACTCCTGTGGCCAGATTTTGCAGCACATTGGGGTACGGGTGGTCCTGGTGGTGTGGTGGATAAATTCCAGACCATGGGTCCTTTCCCCATTCCTACAATTAACACTGCTTTATTGTTGGCTTCAGGTGTAACGCTGACGATTTCTCATCATGCATTACGTGCGGGTGATCGCAGTAAAACAGCGCTTTGGTTGTTTGCGACAATTTTGTTAGGCGCAATCTTCATGGGCTTCCAAGCTTATGAGTACATGCATGCTTATTCAGAACTTAATTTGAAATTAACATCAGGTATCTACGGTTCCACCTTCTTCATGTTGACTGGCTTTCATGGCTTCCATGTAACCATGGGTGCGATCATGTTGTCCGTAGTCTTATATCGTGTAATGAAAGGTCACTTCACTGCTGACCATCATTTCGCATTCGAAGGCGCTGCTTGGTACTGGCACTTTGTTGACGTAGTATGGCTTGGTCTCTACGTTGTTGTGTACTGGCTGTAATTCGCAACATATAAAAAAGCCGCACTTCGGTGCGGCTTTTTTCATGCTTCAGCAAAAAAATCAGGATTAATACACAATACCTGTAGGTTGTATCCAGCCTAAGTGATGCGCAATTAATAGTAAGGCAAATAACAAGATAGAGAAGCCGACACGCAGGGCTAATGCATAGACTGTGCGGTTACTTTGACCTTTGTCGCGCATTAAAAAAATTAGCGCTGAGCCCAAGCTGGCAATGATAAGAATGAAGGCAATCGCGACAAGAATTTTCATGATAGTGTGTGTTTTATCAGATTGTAATTCTAGCTAGCAGCGCCGAATTAAATGATGTGGTTAAAGAGTTTAAGATCAACAGCAAACTTGCCAGAGAACCATTGTAATGCGAATGTCATTTACTTTCCGATTCATCCCCTTTTTAGCGGCCGTGATGGTGGCATTGATCGCGCTATCGCTAGGGAATTGGCAGTCGCGTCGCGCAGAGGAAAAGCAGCGACTGGCAAGTGAACAGACCTTGCAAGCTGCACTGCCACCACTCGATATGCAATTGTTAAATGAAGGAAAAGCGCCAGCGTATTTCCGCTCTGTGCAGATGACGGGATCATTCATAGCGCAGTGGCCCATTTATTTAGATAACCGTCCTTATCAAGGTAAAGCGGGATTCTATTTACTCATGCCTTTTAAGTTAAAGGATAGTGAAAAAATCCTATTAGTAATGCGTGGATGGCTGCCACGTGATTCACAAAATCGCGTTCAATTGCCGATCATACCCACACCAGAAGGTGTGCTGCAACTAGAAGGTAAGGTGCGTGAATCAGTAGGTCACGTGATGCAATTAGGTAGTGAGCCAGCATTTCAGTCTGGCGTGATCAGACAAAATCTAGAAGTGACTGAGTTAAGTAAAGCGAGTGGGCTAAGAATAGAAAATTTCATTATTGAGCAAACCAGTGAATCAGCAGATGGCTTAATTAGAGATTGGCCACAACCTAGCTTAGGTATGGAAAAACATAGTGGCTATGCCTTTCAATGGTATGGATTGGCAGTCACTGCTTTATTATTTTTTATAGCGACAGGAATCAAGCGTGCAAGCTAAACAAACATCTTCCGAAGTTCAACACGGTACTACACGTAAAAACAAAATCATTTTGTTATTGGTAATTGCTGCCTGTGCTGCACCTTTGATTTTTTCTTATGTAACGTATTACTTAATTAAGCCGGAAACACGGACTAACTATGGCGCATTATTAGATCCGCGTGCTTATCCCATTCCGCAACTTGCACTGCAAACGATTGATGGACAACCAGCCAACTTAAATCAGTTCAAAGGTAAATGGATTTTTTTACAAGTTGATAGCGCAAACTGCGATAAAGCATGTAAGGAAAAATTATTCTTCATGCGACAAATACGATTAACTCAAGGTAAAGAAATGGATCGTATAGAGCGTGTATGGTTAATCACAGATAAAGCGCCGCTAGAAATAGTTTTAATGCGTGAATATGATGGAACGCATTTATTCAGAGCGCAGAGTGCAGAATTACATGCGTGGCTGCCAGCCGAAGCAGATACAAAAATTGAAGATCATCTTTATATGATTGATCCTCTAGGAAATCTTATGATGCGTTTTCCTAAAGCAGGTGATCCGAATAAAATTAAAAAAGATATTCTTAAATTACTTAGAGCTTCACGCATAGGATAAATCTATGTGGATGTTGCTTGCATTAAAAGGTCTCATTATCGCGCTAGTGCCAGGCGTGATTGTTTATCTTTCAAGAGGTGAAGATAAATTTAAACGTTTGGCTTGGGTAACGGTATTTTTAACTTTTGACTTAATTGTCTTTGGTGCATTTACACGTTTAACGGATTCAGGTTTGGGTTGCCCCGATTGGCCAGGTTGTTATGGTGAAGCCAATCCTTTCTTAGCACATGATGATATTAGTGCGGCTCAGTCTGCAATGCCTACAGGTCCTGTGACAGTGTTTAAAGCATGGATAGAAATGATACATCGCTATCTAGCGATGGCAGTTGGCGTGCTTATCATTGCAATCTGTGTTGGCGCAGTTCACCACTGGCGAAAAAATAAAATCAGTCGCTATCATCCTGCTTTGCCACTAGTGCTCTTAGTATTTGTTTGTATTCAAGGTGCATTCGGTGCGTGGACTGTCACATTGAAATTACAGCCCATTATTGTGACGACGCATTTGTTATTAGGATTAAGTTTACTCGCGCTACTTTGTTGGCATGCACTACGACAAACAGTGTATGAGCCAGTAACCACAATCATCACAAATAATTTAAAAATTCTTGCTGCGGTCACGTTTGTTTTATTAGGGATGCAAATTGCTTTAGGCGGTTGGGTGAGTACCAACTATGCAGCTTTAGCATGTGGCGGATTTCCTCTCTGTCAGTCGCAATTCATGCCGGAGATGAATCTGGAGCAGGGATATACACTGTGGCGTCATTTAGGAATGACAGCGAATGGTGAGTATTTACCTTTCTCAGCGCTGGTCGCAATCAACTGGGTACATCGCTGTTTTGCGTTCGTTGTTGTTGTGGCGATCGGTGCTCTGGTCTATCAGACGTGGAAAATTTCAGCGTTTAAAAAACTTGCTCAAGGTTTGTTGGTCGTACTGATATTGCAACTTATCTCCGGCGCAGTCACCGTTCAATTTGATTGGCCTTTGGCAGTTGCAGTCGCGCACAATGCCGGTGCTGCCGCGCTTGTTTTTCTGCTTGCCATGTTAAACTACCGGATCTCTCTAACTGGGCAATCTGCTCGCACAGAGCATAGCGAACATAGTTCGCTGACCTGATCGCTAAGCATGAACTCTCTGGCACTTCACACTAATCGCATTGCGCAATACTGGGCGCTCACCAAGCCTAGGGTGACGCAACTCGCCGTCTTTTGCGCTGTGATAGGCATGTTTCTGGCCGTTCCTGGGTTGCCAGATTGGCGTTTATTGTTATCGGCAACAATTGGTATTTGGTTATTAGCGGGTGCAGCGTTTGCAGTCAATTGTTTGGTTGAACGTGAGATTGATTCACGTATGGCGCGCACTGCACGTAGACCAATGGCGCGCGGAGAAATCACTGTTGTACAAACATTGTTATTTTCGGGCCTGATTGGCGGCGCAGGAATGTGGGTCTTGTATACATTGGTTAATCCACTCACGATGTGGCTTACCTTTGCAACGTTTGTCGGTTATGCAGTGATTTACACCATCATCTTAAAACCTGCGACACCTCAAAATATTGTGATTGGTGGACTCTCAGGTGCAATGCCACCTGCATTAGGATGGGCTGCGATTGCGAATGACGTGCCTATGCAAGCGTGGATATTAGTTTTAATCATTTTTGTATGGACGCCGCCGCATTTCTGGTCGTTAGCACTCTATAGAAGAGATGACTATGCAAAGTCTGGTTTGCCTATGCTGCCAATTACGCATGGTCTTGCATTCACACAGTTTCAGATTTTGTTGTACACGATCGTATTAGTGGCAACAACCATGTTGCCCTTTGCAGTCAAAATGAGTGGTTTGATTTATCTAGCTAGTGCAAGCATATTAGGTATCATTTATCTTTGGTACGCATGGCGACTGTATAAACATTATTCTGATTTAATTGCTCGACAAGCATTCACTTATTCGATTATTTACTTGTCAATTCTTTTCGTAGCTTTGCTAGTCGATCATTATTTACCATTTTGATTATGCGCATTCTGTTTTTAATCTTAGTTGCGCTGACTGCTTTAGTTGCTTGCGATAATAAGCTCACTCCCTCAGTCCCAAAAATTGCATTCGTTAATACCGACATTACTGGAATTGACTATGCACGAAAATTTTCTCTAATTGATCACAATGGGCAACCACGGACCATAGAAGATTTTCGTGGAAAGTTGGTACTCGTATTTTTTGGCTATACACAATGTCCCGATGTGTGTCCAACCACCTTGTCTGAGATGGCGAATGTCATGCAGTTGTTAGAAAAAGATGCAGATAAGGTTCAAATTTTATTTGTTACGCTAGATCCTGATAGAGATACGCCTGCACTCTTGTCGCGTTATGTGCCTGCTTTTCATCCACGTTTTCTTGGATTGGTTGGAGACAAGGCAGCAACTGATGAAGTAGCGAAAGAATTTAAATTATTTGTACAAAAAATTCCGGCTAAATCAGGATCGGGATACACCATAGACCATACGGCAGGTAGCTATCTATTTGACACGCAGGGTCACATACGATTATTCATACGACATGGACAAGGTGCGGATCCGATAGTAAAAGACATACGTGCATTGCTTGATTCAACATCGAATCCGCAGCAAGAATAAAAAAAGCCCTTCTTAGACGGAAGGGCTTTTTAGTATGCAGCGTATCACTTATACATATTCGGCTAAAGACGCTTTCATTTTCTTTAAAGCGCTAGCTTCAATCTGACGCACACGTTCAGCAGATACATTGAACTCAGTAGCGAGATCATGCAAGGTCGCACCTGATCCATCATCATTAGCTAACCAACGCGATTCAATAATGCGTCGTGAACGCGCATCCAAATTTGACAACGCACTCTCTAAACCTTCGGATTGTAATTTATCAAACTGACGTGATTCTAAAACCTTACCTGGCTCAGTAGACTCAGAAGATAAATAAGCAATAGGTGAAAATTTATCGTCATCATCGTCAGTTGGTGACTCAAGCGCAATGTCGCGACCTGACATGCGCATTTCCATTTCCGTTACTTCTTCAGGTTTAACATTGAGCGTAGTAGCCAATGCGCTGACTTGATCTGGTGTCATCGTATCCAGGCCAGTTTTATGACTGCGTAAATTAAAAAATAATTTACGTTGTGCTTTCGTAGTAGCCAACTTCACCATACGCCAGTTGCGTAAAATATATTCATGCATTTCAGCTTTAATCCAATGCATAGCATAGGACACTAAACGTACGCCCTGATCAGGATCGAACCGTTTTACCGCTTTCATTAAGCCTACATTGCCTTCTTGTATGAGATCAGCATGCGGTAAGCCATAACCTAGATAGCCACGCGCTATAGAAACCACCAAACGAAGATGGGACATAACCAAGGCTTGCGCAGCAGCTAAGTCATTTTGATCTCGTAAACGCTGTGCAAGCGAGATCTCTTCCTCATGTGACAGCATGGGTAGACGGTTAACTGCTGAAATATAAGCATCAAGATTTCCCAGACTGCCAGAAAAACCGAGAGCCAGCGCTTGCTGACCACCCGGCACTAAGGCTTGGGAAGCGAACGGTGCTGTCATTGTTTCTCCTATAAGACTTTACGTGTGAATTACTGCGGATCTGAATAAAACAAACCTCATAGACGCTATATTAGCACTCTCGAAGAGAGAGTGCTAATGCCTCTAGCGGCATAAATGACTACTTTTTATTTTAATTTTGATAATAAACAAGTTAGCACGATCAAAAAATCTGCTAGCTATAGAAAAAAAAAGACGTAGATAGGTAGTAAAAGACTACAGGGATCGACGCAGACTGCGCCAAACGGAAAGGGAGGCGCCTAAAAAGCCGAGTATGACGCCCACCAAAAGTAGGAAAAGAAACGTACCTAGATTTGGCCAACTAAGCTGGAAAACTGTGCCATAAGACTGTGCCAAAGCCGCTACCGGCTGATTTAAAAGCTGTATGCCACCCAGTACGAGCGCGAGTGAGAGCAGGCCTGCAAGCAAACCTAAAAAAGCGCCTGTGTAGTAAAAAGGTCGGGCAATGAAAGCATCGGTTGCGCCCAATAATCGGGACACATTAATTTCATCCGCATGAGTTAATAGTTGCAGCCTTATGGTGTTGAACACAACCGCCACTACAACGCAGCAAAGAGTAGCGGCGACAAACCAAAACAAACTGCTGGCTAGTGTAAAAACTGCAGCAAGGCGTTTTAGCCAAAGCGTATCTAACTGAACCGTGTGCACACCTTCGACTTTTTCAAGAGAGCTTGCCAACTCTTGCACTTGTTTTACTCTCGCATCTGAAGCGCTGCCAGTCAGTTTTACAACATAGGCATCAGGTAGGGGATTGGAGCCTAAGGTACTGACCACATCCGTAAGATCCGCTTGTTTATTTAAATTCTCCAAAGCGGATTCACGAGGAACAAATTTTAGTGATGCTGAAACCTGATGCTGATTCGTTAAATGCTTAAATTCAGATGCTAAGGATTCAGCTTTATCACGTGGCAAATCCATAGAAAGATAAATACTAATTTCCGGATCAACAGAAACTTGGTTCGATAGAGGCTGTAACTCTTGTAAAACAATCCAACCTGACATGGGTAGGGCTAATGCTAAGGCAACCACAATGGCATTAAAGATAAAACTGAGTGGCGCCATTTTAATTTTGAATGCAGCATCAAACAGTGCACGCCAGTGCGCAATCAACCATTTCATAAGCCCACCTCATTACCAGGCATACGCACTGCCGTAATACGTCCATGCTCTAGTACAAAAATTTTACTGGCACGTTCGAGTAAACGTTCATCATGGGTAGAGATGACGCAAGTAACACCTGCATCATTAAAAGCTTGTAGCATGTCTAATACTTGACGAGCGCTATCTCTATCAAGATTAGCAGTAGGTTCATCCGCCAAAATGATGCGTGGCTTATGCACAATAGCGCGCGCAATAGAAACTCGCTGTTGCTCGCCACCGGAGAGTGAATAAGGCAGCACATCCGCTTTGTTTGCTAAGCCCACTTTAGTTAATGCAACACGCGCACGTTGTTCTGCTTCTTCCGGTGTTGCGCCCACTACCATCAAGGGCAACATAACATTTGCTAGAACTGGTCTATCATTTAGCAAACTATTTTGCTGCAATATGAGACCGAGTTTACGTCTGAGATAAGGCAGGGCAGCGCGATGCAACTGCTTCATATCTTGCCCTATGATTTGTAGCACGCCTGAACTTGGCGTCTCTATACCTGCCATCAGTTTTAATAAGGTCGACTTACCCGCACCGGAAGGCCCCATTAAAAAAACTAATTCACCTTCTTCAATCGCAAGTGATACATGCGAAATCGCTCTGATCTCACCTGGGTAAATTTGCGATACATCTGAAAATAAAATGATGGACATAGTTTCGCTTTAACCTAATAAAGCTTCGACAAAATCTTCTGCAACAAAAGGTTGTAAATCTTGGATAGCTTCACCTACTCCAATAAAATAAACAGGAATAGGACGTTGTGAAACGATAGCAGCCAGTACGCCACCTTTCGCAGTACCGTCTAGTTTAGTGACAACTAAACCGGTTAAGCCTAGTGCGTCATCAAAGGCTTTCACCTGCGTAAGTGCATTTTGTCCGGTATTACCATCAATGACCAGTAAGGTTTCATGTGGTGCACCGGGACAGCCTTTACCGATTACACGTTGAATCTTTTTTAATTCATCCATTAAATGGAGTTGAGTAGGTAAGCGTCCTGCTGTATCAATAATCACCACATCCATTCCACGTGCGATGCCAGCTTGTACGGCATCAAACGCAACAGCTGCGGGATCACCGGAAGCTTGTGAAATTACAGCAACATGATTGCGTTCACCCCATTCCACCAGTTGCTCGCGAGCTGCAGCGCGAAATGTATCACCTGCAGCTAACAAAACTTTCAGGCCATGTTGTTGCAAGTGTAAAGTGAGTTTACCTATAGTGGTCGTTTTACCTGCGCCATTAACCCCAGCAATCATAATAACTAGCGGGGAGGTTTGACCAATGGTGAGTGGTTTTTGCAAAGGAAGCAAAAGCTCGAGCAAGAGTTGATGTAATGCAGTTTTAACTTGCAGAGCTTCAGTTAACTGCTCGGATTTAACCTTCTTACGCAAGTTATCCATTAAGACTTTAGTTGCTTGCACCCCTGCATCGGCCATTAATAAAGCGGATTCTAATTCGTCATATAAGTCGTCATCAATTTTCACGCCTGTAAATAGCGTGCTAATACCCGATGAGGTCCGCGCTAAGCCAGAACGTAATTTATACAGCCAAGATGAGGAATTATCCGCTGCAGGCTGAGGTGGAGATTCCGATGACTTTTTAGCTAGAAATTTAAACATCGGGTTGATTTATATGGGGTGAAAAGCGAAGATAAAAACAAGCAGATACAATCTAAGCTCCTTGCCTTTTGAACGCCCTATTTTAGCAGAGCAGAGATGATGAAATTTTGGATTAAATATCTATCGTGTTTCAGTGTTTGTCTGACAACCAGTTTAGGATTGTTAGCACCCCACGCAGTAGCGGGTAGTCAAGCACAAGAATTCAGGCTGGCGAATGGTTTGCGCATTATTGTGCAAGAAGATAAACGTGCGCCTACTGTCGCGCATATGATTTGGTATCGCATAGGCTCTATGGATGAGTTGAGTGGCACAACGGGTGTGGCGCATGTGCTAGAGCATATGATGTTTAAAGGGACAAAAAAATTAAAATCGGGTGACTTTAGTGCAAAAGTAGCCGCACTCGGCGGTCGCGATAATGCCTTCACCAGTAAAGATTACACGGCCTATTTTCAGCAAATAGAAAAATCTAGGTTGGAAGATGTGATGGCACTAGAAGCTGATCGTATGCAAAACCTCACCATGGATAAAGCGGAATTTGCAAAAGAAATAAATGTGGTGATGGAAGAGCGTCGTTTGCGTACCGATGACCAAGCGATCTCTAAAGTCTATGAAGCATTGAATGCCACTGCTTTTGTAGCGCATCCTTATCGTAATCCTATTGTGGGTTGGATGGATGATTTAAAAAATATGACAGCAGCAGATGCCTTAGCTTGGTATGAGCGATGGTATGCACCTAACAATGCAACCATGGTGGTAACTGGTGATGTAGATGCTAAACAGGTGTTTGTTCAAGCTGAAAAATATTTTGGCAAGATTCCCGTTAAAACGCTACCAAAAACCAAACCACAAAATGAACCACAACAAATGGGTATTCGTCGTGTGGTGGTAGAAGCGCCAGCAGAAAATCCTTATCTGGTACTAGCTTATAAAGCCCCTACTTTGCGTGATGTAGAAAAAGATGATGATGCACATGCGCTCGATGTGTTGTCTGCAGTGCTAGATGGTTATGACAATGCACGCTTACCCGCAAAATTAGTACGCACTGACAGAGTCGCTACTTCAGCAGGATCTAGCTATGACAATACCGCACGGGGACCTAGCTTGTTTATGTTGATGGGTGTGCCAGCACAAGGTACAACAACAGAACAACTCGAGAAGCATTTGCGCGATGAAGTCACGCGTATCGCGAAAGAGGGTGTATCAGCCTCAGAGTTAAATCGTGTGAAACGTCAATTGATTGCTAGCCAAGTATATAAACGCGATTCTGTTTTCGGTCAGGCTATGGAAATCGGTGGCATGGAGATGGCAGGTATTTCTTATAAATTAACAGATCGCATCATAGAAAAACTCGCTGCGGTCACGCCAGAACAAGTGCAAGCAGTCGCTAAGAAGTATTTCACTGATGATCAACTCACGGTTGCTTCACTCGTACCTTTGCCTGTCGATGCAAGTCAGAAAAAAGCACCTAGCCCAGCTGGACTGCGTCATTAATTCTGTGCGCATTAATTTACAACAAGGATTATTAGTCATGTTCAAACATTTATTGATCATGTTGGTGTTGTTGGTCTCAACCACTGCACAAGCAGCACTAAATATTCAGCACTGGACCTTAGAAAATGGTGCGCGTGTTTATTTTGTAGAGAATCACAGTATTCCTATGCTAGATGTGAGCATAGAATTTGATGCGGGTGCTAGGCGTGATCCTAAAGGAAAATCCGGTGTTGCTGCTCTCACCAATAGCATGTTGGGTCGAGGTGTGCGAAGTGCTAAATTGCCTAGTGGAGTTGATGAGCCTGCGCTAACAGAGGCGCAGATTTCAGATGCCTTTGCCGATATTGCTGCTCAACGTGGTGGCGGACCTGGGGTAGATCGTAGTGGTTTGTCTGTGCGGTCACTCTCATCAGCCACTGAAAGAGAGCAAGCTATTTTGCTCATAGCACGTTTGTTGGCACATCCCAGCATGCCAGAAGATTTTCTAGCGCGTGATAAAGCACGGTCGATTTCTGGTATCAAAGAAGCGGAAACCAAACCAGAATCCATCGCAGATAAAGCATTTTGGCGTTTAGCATATGGTGATCATCCTTATGCCAATGAATCAACAGTACAAAGTATGTCAGCGATAACGCGTGAAGATTTACTGCAATTTCATGCTAAGCACTATGTAGCGAATCGGGCTGTGATAGCGATGATTGGTGACATTAGTCGCGCACAAGCCGATGAGATAGCACGTCAACTCACTGCGCGTTTACCGCAAGGCGGTTCCTTGCCTTCCATTACACCGGTTGTCACGCCACAGGCTGTAGAGCAACGTATACCGCATCCTGCTTCGCAAGCGCATATAGTGATAGGTATGCCAGCATTACAGCGTGGTGATGCTGATGTATTCCCACTCACTGTCGGTAATTACATTCTGGGTGGAGGCGGTTTTGTTTCAAGATTAACGAAAGAGGTACGTGTAAAACGTGGCTTGGCATACAGTGTTTATAGTAACTTCAATGCGATGGAGCAGCTAGGTCCTTTTAAAGCTGGATTACAAACACGTAAAGATCAAGCAGATGAAGCATTAAAAGTCGTGCGTGAACAAATCACGACCTACTTACAAACGGGACCAACCGAAGCAGAATTAAAAGCAGCAAAAGATAATTTAATTGGCGGATTTGCTCTGCGGATTGATAATAATCGCAAAATCTTAGATAACATCGCCGTCATTGGTTATTACCAAATGCCGCTCGATTATTTAGATACTTGGACTACGCAAGTAGCGAAGGTGACATTAGCTGATGTGCGCGCTGCCTTTAATCGTAAGCTTGCAATGGACAAAATAGTGACCGTAGTCGTGGGCAGAGAAAATAATTAACTCAAGCTTGCCTACAGATGAAAAATCGACCTAGGCAGTTACCACGTCAAGTACGCATCATAGGTGGCTTATGGAAGCGCACGCCTTTACCTGTTCCTGAGATTGAAGGTCTGCGACCCACTCCAGATCGCGTGCGTGAAACCGTATTTAATTGGTTAGACCATCTCAAGCAAGCAAACTGGTCTCAGTTGTCATGCTTGGATTTGTTTGCGGGATCTGGCGCATTCGGCTTTGAGGCAATGAGTCGCGGTGCAGCTCGCGCAGTATTGGTGGAATCGCATCCGGCAGCGATTGCGCAGTTAAAGGCAAATCAAACAAAGCTACAAGCAAGTCAGATGACGATCATGGCTGGCGATGCACATAGGCTGCTGTCGGTTATGCAGGATCAGTTTGATGTCATCTTTTTGGATCCACCTTACCAATTACAGAAGTTGCCTAGCATGTTGGCTTTGTGTAAAGCGCGCTTGGCAGTCGGTGGTTTGGTTTATGCTGAATATGCAGGAGCTTTTACCGAGCTGCCTTTGCCTGATTGGCTTAGTGGTTGGGAGGTGGTGCGCTCAGGGAAGGCAGGCGCGGTAAATTATGCTTTGTTAACAGCAGCGGTTGTGCCCTGAAATTAGTGCATAATTCCCGTCCGTAGAGAGCTACCCAACCAGTTGGGTGCTCTGAAAATTATGAGGACACCCCATGCTGACAGCTGTTTACCCTGGAACATTTGATCCTCTTACTCGTGGTCATGAAGACTTAGTAAGAAGAGCCTCTGGGTTGTTTGATAAATTGGTGGTGGGCGTTGCAGACAGCAAAGCTAAAAGTCCGTTTTTCTCACTGGATGAGCGGATGGAAATCGCGCATGAAGTATTAGGTCATTATCCTAACGTGCATGTAGAAAGTTTTTCAGGTTTATTAAAAGACTTTGTACGACGCCATGATGCTAGAGTGATTGTGCGTGGCTTGCGTGCAGTTTCGGATTTTGAATATGAATTTCAAATGGCAGGGATGAATCGTTATTTGCTGCCTGATGTAGAAACCTTGTTCTTAACACCTTCCGATCAATATCAATTTATCTC
>CAMCXB010000052.1 GCA_945883145.1 Bordetella parapertussis | reverse complement strand
AACGTAGGTCAGGGTGCTAAGCGTGATACGCAATTTGCGCAAATGATAGAAATTGCACTTAAATACGATAAGCCAGTTCGTATAGGTGTGAATTGGGGCAGTCTTGATCAAGTGTTGTTAGCACGCATCATGGATGAAAATGCGCAGCGTGCACAACCTTGGAGTGCTCAAGCAGTGATGTATGAAGCACTTGTGACCTCTGCTATAGAAAATGCACAGCGTGCAGAAGAGTTGGGTTTAGGGCGTGATCGCATTATTCTTTCTTGCAAAGTCTCGGGTGTACAAGATTTAATAGCTGTGTATAGAGAGCTAGCAAAACGTTGTGACTATCCTTTGCATTTAGGTTTAACTGAAGCAGGTATGGGTAGCAAAGGCATTGTGGCTTCGACTGCTGCTTTGGGTGTGTTGTTACAAGAAGGCATAGGCGACACGATTCGTATTTCATTGACACCTGAACCAGGTGGCGATCGCACACGTGAAGTCATTGTTGGTCAAGAAATTTTACAAACCATGGGGTTGAGAAAATTCACACCTATGGTGATTGCATGTCCTGGTTGTGGACGGACTACCTCAACGGTATTTCAAGAATTAGCTGACCGCATACAAAGTTATTTGCGTGAGCAAATGCCTGCTTGGAAAAATACTTACCCTGGTGTGGAAGGTATGAATGTGGCAGTCATGGGTTGTATTGTGAATGGCCCTGGTGAATCTAAGCATGCCAACATTGGTATTAGTTTACCGGGTACGGGTGAATCACCTGCTGCACCAGTTTTTGTAGATGGTCAAAAAACAGTCACACTGCGTGGTGAACATATCGCTGAAGAATTTCAAGCGATTGTGCTCGACTATGTAAAAAGCCATTACGGAAAAAATAACGTATCAGCGTGATGTCATGCTACGGAAAAGAGTTCGATAGAAAAAAGCGATAGTAAAAAATATTATGTCTGAACAGAAAAAAACAGAAAAAATTCTTGCGGTGAAAGGGATGAATGACATTCTTCCTGCCGATGCACCGTTGTGGGAATTATTTGAAAATACCGTGCATACTGTTTTAAAGAGTTATGGCTATCAACAAATTCGCACACCAATTGTTGAACCAACAGCAGTATTTGCACGTGGTCTGGGTGCTGTCACGGATATCGTTGAAAAAGAAATGTATTCTTTCGTTGATAGCATGAATGGTGACGAGCTCACTTTAAGACCTGAGAACACAGCAGGTGTAGTACGTGCTGCCCTAGAACATAATTTAACTTACGATAGTCCTAAGCGTTTATGGTACGCAGGACCTATGTTTCGACATGAACGACCACAACGTGGACGTTATCGTCAGTTTCATCAGGTGGGCGCGGAAGCGATAGGTTTTACTGGTCCTGATATTGACGCAGAAATGATCATGCTCTGTCAGCGCTTGTGGGATGACTTAGGGTTAACTGACATCAAACTAGAATTGAATTCCATTGGTGATGCAGAAGAACGTAATCGTCATAGAACAGATTTGATTACTTATTTCAATGCGCATCAATCAGAGTTAGATGCTGATGCTCAACGTCGTTTACATACGAATCCATTGCGTATTCTCGATACCAAAAATCCTGCAATGCAGGAATTAGTTAACAATGCACCTAAGTTATTAGATTATTTGGGCACAGAGTCGTTAGCGCATTTTGAAGGTGTGCAGGCCATTCTCAGACATAACAGCGTGCCATTTACGATTAATCCACGTCTTGTGCGTGGTTTGGATTATTACAACCGCACTGTGTTTGAATGGGTGACCGATCAATTAGGTTCACAAGGTACAGTCTGTGGCGGTGGTCGTTATGATCCTTTAGTCGAGATTTTTGGCGGCAAACCTACTCCTGCAGTTGGTTTTGCTATGGGCGTGGAGCGTTTATTAGAGCTCATGAAAGCATCGGGCGAACAATTTGCGGTCAATCAGTGCGATGTTTATTTAGTTCATCAAGGCGATGCAGCCCAGATGCAGTCCATTGTGCTGGGGGAGCGATTGCGGGATGCTGGTCTCGATGTTGTGCTACATTGCGCTTCTTCTGGTGGTGCGGGTAGTTTTAAATCGCAAATGAAACGCGCAGACGCTAGTGGTGCAGCCTATGCTGTTATCTTAGGTGATGATGAAATGGCGAACGATGTGGCTTCAGTCAAGTATTTGCGTGATGCCGATCCAAAACAAAATCAGCACCAAATAGCATTAACAAAAGTTGTGGATCATTTAATTGATCACATTGTCGGAAACTCTGAGCATGATCACGATCATGCCGGTCATATTCACTACCATCCTTAATTAATCATGGCATACGATCTCGAAGAACAAGAACAACTAGACACCCTTAAAGCTTGGTGGAAGCAATACGGCAATATAGTGACATGGCTAATTATCATTGTGCTGGCTGGCTGGCTAGCTTGGTTAGGCTGGAATAAATATCAACAAAGCGAATCCTTAAAGGGCGCTTTGCTGTATGAAGAAATTGTGAAAGCGATTGAAGCGAAAGACGCTGCAAAAATAGCGCGTGCAGTCGCAGACATGAAAGATAAATTTAGCGCGACACCCTATGCCCAGATGGGCGCGCTAGCAGCTGCTAAGTCAACCTTTGAAGCAAATGATTTGAAAGCAACCAAATTGCATTTGCAATGGGTGGTTGATCATGGTCGTAATGAAGAATACATTGCTCTCGCTCGTATACGTCTGGCTGGTGTGCTGCTAGATGAAAAAGCCTATGACGAGGGTCTTAAAATTTTAGCAGCTGACTTTCCAGAACAGTTTGCAGCGTTAGTCTCAGATCGCAAGGGTGATTTATTATTTGCGCAAAATAAAACTACTGAAGCACGTGCTGCTTATAAAGTAGCTTTAGATAAAACGGATATTAAAAATCCTGCGCGTCAGTTAATTCAATTAAAACTTGATGCATTAGGTGGTGCTGATGCAACCGCGACCTGAGTATGAAAGATTAAATATGTACAACATTTCAAAAATCATTCTCGTCGCGTCTACTGTTTTACTGACTGCGTGTAATCCGTTTTCGTCGAAAGCGCCGCGTAATGTTGCGGCTGAATTGGTAGATTTTAAAACCACCATGGCAGTTCGTATTTTATGGACCGCTGAAGTTGGTAAATCCAATGTGTATGTACTCTCTCCAGTGTTAGTTGGCGATAAATTATTTGTAGCTAGTACGGAAGGTACCGTCGCTTGTATTGATGCGAGCAATGGAAAAACACTATGGCGTATTAGTGCAGGTGCGGCACTAACAGCTGGAGTAGGTTCAGACGGTAAAACAGTAGTCGTTGGTGCACAAGATGGTGCGGTATTAGCCTTTGATGCAAACAATGGTAAGAGTCGTTGGAAAGCGCAAGCATCAAGCCAAATTCTTTCCTCACCTGCAGTCGGTCGTGGTGTCGTTGTTGTGCGTAGCTTAGATAATCGTATTTTGGCCTTGGACTCTGAAACTGGTGCTAGACGCTGGTTTGTTCAACGTCCCGCTCCTTCATTGGCATTACAAGCTGCACCTGGCATCGTCATTGCGGATGACACTGTCTATGTGGCCTTGCCTGCAGGACGTTTGTTAGCGTTGTCTGTTGGTACCGGTGTACCACGCTGGGAGTCATCGATTGCTGAACCGCGCGGTGCTACAGAATTAGAGCGCGTAGTGGATTTGTCTGGCACCCCAGCGCTTATAGGTAAGGATATTTGCGCCACAAGTTACCAAGGACGAATTGCATGTGCTGATGTAGGTAACGGTGCATTACGTTGGGCGCGTGAACTCTCTGCTGAAGTAGGACCTGGTATTGATGAACGTTTTGTATTTGCAGCGGATGAACGCGGTAATGTGCAAGCATTTGCTCGCCCTAACGGTGCAAGCCAATGGCGTAATGCGAGTTTGACTTGGCGTGGATTGTCTGCACCAGTTTCATTTTCTCGTGCTGTTGTCGTAGGTGATAAAGAGGGTTATTTACATTTCTTATCGCGTGAAGATGGCGCTATGTTGGCACGTTTATCCACCGATGGCAGTGCAATAAAAGCTAGACCTTTGATCGCAAGCTCTTTATTGATTGTTCAAACGTCAGGCGGGAAAATCGTAGCGCTGTCGGCAGACTGATTCTAGTTATATAAAAATAAAACCGCACAGATAAATTTAATAATAGTGCTGTTTGTGAGTTAGCGCTATTTTATTTGCGTATTCTTTCGCACCCATCACTAGGACACGTCGTCATGTGAATGAAAGATGTTAATTCGCATGTCTAGCATTCTTCAATTAATGACTTAATAAACCGTTCACTGAGACGCAGTGGATAGAGTTAATTTTCTGGAAAAAAGATGAAGCCGGTAATTGCTTTGGTAGGTCGACCCAATGTCGGGAAGTCCACCTTGTTTAATCGTCTCACGCGTTCACGGGATGCCTTAGTGGCTGATATTCCCGGGCTTACGCGCGACCGTCACTATGGTGAAGGTAGAGTAGGTGAGCGACCTTTCTTAGTGATTGATACCGGTGGTTTTGAACCGGTAGCAAAGGTCGGCATCATGCATGAAATGGCTAAGCAAACCAAACAAGCGGTTGCTGAAGCTGATGTCGTGATCTTTCTTGTAGATGGTCGTCAAGGACTGACACCGCATGACAAAACTATTACGGATTTTTTGCGTAAATCAGGACGTTCAGTCATGTTGGTCGTGAATAAATCTGAGGGTATGAAGTACACCTCAGTAACCGCTGATTTTTATGAATTAGGTTTAGGCGATCCCTACGTTATTTCAGCAGCACATGGTGATGGCGTTGCTGATTTAGTTGAAGAGGCGCTCGATAAAGCTCTGTCACAAAAACCTGAATTAGAAGAGACAGAAGAAAAAATATTCGGTACAAAAATCGCTATCGTTGGCAGACCGAATGTAGGTAAATCTACCTTAGTCAATACCTTGCTAGGCGAAGAGCGTGTGATTGCATTTGACATGCCTGGAACTACACGTGACTCTATAGAAATTCCGTTTGAAAGAAATGATCGTCACTACACTTTGATAGACACAGCGGGCATACGTCGTCGTGGCAAAGTATTTGAAGCGATAGAAAAATTTTCCGTTGTAAAGACCTTGCAATCCATCTCTGAAGCTAATGTGGTTGTGCTCTTACTCGATGCGCAACAAGATATATCAGAACAAGACGCTCACATTGCAGGCTTCGTACTTGAATCTGGACGAGCCTTAGTAGTGGGAGTAAATAAATGGGATGGATTGACGTCAGATCGTCGCGATGAAATTAAAATGGATATCGATCGTAAATTAAGTTTTCTATCGTTTGCGCAATTTCATTATATTTCTGCGCTTAAATCAACCGGCGTCACTTTGTTGATGAAGTCTGTTGATGCTGCTTATGCTGCTGCGATGGCAAAGTTACCAACGCCACAATTAACGCGTGCTTTACAAGAAGCAGTGGATCATCAACAGCCTAGGCGTAAAGGTTCAATTCGACCTAAGTTGCGTTACGCACATCAAGGTGGACAAAATCCCCCCATCATTGTCATACACGGCAATGCGCTTGATGCGATTGATGCTAATTACAAACGATTTCTTGAGAAACACTTTCGGGATACATTTGCCTTAGTCGGTACGCCCTTGAGAATTGAATTGCGATCTGGCAAGAACCCTTTCTCTAAAGAGGGATAATCTAGCGATAAATGCTGAATTTTGTCGGTGAGTTTGCCAGGCTATGCAAAAATCGTTTACATTCAAGACAAGTCGTTTTTGATACTTGAAATTTCAAGTATCCCCCCAACCTATCTGTAAATCTGACAACAATACGGAGCCTCCATGAGCAATAAAGGGCAACTCTTACAAGACCCGTTTTTAAATGCGTTACGAAAAGAACATGTTCCTGTATCCATTTACCTCGTAAATGGCATTAAGTTACAAGGGCATGTTGAGTCTTTCGATCAATACGTGGTTTTACTCCGCAATACCGTTACCCAAATGGTATACAAACACGCTATTTCTACTGTCGTCCCTGCACGTGCAGTCAACCTGCAACAAGACCCTGAATCGGCCTAACAGGCTGTCGGTTCAAATTCCCCTTTGTGAGGGATTTTGATGCGGGCAGCTTTAGTAGGTGTCGATTTTGGTAAAGGCGATTTTCTAGCCAGTCTAGAAGAGCTGGCGCTCCTGTCTACAACTGCAGGAGCCCAGCCTATTGTGAGTGTGACTGGCCGTCGTAGCAGTCCTGATGCCGCTTTATTTGTGGGCTCAGGTAAGGCTGATGAAATTGGCGATGCCATCGCCGATCTTGACCTCGAATTGGTTATTTTTAATCACGCTCTCTCCCCAGCTCAGCAGCGCAATCTTGAGCGTCATCTCAAGGTGAGAGTCATCGACCGAACCAGCCTGATTCTGGACATTTTTGCACAGCGCGCCCAGAGCCATGAAGGTAAGGTTCAAGTCGAGCTCGCCCAACTGCAGCATTTGGCTACCCGTCTAATTCGTGGTTGGACCCACCTTGAGCGTCAAAAAGGCGGGATTGGTCTGCGCGGACCGGGTGAGACCCAATTGGAAACCGACCGCCGATTAATAGGTGAGCGGGTGAAAGCGCTTAGAGGGCGCTTAGACAAACTACAACGCCAGCGCCATACACAACGCCGTGCCCGTAATCGAAATCATACTTTTTCAATATCCTTGGTGGGCTATACCAACGCAGGCAAATCAACTTTATTCAATAGCCTGACCAAAGCTGGTGTGTATGCAGCAAATCAGCTATTTGCAACCTTAGACACCACCTCACGTCGTGTGCATTTAGGCGAGGCAGGCAGCATCGTGTTGTCTGATACCGTTGGTTTCATCCGAGATTTGCCGACACAACTCGTTGCTGCATTTCGTGCCACACTAGAAGAAACTATTCATGCTGATGTTTTACTGCATGTGGTGGATGCGTCGAGCTCGGTCAGAACTGAACAAATAGAGCAAGTTAATGCAGTTTTAAAAGAGATTGGTGCAGATAACATTCCACAAATTTTAGTCTGGAATAAGATAGATCAGTGTGATTTGCCGCCCTCAATCGAACGTGATGAATATGATAAAATTCGTAGAGTTTTTGTGAGTGCGCACACAGGTGCAGGCATGGACTTACTGCGTCAAGCAATGGCTGAATGTGTGCAATCAAGGGCATGGTCAGAGTCCGTTGCTGCCGAAGCTGCCTTGATCGAATCACAAGAGTATTTAGATTAAGTTATTTAATCCAACAATAAGTAAAAAACTGCATCATTCATTTATTTAAACGATGAAATTCATCTATTGATAACATATAGCGTAAACAAATTTTTCTAATTGCAACCACACCTTCTAGCCGGAACGCCATAGCATGCTTGCATCATTGATCAAAAAATTAGGCGTTAAATTTTCTCTCAACGATCCTCGTTGGGGTAAAGGCGCACAAGATAATAAAGAAAATGAACAACAACCAGAGCAACGTCCTAGCGGTGGTAAAAAACCTTTAGACGGACCGCCTGATCTCGATCAACTATGGCGTGACTTCAACCAAAGTCTAAATAAATTATTTGGTAAACAAGGTGGTGGCCGAGGTGGTGATGGTGGTAGCGGTGGAGGTTTGCCCGATGCACGCGGTGCTGGTATAGGCGCTGGTGTGATAGCGGCTGTAGTCTTATTCCTGTGGTTAGTCAGTGGATTTTTTATCGTACAAGAAGGTCAAACTGCGGTTGTAATGAGTTTTGGTAAATACAGTCATTCAGCTGCACCAGGCTTTAACTGGCGCTGGCCTTATCCGATACAGTCCCATGAGGTAGTGAATTTATCTCAGGTGCGTACCGTAGAAGTAGGTTATCGCAATAACGTGCGTAATAAAATGCCACGCGAATCGCTCATGCTGACAGATGATGAAAACATTATCGATATTCAATTCGCTGTGCAGTACAGACTCAAGAATGCTTCAGAGTGGATATTCAATAATCGTGATCAAGAAGAAACGGTTAAGCAAGTTGCTGAAACAGCGATTCGTGAAATCGTAGGTAAAAGTAAAATGGACTTTGTGCTCTATGAAGGGCGTGAAAAAGTCGCTTACGACACCAGCGCGCTCATGCAACAAACTCTCGATAAGTATCGTATAGGTGTATTAGTGACTAATGTCACTATGCAAGGTGTACAGCCGCCTGAACAAGTTCAAGCGTCCTTTGATGATGCAGTCAAAGCAGGGCAAGACAGAGAACGTCAGAAAAATGAAGGTCAAGCTTACGCTAATGATGTCGTGCCTAAAGCACGTGGCGCTGCTTCCAGACTCATGCAAGAGTCAGAAGGTTATCGTTCAAGTGTGATCGCCAATGCGCAAGGTGAAACAAATCGTTTTTCAAGAATTTTAGTGGAATATCAAAAAGCTCCAGCGATTATGCGTGATCGTATGTATATCGAGGCAATGCAACAAATTTTTGCCAGCACAACTAAAGTGATGGTGGATGCAAAAAATAATAACAGTATGATTTACCTGCCACTCGATAAGTTGATTGCACAGACTGCTGCTGAATCAGCCGCAGCCTTTACCGCTCCTGCACAGACTGCTCCTGCTGAAGTCAGTCCTGAGGTGAGTCGTCCATTCGATCGCAACCGCGATGCTCGTAGTTTACGTGATCGGGAGACCCGATAATGAACCGTTTAGTTTCTTATGCAATAGCTGCGCTGATTGCCCTATTTATTTTTATGTCCACGTTATTTGTGGTGGATCAAAAGCAGTACGCCATTGTGTTTGCATTGGGTGAAGTCAAGCAAGTCATCAGTGAGCCTGGCTTGCACTTCAAATTACCACCACCTTTTCAAAATGTACTCTTTCTTGATAAACGTATTTTGACTTTGGATACGCCAGAGCCAGATCGTTTCATCACAGCAGAAAAGAAAAACATCTTGGTCGATGCTTTCGTTAAGTGGCGTATTGTCGATCCACGGTTGTATTTCATTAGCTTCGGTGGTGATGAGCGACGTGCGCAAGATCGTATGGCGCAAATTATTAAAGCAGCACTAAATGATGAAATAACCAAACATACTGTGCGTGAAGTGATTTCTGGTGAGCGCGGTAAAGTCATGAATGCGATTCGTGCCAAAGTCGCTGAAGAAGCCAAACAAATTGGTGGCGAGATCATTGATGTGCGTCTAAAGCGTGTCGACTATGTTGAACAGATTAATAACTCAGTTTACGAGCGTATGAAATCTGAACGTGCTCGCGTGGCCAATGAATTAAGATCAACTGGTTCTGCTGAGTCTGAAAAAATTCGCGCAGATGCAGATCGTCAACGTACCGTTATCCTCGCAGAAGCGTATCGTGATGCAGAAGCGATTCGAGGTGATGGCGATGCTAAAGCAGCGGCGATTTATTCAAAAGCCTTTGGACAAAGTCCTGAGTTTTATAAATTCTCCCGTAGTTTAGAGGCTTATAAAGAGAGTTTTAAAACACGTAGCGATGTCTTGTTGGTTGATCCCAATTCAGAGTTCCTAAAATACTTCAAGGGTCCTGGCGGCGCCCGTAAATAAGCAGGACACTCGTGGCATTTTCTCTACTGGTTGCCCTCGGGCTGTTTTTCGTCCTCGAGGGTTTAATGCCGTTTCTCTATCCAGAACAATGGCGTAAAGCCTTTCTTCATATTGCTCAAATGTCGAACGGACAAATCCGTTTTTTCGGACTTGTTGCGTTGCTCTGCGGTATCCTCTTGCTTTTGAGTCGAATTTATTTCGCTGACGCCTGATATCACTATGCCAAACTGGCTACTTCCTGAAAACATTGCAGACGTTTTACCGTCAGAAGCACGCAAGATCGAAGAACTTCGACGCGTCTTGCTAGATAATTTCCGTCTGTTTGGTTATGAACTCGTGATGCCGCCCATGCTTGAGTATCTAGATTCGCTCGTGCCCGTTCCTGATCATGAGATGGATTTGCGCATGTTCAAGTTGGTAGATCAGTTATCAGGTCGCAGCATGGGTTTACGTGCTGACATGACCATACAAGTGGCGCGTATCGATGCGCATCTCTTGAATCGTGCTTCCGTAACGCGATTGAGTTATGCCGGCAGCGTTTTGCATACGCGTCCATCAGGACTACATGCCACCCGTGAGCCATTTCAGATTGGTGCTGAAATATACGGGCATGCAGGTTTGGAAGCCGATGCAGAAATTCAAATCCTAGCACTCGAGTCGCTGCGGTTGGCAGGATTAACTGCAGTGCGGATTGATCTTTGCCATGCAGGGATAGTGCGTTGCATTTTGCGTCATGATGAAAAAACACGTGGACTAGAAAGCGAGATCGTAGCGCTTCTACGTGCTAAAGATCTACCGTCTTTACAGCAATTCACTCTCCAGTTCAGTGCAGAAACTCGTGCTGCTTTACTAGCACTACCAACTTTGTATGGCGACATCAGCCTGCTTGAACATGCACGTCGTGTCTTGCCTCAACATAAAGAGATTACCACTGCCTTAGATGATCTTGCCTCACTCGCACATCAAGCCGGTACATATGGGGTAGCGATTGATTTGGCGGATCTATCTGGCTATCAGTATGAAAGCGGTGCCACTTTTTCTTTGTATGTGACAGGCTTGCCTAACGCGGTAGCACGTGGTGGTCGTTATGATCATGTAGGAGAAGCATTTGGTCGTGCGCGACCAGCTACGGGCTTCTCTATGGACTTGCGTGAATTAGCGCGACTCACACCGGTAGCAACACCGAAGTCTGCTATTCGTGCTCCATGGGGACGTGAACCTGATTTACTGGAAATGATTCAGAACTTGCGACATGCAGGTGAGATTGTTATACAAAGCTTGCCTGGAAATGAAAGTGATCAACAAGAATTTGATTGCGATCGTGTGATTGTTTCTGAACAGGGAAAATTCATTATTAAAACAATGCGTTCATGAAGACTTGGATAAATCATGGCTAGAAATGTAGTTGTTATTGGCACCCAATGGGGTGACGAAGGTAAAGGTAAAGTTGTGGACTGGTTAACGGATCATGCTCAGGGCGTGGTGCGTTTTCAGGGTGGACACAATGCAGGTCACACTTTAGTCATTGGTGGACAAAAAACAGCTTTGCAGCTGATCCCTTCAGGCATCATGCGTGCGGGTGTTGCTTGTTATATAGGGAATGGCGTCGTACTGTCAGTGCCTGACCTGTTACGTGAAATCGACAAACTCGAAGCTTCAGGGTTAGAAGTCGCTGCGCGTTTAAAAGTCTCTGAAGCATGTCCGGTAATTTTGCCTTATCACACAGCATTAGATGCAGCCCGTGAAGCAGCACGAGGCGATGCAAAAATAGGCACAACAGGTAAGGGCATAGGCCCAGCGTATGAAGATAAAGTTGCTCGCAGAGCGATCCGTGTTGCTGATCTGGTGAATGAAAAACGCCTTGCAGAAAAATTACGTGAAAACCTTGATTATCATAATTTTGTTTTAGTGAATTATCTGCATGCTAAAGCAGTTGATTACAGCAAGACATTTGATGATGCATGCGCAACTGTGCCACGCATACGTCCCATGGTGACAGATGTGTCCAGTGCTCTTTATGCAGCACATAAAGCTGGTGCGAATTTATTGTTTGAAGGTGCGCAAGGTAGTTTGTTGGATGTTGATCACGGTACTTATCCATTCGTCACCTCGAGTAACTGTGTAGCAGGAAACGCAGCTGCAGGTTCAGGTGTAGGTCCGAATATGTTGCATTACGTATTGGGCATTACCAAGGCTTACACCACACGCGTAGGATCAGGTCCATTTCCATCAGAGTTATCGACCGATGACGGTGTAGGTAAACATTTATCAGCAGTAGGTCACGAATTTGGCACTGTCACAGGTCGTGCACGTCGTTGTGGTTGGTTTGATGCAGCCCTACTAAAACGTTCCGTACAAATCAATGGTGTCTCTGGTATGTGCCTCACAAAATTAGATGTATTGGATGGACTGGATTCACTCAAGCTGTGCACGGGCTATAAACTGCATGGTAAGCAGGTAGATATTTTCCCAGTTGGCGCAGAAGATGCCGCAGCCTGTGAACCCATTTACGAAGAAATGCCGGGTTGGAAAGATGCAACCGTGGGAGCTAAGTCAATGGATGCATTGCCCGCTGCAGCACGTGCTTACGTAAAACGCATTGAAGAATTAGTTGGTGTGCCCGTTGATATGGTGTCAACTGGTCCTGATCGCGAAGAAACCATCGTACTGCGTCATCCTTTCGAGTGAAATAACAGCCTATCTGTTAGAGCATCATGAGCGACACCACAGCAAATGCAGAACAAGGACATATGTGGGTGTCGTGGGATGAATACCATCAGGCGATAGAACTACTTGCAAAACAAGTACAAGCCTCTGGTTGGGAGTTTGATCACATACTCTGTTTGGCTCGCGGTGGTTTAAGACCAGGCGATATTTTTTCCCGCTTGTTTAAACGCCCACTAGCAATCTTATCGACTAGCTCTTATCGCGAAGCTAACGGGACGCAGCGTGGCACATTAGAGATCGCACCGCATATCACCACAACCCATCATCCGATTCAAGGTCGTGTTTTATTAATGGATGATCTCGTCGATTCCGGTATCACACTGCAGCAAGTCCAACAGTATCTCATCGCACATTACCCGGCGATAATCGATATAAAAACTGCAGTAATTTGGTTTAAATCGACCTCTGTTATTGCTCCAGATTTCTATCATCACTTCTTAGAAAACCATGCTTGGATACATCAGCCTTTTGAGGCATATGATGAACTCACGCCTGATTTAATAATTGACAATAGATCAAATTAGGAATAATTTAGTATTGTATAAATCATTTATATAATATTTAAGGAGTAAAAAATGACTAATGAGACAGAAAATGTATCTCCGCAAGTCGAGCCAACTGAGAAGAAGGCGCCAGCAGTAAAAAAAAGAAATATTGCTAAAAAAACAAGCTCAGTGAAGAAGGTCACTGTAAAAAAAGCAGCAAAGAAATCAGCAACAAAAACCAGTAAAAAAACGCTGGTTAAATCTACCAAAGCAACTAAAGCAGCTAAAACGGTTAAAACAAAACTAATACGCGATAGTTTTGCAATTCCTGAAAAAGAATACGCCGCTCTAGTTGCAGTTAAAAAAACTTGCTTAAAAGCTGGTCTGGAAATCAAAAAAACAGAATTGATTCGAATTGGTATTGCCTTAGTAAACAACTTAACTACGGCAAAAATCAAAACAGCCCAAGCCAAGCTTACGCAAATTAGTGCGGGTCGTCCTAAGAAATAAACGAAATTAAATTAATAGATTTCGGGTACATACATCTCTTTAGGCACGGGTCCTCTTAAGTAATCTTGGTTATAGACACGAGCAGGAAGAGAGATAGGTTCAGACTCAATTTCTTGGTAGGGTATTTGTTGTAGCAAATGATGAATACAATTTAGTCTGGCAGTTTTTTTGTCATTTGCTGCAACAATCCACCATGGAGAATCGCTTGTGTGCGTCTTTTCCAACATGGTTTCTTTCGCTTTAGTATAAGACTCCCACATTCTTCTGGATTCAAGATCCATAGGTGAAAGCTTCCACTGCTTCAAAGGATCTTTAATCCGCATGGTGAAGCGGGCATATTGCTCTTCATCTGTAATAGAGAACCAATATTTAATTAAAATAATCCCTGATCGTTGAAGCATTCTTTCGAATTCAGGCACTGTTCTAAAAAACTCTTCATATTCAGCTTCACTACAAAATCCCATTACCTTTTCAACACCTGCGCGGTTGTACCAACTACGATCGAATAAAACAATTTCTCCGCCAGCAGGTAAGTGAGAAATATAGCGTTGAAAATACCATTGTGAGCGTTCACGTTCATTCGGCGCTGGCAACGCTGCCACCCGACACACACGTGGATTAAGTCGTTGCGTAATACGTTTGATCGCGCCACCTTTGCCGGCGGCATCTCTGCCCTCAAACAGCACGACCACCTTAAGATTTTTATGCATGACCCAGTCTTGTAGCTTGACTAGTTCACCTTGCAAACGAAATAGCTCACGAAAGTATTTAACTCGAGCGCTATTAGCTTGTGGATTAATCGAGTATTCAAGCAAATCATTGTCATCTAATTCTTGCTCTAATTCTTCATCATAGCTATCGATAGTGTCTAATTGCATGCGATTAATCATAATTTTCTCGAAGTTGTTTTATGGTGAAATTAATCACTAAATTACCATTTTTTTATTGCATGATAGTTACAGAGTAAGGGCGGGGAAGTTAATACTTAGTTAATAAATGTCTGAAAATTCATTAACTCGTCAAGAGCCTGTCATGTGAGGGCGTTAGCTTAATTGGTCTGGACAACTTTTTTCAATCCGACAATGAATCGAGAAGCATTATTAAACGAATTGAAGAGACTCAAGCTCTATGGTTATTTTGTGCCTGCTGAGTCGATTCAACTTGCGAATGAGATTGATTTAGCATCAGTCCAAGAAATGCATATTACTTCTGCAGCGATGTTGGTTGTGCAACTTGCTAGTAAAAGTAGTGCAGCTAAACATAGTTTGAGAGAATCTTAATGTGAGTCGAATATCATGACTATCTAGCAGTACTGTGCACTTTGAAGATTTTTGTAAGAAAAAAAGCAGGCTTTACAGCCAACAGTTTATTTTGACTTTCAATGAGTCAGTTTTGATGTAGCGTAAAGTTATACACATAAAGTGTGGATAACTTTTGATACTTAAGCATTTCTAAATTTCAACTGTTTGATTTCATTGATAAAAATTTTCTAGCATCGGAGTCGAAGTTAAATAAGCAGATTTATATAAATCATTTATATAATTAAAATATATATAAGCTTTTCTTAATGAATTAAACAAAGTAAATTAGGGAATGCTGATGCTATGGGATCATGAAGTAAAAATTGAAGTATCCGGCCAAGCAGGTGAAAGGCACATTGTCATTTCCGACATAGGATCAAGAAATTCTAACGATATCTTGTTTTGCCTACCTGGCATCTTAGAAGTGAAATCAACTTTCCTTGGACTGAGTTCTCTAACAGATCAAGGCTATCGAATAGTTACTCTCGATTACTGCGGAAGAGGCAATTCTGATTATTTAAAGCATACTAATAACTATAAAATTTCTACTTACATCGAAGATGTATTGGCCGTGTATGACTACATCATCAATTCAAATAAGCATGAAAATCCGCTACTAAAAAAATTTAATATCAATGTGTGGCGCATACAAAGTAAGTCTATTCATTTGCTAGGCAATAGCATGGGAGGATTAATCGCTGCTGTGATTGCAAATAAAAAATTGCCCGCTATTCGAAGCCTGATTTTGAATGATATTAGTTCTTTAATTCCGTGGGCGGGCTTGTTCTCTCTGTATGGGAATTTAAGTCAATCTACATTGCAAATGCCCAGTTATGGAAATTTTAGTAATTCTAATGATCTAGCCAAGACCTTGAATGTTGACCCCAACTTACTCAAGGCAGTCATGCAGGCACCCCATCTCGATATTCCATTTAAAAACTCTATGAATGGCATTGAATTTACATCGCTATTTACAACTCTTAACATTCCGATATGCTTAATTTATTCGATGGAATCAAAATTAGTAAACAGTTTGGCACTTCATCATTTTAAAAAAAATGCTGCTGATGCTAAATTAATTGGTGTTAAAGGTTCTAGTCATCCCGTTAAATTTGATGCACTTGTAATGAAAGAGCTAAGCGCATTTATCGGTCAACAAAAATAAGTGTTCAAATCTAGAATTATTCAATTTCTCTCGCCCGTCCTAGATTTAAAAATCAATAGCGTTAAATTTTCCTTCACGAGTATTAGTGAATTCTAATTCTTACGTAAGACATTTTTGTAATGTCTTGGTCACATATGTCATATAAATTCCCACGTTGTAAAGAATCATTTTGCATGTTTTTAATATCTCAATAAGGGAAATTCAATGTCCTCAATGCTTCAGAAATTATGCTTAGGTGTTACTGCTTGTTTAATGAGTGTCGCAGTAATAGCGGCTGACTATCCAGCTGAAATGCATGGTAAATGGGGTACCTCGCCTGAATACTGTCCTGGACTTGAAATTGACAAGAAGTTTGCTGTCATGGGTACGGAACAAACCTGTGAGGCCGTTTCTATAAAAGTGAATGGCGATAAACTAGTCATTAAAGAAAAGTGTAATGGCGAGGGTGGTGTGGCAATTGAAAACAGCACCTATCAAGTTAACGGCGATACTCTGACTCGCTCCTATAGAAAATTTTCAGATAAATATCAGCGTTGTGGCGCACCTAAGGCTGCTACTGCACCAACTCCAACTGCAGCAAAAGATGCGAGCGCTGTAATGACGTGCTCACTTGTACCGGGAGCGGCAGGAGTAACCACTTTTTTAGATGAGAAGTTAAAGAAAGCTGGTAATGCAGTGCGTGAGATGGATGGTTATGTATTTAAAGCAGAGAAAAAAATCAAAGTTAATAAGACCGATGTATTAGTAGGAAAACTAATTCGTAGTGATGGATCAGTTTCGGAAGCTAAGTCTTATGTCTTTGCGGAAGAATGGAATTGTAAATAACACATAAAAAATACCCGCTGATAAGCGGGTATTTTTTTGTGCGCTAAATGCAAAGTCAGATAATTTTTTAAAAACTTTATTAAGATTTATTTTAATTACTCATGAAAATACTGATTGTTACTGAAGCCTGGGATCCACAAATCAACGGAGTCGTCAGAACCTTGAAGATGACTACTCGCTTACTATCTGAGTCAGGGCATGAAGTACGTATTTTGACTCCTTATGAATTCTTTAATATACCTTGTCCCACCTATCCAGAAATTCGACTCAC
>CAMCXB010000051.1 GCA_945883145.1 Bordetella parapertussis | reverse complement strand
AGCGAGTCTCTCTGTTATCTAACTCAACCATTTCAACCTCAGCACCAGCTAAATCTCGATTCGCTGGTAAGACATCAAACTTCCCAGATTCAGAAGCTAAGCGTGCATCTTTTAATTCACCCATGCCAAGTAGTACTTGATAAATTGAGCTTTTTAATTCTGCTTTATTGATACCTGCACCCATGGTTGCATTACCTTGCGGATCTAAGTCAACCAATAACACTCGCTGATTAATATTAGCGAGTGCCGCAGCAAGATTCACTGCTGTGGTTGTCTTACCTACGCCGCCTTTTTGATTCGCAATGCAAAAAATTTTCGTCATGAGTTTCGTGTTATTTCTTTTATCAATTTATAACTAGGTAAACCACATTTTTATTTGTGATTCGAGCAGAGAATGTTTTTCTGTTTAATTCACTAGCTTCTTTTTTATCCACACCAAATGTCGATCAGCTTGCATGCCTGGCACACTAAGCGACTCCACTTTTTCTACTCTCCAAGCTAGTGGTAGGCGTTGTATTTCTTCTTCTGGCATTTTGCCTTTCAATGCAATCATGCTTCCATCTTGTTCAAGCAAATGGCCAGATAAATTTACGAAATCAATTAGCTCAGCAAATGCACGCGAGGTGATGACATCAAATGTATTTTCACTTACTAGTTTTTCTACATGACCGCTATGAACCGTCACCTGCTCTAACCCTAACTCTGCTTTCACTTGCGTTAAAAAAGCGGTTTTCTTTTTTACCGTATCAATGAGATGCACTTGCATTTCAGGCTCTGCTTCCATCGCCCAAATCGCTATCACTATGCCGGGTAAGCCTCCTCCGGTACCTACATCTAAAACTCTTTTCGCTCCCTTAAAAGCGAATAGCGCTGACATCGCATCGAGCAAATGTTGTATGACCATTTGCTGTGGATCTCTTACTGAAGTCAGGTTATAAACTGAATTCCACTTCACTAACAAAGCAAGATAATCGAGTAACTTATCAATCTGCCTCGCTGACAAACTGATCGTTAATTTAGCTGCACCTTCATTTAGTAATGCACTAAATTCATCTCTATTACTAAGCATCGCCATCAATTATTTATGCCGCACTCGGCTCTTTCGCTGACGCTGATAATTCGCGTAAGCCACCCTTTTTTAAGTGCACTAATAAGAGTGAAATCGCTGCGGGTGTAACACCCGCTATCCTTGATGCTTGTCCTAATGTTTCTGGCTGATGCTTATTTAATTTTTGTCGCACTTCCATCGACAATGCGGCTATCGCAAGATAGTTCATCGCTGTTGGTAAAGGAAGATTTTCATAGTGTTCATGGCGCTCGACTTCTTTCGCCTGTCTATCTATATAGCCCGCATATTTAACTTGAATTTCAACTTGCTCAATCACGCTTGCATTAAGTAGCGGCGCAGAAAAATTTTCACCTTGTAGATTTTTTAACGTCATTAAACTTTCATAAGTCACATTCGGTCTGCGTAATAAATCAATCAAGGCATATTCACGTTCTATCTGTTTGCCAAGTACACGCTCTGACTCTTGTGATGAAAGAATTTTTGGGCTCACCCACGTTGATTTCAGTCTTTCTAATTCGCGTGCTACTGCTTCACGTTTTTCTTCGAATGCACGCCATTGTTCATCGCTCACACAACCTAAACGACGGCCAATTTCCGTTAGACGCATGTCCGCATTATCTTCACGCAAGCTCAATCGATATTCAGCTCGACTAGTAAACATACGATAAGGCTCTAATACGCCTTGCGTAATTAAATCATCCACCAACACGCCTAAATAAGCTTGATCTCTACGTGGTGTCCAAGCTTCGCTGTTCTTAGCAAACAATGCAGCATTAATCCCCGCTAATAAACCTTGCGCAGCAGCCTCTTCATAGCCTGTTGTTCCATTTATCTGACCAGCAAAAAATAATCCACTAATTGCTTTTGTCTCTAAAGATGCCTTCAAACCTCTAGGATCATAGTAGTCATATTCAATCGCATAACCTGGGCGCAAGATATGGGCGTTTTCTAGGCCGCGCATAGACCTTACCAACTCTAGTTGCACATCAAAGGGCAAACTGGTTGATATGCCATTTGGATAAAACTCATGCGTGAGCAGGCCTTCTGGCTCTAAAAAGATTTGATGTGAATCTTTTCCTGCAAATCTATGAATTTTGTCTTCAATAGATGGGCAATAACGTGGCCCTACTCCCTCAATTACACCGGTATACATAGGACTACGATCCAATGCAGCGCGAATAATGTCGTGTGTACGTGAATTTGTATGGGTAATCCAGCAAGAAAGTTGTTTAGGATGCAACTTCTCTGAACCCGTAACAGAAAATACTGGCACTGGATCGAGATCACCAGGCTGTTCCGTCATGACAGAGAAGTCCATTGTGCGACCATCTATACGAGGTGGAGTTCCTGTTTTCAAACGTCCTTGCGGCAGTTTCAGTTCTTTCAAACGCGCTGAGAGAGAAACAGCAGGGGGATCACCCGCTCTGCCTGCAGAATAATTATTTAAACCTATGTGGATTTTTCCATCTAGGAATGTCCCCGCAGTTAAAACCACGGTTTTCCCACGGAACTTAATTCCAGCCTGTGTCACCGCGCCCACTACTCGCTCACCCTCTAGCATTAAATCATCAACAGCCTGCTGAAAAAGCCAAAGATTTGGCTGGTTTTCCAAGCGCGAACGTATTGCCTGCTTATAGAGAAGCCGATCTGCCTGCGCCCGAGTCGCTCTAACTGCCGGACCTTTTGAAGAGTTTAATATCCGAAACTGTATGCCAGCCTCATCGGTCGCAATCGCCATCGCCCCGCCCATGGCATCCACTTCTCTTACTAAGTGCCCTTTTCCTATGCCGCCAATAGAAGGATTGCAGGACATCTGACCTAAGGTTTCAATGTTGTGGGTCAAAAGTAGTGTTTTTTGTCCCATGCGCGCAGCCACTAAGGCAGCCTCCGTCCCGGCGTGGCCACCACCAACAACTATGACATCAAATTCGGAAGGAAAATTCATGGTGCACCTCGGGCTGACTTTCGGCAGAGGGCGAATTATACGGTCTTTTATTCTTAATGAGACGCTGTTTTATCCCAAATTTCTATATTGCCCCACCCTTGTTTGGCAGAGCATTGTTTCACGTGGAACGTAAAACGACTTCTGGCCGTGGTTTCACGTGGAACATTCCACTTTTGACCGCCTAACCCAAAAAAGCTTGTTTGGCGGTAAGCACGATCAACATGCCAACAATCAGGAGAAAAATTCGCCGGACAAAAGGACTTCCATATTTAAGCGCAAGCTGCACTCCCAACCTAGCGCCCACTATATTAAATAGCGCCATGATGAAGCCCACTTTCCACAGAATATGGCCGGCATATCCAAACCAAGCTAGCGCCGATAGATTGCAAGCCAGATTCACCACTTTGGAAACTGCAGAAGCGCTTAAGAAATCAAAGCCAAACAGTCGAATAAATATGAAAACTAGGAAACTACCCGTACCAGGGCCTATCAATCCATCGTAAAAACCAATTACTGCGCCAGTTAATCCTGCTAGTAAGATTTCCACCCTGCCCTGAAAGCGCTGCTGTGTATGAAATCCAAATTCTTGCTGTTTATAGACATAAACCAAAATTGTAATAAGTATGAATGGCAGGCTTTTCCTAACGGCATCGATAGGAAGACTAGAAACCAACCTCGCACCCAGAAAGGAAAAAATTAGTGCGCCAAAAACTGCAGGCAAGACAACCCGCCAAGGCAGGCGGATTTTTTTGGCATAGCCTAGTGCGGCCGCAGAGGTGCCAAAAACACCGGACAATTTATTCGTACCAAACAGACTTGCGGGCACAACTTGCGGGAGGCTGACGAACAAAGCCGGCACCTGAATTAAGCCACCACCACCGACCACGGCATCCATTAAGCCAGCTAAAAAAGCAGCCAAGCAAAGCGCGATCAAATCGATAGGTAAGCCATCCATAAAGACCGCCGTATGCTTGCTATTTTTAAAACAAAATGTGTGTGTGAGTAAACACTGTCGGCGAAAGCCTTTATTTAATTGGCTTTAATTTCAGTGAAAGTGCTACCTACAAGCTGACTTTCCGGCTTTTATCCACAAAGCAGCCTTCTCAGCCAGCATAATAATCGGGGAATTTGGATTGCCAGAAGTTATGGTTGGCATGATAGAGGCGTCAACAACGCGCAATCCTTGAACGCCAACCACACGCATTTGGTGATCAACGACAGCCTTGGCATCGTCCAACTTGCCCATTTTGCAAGTGCCGACCGGATGAAAAATAGTGGTACCAATCTCACCCGCAGCACGAATCCGCTCTTCTTCAGTTTGGAAATTTATCCCGGGCATGAACTCTTCCGGCATATGCGCGCTCAAGGCGGGAGCTGCAACAATACGGCGTGTGAGCGCCAATGAGTCTGCCGCTACTTTTCTATCTTCTGGGGTGCTTAAATAATTTGGGGTAATTTTTGGAGCCGCCATCGGATCGCCCGAGGCAATCCGCACATGACCACGCGAGGTTGGGCGTAAATTACAAACACTGGCGGTAAAGGCGGGAAAGTCGTGTAAAGGTTCGCCAAACTTATTCAATGACAGAGGCTGAACGTGATACTGCAAATTTGCTGACGCCTGATTTGGATCAGAACGCGTAAATGCGCCTAATTGTGACGGCGCCATGGACATAGGACCACTACGATTTAAGGCGTATTCCAAACCTATACGCATTTTGCCAAATATGCTATTGGCCATGGTATTTAAGGTTTTAGCACCTTGCACCTTAAAACCCATCCGTAATTGCAAATGATCTTGCAAATTCTCACCCACTCCAGGCACATCCAACACAACAGGTATGCCGTGCTGTTGAAGTAAATCCGCAGGACCCACACCAGACAGTTGCAAAATTTGTGGTGAGCCGATTGCACCCGCTGTCATTATAGTTTCATGTGCAGACTCAGCAAACCACTGTTGTCCACCACCAGTAAACTCAACGCCGCGGCAATGCAAACCGTTATCTGTTTTTACAATAGCTAAACGCTGCACACGACAGCCAGTCATAATTTCTAAACTGCCGCGTCGATTCGATGCAGAGCGTAAAAAAGCTTTGGCAGTATTCCAGCGTATGCCTTTTTTCTGATTCACTTCAAAATAACCACAACCTTCGTTATCCCCGAGGTTGAAGTCATCTGTCATGGGAATGCCGGTTTGTTCTGCGGCGCGACGAAACGCATCTAAGATATCCCAGCGCAGTCTTTGTTTCTCAACACGCCACTCACCGCCGGCTCCATGAAAAACACTGGCTCCTGCATGATGATCTTCGGATTGCTTAAACAAAGGCAAAACACTATTCCAGCTCCAACTTTCATCACCAGACAAGCGTGCCCACTCATCATAATCACGGGCTTGTCCGCGCATATAAATCATGCCGTTGATAGAGGAAGAACCACCTAAGACTTTACCGCGCGGGTAAATTAAACTACGACCATTCAGACCAGGGTCTGGTTCAGTACGATATAACCAGTCCGTACGAGGATTGTTGATACAGTAAAGATAGCCAACCGGTATGTGTATCCACAAATAATCATCTTTACCACCGGCTTCCAACAACAATACGGAAGCACCTTGATCTTGACTTAAACGATTGGCGAGCACGCAACCCGCTGAACCTGCGCCAATAATGATGTAATCATATTTGCCTGCTGATTGCATAACTGCTCCTGAAGGCAAATTTATTTAGCAACTGGCATAGTGAATTCTGCACCTTTGCTAATAGACTCAGGCCAGCGCTGCATGATGGATTTATAGCGAGTGTAAAAACGTATGCCCTCTTCGCCATAAATATGCGTATCACCAAACAGTGATCGCTTCCAACCACCAAAGGAATGCCAAGCCATAGGCACAGGAATAGGAACATTCACACCCACCATACCGACTTGTATACGACGAGAAAACTCACGAGCAGTATTGCCATCAGAAGTAAACAGAGCAACACCATTACCGTACTCATGCGCATTAATTAAATTAATCGCAGCGGCCATGTCTGGTACACGCACAACACA
The DNA here is from genome assembly GCA_945883145.1 of Bordetella parapertussis. Classification (GTDB taxonomy): domain Bacteria; phylum Pseudomonadota; class Gammaproteobacteria; order Burkholderiales; family Burkholderiaceae_D; genus Pernthalerella. Next base: position 10,820 of record CAMCXB010000051.1, on the reverse strand, counting down.
CAATACGGGGCCAAAAATCTCATCTTGATAAATCGTCATCTCAGGTGTGACATGATCAAATAAAGAACCACCTAAGAAAAATCCTTGCTCATGACCTTCTACTACTTTGTTACGACCATCTACTAATAAACTAGCGCCTGCTTGTACACCTTGAGTGATGTAAGAAATAATTTTTTCTTTGTGAGCAGAGGTGACAACAGGGCCCATCTCTGCATCCAACTCCATACCATTTTTTACTTTCAAAGCATGGACTCTAGGAATTAAAGCATCAACTAATTTATCGGCAACAGAACCTACAGCAACAGCCACCGATATAGCCATACAACGCTCACCCGCAGAACCATAAGCAGCACCTATTAAAGCATCGACTGCTTGATCAAGATCTGCATCAGGCATAACCACTAAATGATTTTTTGCACCGCCCAAAGCTTGAACTCGCAATGGATATGAACCCTTACGTTTAGCACCTTCTGTATAAATGTATTCTGCAATCGGTGTAGACCCAACAAAGGAAATCGCTTTCACATCGGGATGCTGTAACAACGTATCAACTGCTAATTTATCGCCTTGTAAAACATTAAAAACACCGTCTGGCAAACCAGCTTCATGTAATAAATCAGCCATCATTAAAGATGGTGTAGGGTCACGCTCAGAAGGTTTTAATATAAATGTATTACCACATGCAATTGCCATGGGCGCCATCCATAAAGGAACCATGACAGGAAAATTAAATGGTGTGATTCCAGCTGTCACTCCTAAAGGCTGACGCAACTGCCAGTTGTCTATACCACCACCTATGTTGTCAGTGAATTGCGTCTTTAATAATTGCGGTATACCACAAGCAAATTCCACAATTTCTAAACCACGTATTACCTCACCTTTAGCATCAGAAAATACCTTGCCATGTTCACGCGTAATAGCAGCTGCTAAGGCATCATGATTTTTTTCTATTAATTCTTTAAATTTAGAAAGAATTCTCGCCCGCTTTAATGGGGCAGTCTCTGCCCATGCAGGAGCAGCAGCACTAGCAGCAGCAACTGCAGCATGGACTTCATCTTTATTTGCTAAAACAACCTGAGCACAAACTTCACCGGTGGCAGGATTAAAAACAGCTTGCGATTTCGCATCGGCAGTAGCAATTTTTTTACCATTAATGTAGTGAGGTATTTGGGTTATATCTGGCTTGGTCATAGAAATACCTTTTATATAAACAGTCGCAACAAAAACAATTTTTAGAGGTTAAAGCAGCAAGATGAATAAATCCAATGAATTATTATCAAGGATTAAATAAAAAACTGATTTTAAGAAATCAACACAGATATCAGTTTATTTTCAAAAAATTTTATACCTATAATCTGTGGATAAGTTAAAGGATAACTTAGGGAAGAAAAGTGGATAAACTCAATTATGTTGATTGGTTAAAATCTTATCCAGAAACTATAAGAACAACATACCTCGTTTTTTCAAACTTTATCTTTTTCTTAAACACTTGATCTGATAGAAGAAAACCTAGTTATCCACAAAAATGTCATTCCTTATCTATTATTACTATTTTTAAATATATAAAGAACTAAATAAAGACTAAAAGAATAAAAACACCGAATCTAAAATACAAAAATAAAAAAACAAGAAAGAAAAATTATGTGTCAAACTAAGCGCATCAAAAAAACTAAAACACAAAACGATTTTAATTTTTCAACGTAGACCCTAGGGAATCAGCACTGACTAATTGACCACGTAACCAACGATGACCTGGGCTACGTGCATCTCTTTCGTGCCACAACATATCAATGTGAACTTCAGGCATAGGAAAAGGTAGTTCTTTCGCTATTAACATTTCACTCATTCCTGTAGCTGCAATTAAATGACGGGGTAAGACCATAAATAGATTTGATGCAGCGACAACTTTACCTGCTGTGAAAAATTGATTAACCGTTAATAAAATTCTACGATTACGACCTATGCTTGTTAATGCATCATCTACTAAACCGCGGGCGCGACCAGAAAAACTAACGAGTAAATGATTGGCAGAACAATACGCATCTAAAGTCAAAGGTTCATTGACAAGAGGATGATCATTTCTCATTACACAAACATATTGACCGCTATATAAACGCTCATGTCGAATCGGTGTTTCGGTTCCACCTTGCAGTTGAGCGACCACCCCTGGAAAAAAGCCAATCGCAAGATCAATATCACCACGCAACAACATTGGTCTTGGTTCGCGGGTTGTTAGTGGCACCATACGAATATCAATACCTGGCGCCTCTTTCTCAATTAGGCGAACTAAATGCGGTAATAATAAAGCGGCTGTTGCGTCAGCCATTGCCATTCTAAAAGTCGCATGCGCATTGGCAAGCTCAAAACTTTGCGGAGCTACTGCCTCCTCTAAATCTGCAAGAGCGCGTCGCACCGCAGGCCAGAGCGACTCCGCACGGGCAGTTGGCTTTACACCATGTGCAGTACGGATAAGCAACTCATCATTTAAGGCATCGCGTAATCGTTTTACAGCATTCGATACCGCCGGCTGCGTCATCGCTAGCCTATTTGCAGCCCGAGTCAAATTCTGCTCGGTCATAACGGCATCAAAAATACGCAGTAAATTTAAATCTAGAGTTAAAAAGCTCATTTTTACATCCTGCTTAAGTCGATGCTAGAAATGATATATCAAAATAAAATAATAACTATTACAAATCGAAATTATACTTATATCAAGGGAGTACTTATACTGCATAGCAACATTACATCACGGAGGTAAGACTATGTTTAAGTTTATCCCTAGCTTTCAAAGCTTTTTTATTGCTAACCAAACTCAGGTCACAGCATTACCTTCGTTCGCCCGTATAAATAATAAGGGTGAAGAAAGTGGTCGCGCAAAAAGCCAAAAGTTAAAACAAGCAATTTCATTACAAAGAATGGCAAGAGAAGTTGAAAGCTCACAGCCAAATTTAGCAGCTGAATTACGCAATTTTGCATCGCGTTGAACAAACGGCTTGGGTTTAGTTAAGTTTAAATGACTTAATTTAATGACATCAGCGTATTATGGCGCTGATGGAAAATTAGAAATATTGAACTCAGTAATAAAACGCTTAAGCCTGCTAAACCTAATAGATGATCACTCCCTATTAGGACAAACACAACGCCACCAATCGCAACGCCTGCAGATTGGCCCAAGAAAAAGCTAGAAGCAAACGCTGCTACTGCGGTTCCTCTGCGCTCGGGTGCCATTTGTGTTGCATTGATTTGTAGGGTGTTATGCATCATATAAAAACCCAAACCAAAGCAAAAACTAGCTGGTAGTGACCACCACCAAACTGGGGCATACGCAATCGAACACAGCGAGAGCGTCATGAATAATCCACCAAATCGGATTAAGCCAGATTCGCCAAAATAAGCGACCGCAATTCTCGAGCGCAAAGCGAACAGCAAGCCGCCGAATCCAAATAGAGTCACAATAGCGCCCGCCGCACTTAGTGAAACACCATGATGCGTGTGCAAATGGGAAGCAATGAACGACATACCACCAAACACAGTGGCGCCTTCCAACATCACGGTTACGAGTACAACTCTAGCCCAAGAAATTTTTAACACTAAACTAAATTCAGAAATAAGACGGGGTAAGTAATTACCTTGTGCGATATGTAAAACACGAGCAGAAGCCGGCAGCTTTTTATTAATACGCAACAGCACAAAGCCAATTACGGCAAATGATGTGGCAATTAAAATAAACGGTACCCGCCAACTTAAATAATCAGCACAAAAGCCACCTAGAAAAGCGCCACTAGATAAACCAAGTATTTGACCAATTAAAAAACGCGCTAATACCGGTTGACGTTGCTCATAAGGGACTACATCGCCTATCCATGCCATGGATAAAGGAATAATTGCTGCTGCAGTTGCGCCAGCAAACATACGAGTAAGTAAAAGACTATAAAAGTCTGGCGCTAAAGCACATAAAAAAGCAGTACAAGCACAAGCCAAACAAGCGCGACCAATGACAAGATATTTTCCGTAGCGGTCCCCTAAGGGGCCAAAGATAAATTGCATGAAACCATAAGCAACGCCGAACACAGTAATGACTAAAGAAGCCATTGCTAAATTAATCGCAAAAGTATCGGCGAGTTTAATCAACATAGAATCCGCAACCCGCATAGACATACCACTCCCAAAAGAGGCAACTGATAAACCTAAAATAGCAGAAGCAGGAAGTTGTTCTTTTAATTCTGACGCCGATGACGGCAATGGATTAATCATAAAGGGAACGACGGCTTTCGAAAAAAAGGTGCTTGCCGTCTATAGGATTTATAAATGTCAGTGAGCGCGCTAGTAATTTTAATGGCGCAGTAAAGTCATCACTATTAGCAGCAAGGGTAATAGGATATAAAGCATCATTTAATAATGGTAAGCCCAAAGCCATCATATGCACACGCAATTGATGCATTTTTCCAGTAACAGCTTCAAGTAAATAAGAAGTATGACTTAACTCACGTTTGTGTAAGTGAATAATAGTTTCACTGTTTGGTTCTCCATCAACCTCTTTCATCTTAAAAAAACGTTCATCCTTTACAAGACGTGAACGATATACATACGGTAAACCAAGTTGTTCATTAAAGCTTGCATGCGCCTCGTAGATTTTTTTCACAGCGCGATCTCTAAATAAGCTTAACCATTGATGACGGCTAGTAGGATTAACAGAGAACATCACTAAGCCTGCAGTTTCACGATCTAAACGATGTAAAGGAACCAGACTAGTAATGCCAGTTTCATTTTTTAAACGGACCAATAAGGTCTCATGCAAAAAACGACCACCAGGTGTTACAGGCAAAAAATGCGGTTTATCTGCAATCAATATTTCATCATCTTGATAAAGAATGTCAGCTTGAAAGGGTATAGGTGTTTCATGCTCAGGTTCTCGATAATAAAAAACACAAGCGCCGACTCGATAAGGACTAGCTAGATGTAAAGCCAGAGAATGTTCATCTCTAACCTCGCCGCGTGACATACGACTTTCCCAACTACTTAGATCAACATGTGGAAAACGAAAAATGAAAAATTCACCGATTGTTTTCCATGGACCATTTGGTAGCCAAACATAACTAGGTGATACACCTGCACGAGGTGAAAGACTAGCAAGAAATTGTGAACGCGTTTCAGATGGCATGACTAAAGAAAATGACGCGCTCTAATTAATAAATTCTAATTCGCGACTAAGGGCAATCAAGTATTAGCGATCAGCGTCAGAGGGAAAATCAACCCTATCTTTATTGAGAGTGTTGTTAACAGAAATACGCGGCACACCACTCCATAAATGTCCCCAACCAGGTGGAAATGATAGTGGCATACCGATATACGGTTTAACCTTAAAACGAAGTGGAACAATGGGCAGCAGTTGTGGCTGAGGACCTGCTTGCTGATCCCAACCTAAGGAATACGTATAGTCAGGTAGCAAAGCATCACACACATCGGCAAACCAGCGTGTGTGATCTTCATCACGCCCTAATGCATTTGCAAGTCCGCTAGGATCAAATTTCGCTAATGCAGAGATTAAGGCATGGGTATCGGCGCCGGGTGCGTCGCCCCAACCTAATACAGGATTTAAATTGTAATCAGCGCCAGAGCCATACCAACCTTCGCGCCATGCACGTTGCATCCAATGTCTGGGACCGGTAAATAAATGCCAACGCCAATGCATGCCAGAAGCTTTAGGCCAACTATATAAATAGAGACGCTGATAACCCGCTTTATGTAGCTCACGCATCATGTCCATAATGCGCCCGTGCGGCATGCGGTCGGGAGCAGAACGACGAAAATAAATAGGCTCGCCATCGGCATGCTGCACTTGATCACAAGACAAATTAAGATCAAGAGTGCGACCTTCGCCACCGAATCTGGCCGAGATCCATCCCGTCATCAAATTGACAGAAGTAATAACGCCATAACCTCGATAGCGATGAAAAATAACCGTGCCGGGGGCGACAGCTTTCATAGTCACACCATGAATAAAATGACTTGTAGTGTAGCCGTTAAATGCACTCGCGAGAAATGGGTTTTACCCTTGTTACGCTGAATTTTTTTAATCAACAGTAAAACAAATACAGATAACTAAGCTGCTTAAGTTTGTAATAACAAGCTCTTTGCGGGCATAAAATTATGACAACTTAGCATTGGATCAAGCTTGACCTCCTGCTTACTATGGAGGTCCATCTCGTCTCGGATGGCAGGTAATAAAGCTGATTATCACCTTTATTACCTTGCAATTTCGGAGTGAAGGCTCAATCGCCTTCACTCTTTTTTTATTTATATTAAGTGCAGAGATTTTAAAATATCACTCAGCTCGCGGTATGATACAAAAATATTTCATTCCATTTTTCATCTATGAACATGCGTGTAATAACTACAGGTGGAACATTCGACAAGACCTATGACCCGCTAAGTGGAACATTAATTTTTTCTGAAAGCTGTGTGCCAGAGCTTTTAACTCAAGCGCGCATGGCGAATGACATTTGTTTTGAAGCGCTATTCGCACTTGATTCTTTGGACATGCAAGATAGTCATCGCCAACAAATCTTAGATGCGTGTCGTGCTTCTAAAGAACAGCAGATTGTGATTATTCACGGCACTGACACCATGGATGCAACAGCAGAGGTATTAGGCAAAGCAGCGCTATCGCATACCATTGTATTGACCGGTGCTATGGTGCCGCAACGGGTATTGCAATCTGATGCACAGTTTAATTTAGGTTTTGCAATCGCAGCAGCGAGTATGCTGCCATCCGGTGTTTATGTTGCAATGAATGCGCAAGTATTTCACTGGAATGACGTAAAGAAAAATCGTGCTATTGGAAAATTCGAACGTAAATAAATTTTTAATGTGGTGACGCTAAAAATTTTTGTAATACTCGGAATAAAGGTCCTATCGTTAAAACCAAAACAGCCATCCGAGAAACATGGAAGGCGGTCACAATAGGTACACCTAGCTCTAATGTTTTTGCAGTCAAACTCATTTCTGCAATACCACCTGGTGCAGTGGCAAGTATGGCAGTGGCAAAATGCAAATCACAACAATCAGCCAACAACCAACCAAAACCAGCAGATACGATCAAAGCAAAAATAGTACACACTGCCACACTTAACATAAAGCGAGGCGCACCGCGAATGAAACTAGGTGTGAAGTGTGTACCGAGTGAAAATCCTATAAATAACTGACCAGCATGACTCATCCAAGTTGGTAAAGCGGAGAGTGAAATATTAGCAGCGGTAATCGCTATGCTGATTAATAATGGTCCGATTACCCAAGCATTAGGCCAACGGAGTTTTTGTAAGACTAGTGCAGCACAAGTAGTTAAACCAATTAAAACTATTAATCCTAAAGGTTGAATAATGCGCGTGGCGGGTTCATAAGCGTCTTGTCCATGTACATCAAAAAATTTCAAAGCAAACGGAATAATCGCAACCACCAGCATTAATCGTAGACTATGCGCAGCAGCCACATAATCAACCCGTGCATTATGTCGCGCTGCTTGTGCTGCCATTTCTGAAGCACCACCTATAGCCATACAAAAAAATGCTGTGCTACGTTGAATGCCTGATAAGCGTGCTAATAACCAAGCGCACACTAAGCCGAGTAATAAAGCAAACATCACCGCAATAAAAATAACACTACCGCGATTAACTAAGATAGCAATCACACTGGGTGTGAAATACAAACCTAATACCGTTCCTATAGCCCACTGACCTGCTGCGCGAATTTGCCAAGGACAGTTAAACGGAGCATTGAGTAAACGCGCGGTAGCAGTTGCAAATAGAGGTCCTAACATCCAAGGTAGAGGCGAATGCCATGCCTCAAACAATAAAGTTGCAAACAGCGCTAACAAGAGGCCAGCAATGAGATGTAAAAATACTTGATAAGAAGGACGACGCATAAGCGAGATTGTAACAAGCTCATCTTGCGCCATTAGAAGTGCAGATTTTGTAATTGAAGCGCAAACGTAAGATGAAGTAAAACATAGAGCGAAAAAAAAGCCCGCTTGAATGCGGGCTTTAAATCCACACTCAATAAAGAGGCGGAGGAGACAAAAGCATCATAGCAAGCGATAAGATATTTATCCGCTTTAGTTTCATGATAGGCATTATAAGTAATCTTGATATCTCGTTGATAACAGAGTTTTAATATTCAAGCAGGCTCACCAAGTTTAGAAACAAGATAATCCATCAGCACGCGTACTCGATGAGGGATTTGTCGATTACTCGGCAACATGGCATAAATACCTAACTCGGGCATGGAAAAGTTTGTCAGAATTTCTTTTACTTTTCCTGCTGAGAGAGCAGGTTCTGCTATGAAATCCGGTTGACAGGTAATACCCAATCCTTGTGCAGAAGCTTCAGTTAATACCTCGCCATTGTTAGCATTGATTTGCGAGCGCAGAGGAAAATTTTGTAATTGTCCGTTTATCAGAAATTGCCATGCTTGCTGTCCTCCAGCGATGGTGTAACCCAAGCATTGATGATGAATCAGTTCGGATGGATGCAGTGGTGTGCCACAACGTGCAAGATAATCAGGAGAGGCAATCACACGTAAACGACTGTGACTAATTTTTCGCACTACATAGCTACTCTCTAATTTAGGCGTAATACGTATAGATAAATCGATACCATCTTCAATTAAATTCACCCGCCTATCTGAATAATCCATATCAATATTTACCTCTGGATAAAGCCGCACAAACTCCAATAAGTGGGGCATGACACGTTTTAATCCAAAACTGAGCGGCACACTGATGCGTATTAAACCTCTGGGTGTGAGCCGTTCTTGGGCGATACCCGTTTCAGCTGCATCCACTAAATTTAAAATAACGCGGCATTTTTCTAAATAACTAGCACCCTCAGAAGTCAGGGTTAAACGTCTAGTACTGCGTGCCATAAGTTTGGTGCCTAAATGGCTTTCTAACGCCGCGACTTGGCGGGTAACAACCGAACGCGCCACGCCTAGCTGCTTAGCGACACCTGAAAAACTGTTTAATTCTGCGACCCTGACAAAGATTCGCATGGCTTGTAATGTGTCCATTGTTGCGTTGAGAGCAATAAAGAATTGCTGATTGTCCCCTATTTATTCTCTACGTGCTGGACTATAGTGCGATCTATTTCATCACACAAAGCCGCCTTAGTATGAGCAACGCCATGCCTACTTTGTTTGTCCCTCACGGAGCGCCAACTTTTGCGTTGCGTCCGGGTGCGGCAGGTGCCGCTTTGGCAACCATAGCGAAAAAATTACCTGCTCCTCGAGCCATCATTATTATTAGTCCTCATTGGGATACGGCTGTGCCCACAGTAGGATCTTCTGCTCAACCGGAAACAGTGCATGATTTCGGCGGATTCCCAGAAGAGCTTTACCGTATTCAATACCCAGCAACCGGATGTCCTGAAGGCGCACAGGAAGTGATGCAAGCAATTCAAGCAGCTGGCTTGCCAGCAGAATTAGCGGCAAGACAAGGATTGGATCATGGCGCATGGGTGCCATTGAGACTGATGTTCCCAGAAGCGGATGTGCCTGTTATTCCACTGTCATTACAAAGCAGGGCTGGACCACAACAAGCGTATCGATTAGGTCAAGCCTTAGCTAAGCTAGGTGAAAAAGGGTTTTTAGTTATTGCCTCTGGCAACTTGACGCATAACCTTAATGATTATTTTGTTGCGAGTAGAAAAGATCAGCAAACACCATCCTATGTACGCGACTTTGCAGAATGGATAGCAGAACGTGTAGAAAATCAAGGTCTAGAAGATATGTTGAATTATCGTGTGACAGCACCAAATGCGACACGCGCTCATCCTACTGATGAGCATTTATTGCCCTTATATGTTGCATGGGGTGCAGCAGGAGCAGACGCAAAAGCAGAGCGCTTTTATTCTGGTATTGATGATTATGTACTAGCGATGGATGCTTATACATTCACGCCACTGCATGCAGCATGATGATGCAAAATTAGGAGTTTGAACATGAATGAAAATCCTATAAGCACTTATACCGGTACAGCAAAAATTCTGCACTGGCTAATGGCATTGTTATTGTTTGCCATGCTAGGGCTAGGTTTTTATATGAGCGATTTACCACTCTCGCCACAAAAGCTACAACTGTATTCATGGCATAAGTGGACAGGCGTATCTGCATTCTTATTGCTTGTAATCAGACTAGCTTGGCGCCTAACGCATCAGCCACCCGCATTACCAACACTGACACCAAAAATTCAGCAATGGGCAGCGCATCTAGGACATGGTTCCTTATATGTGTTGATGTTGGTGATTCCACTTTCAGGATGGTTGATGAGTTCGGCAAAAGGATTTCAAACCGTTTGGTTTGGCGTCTTACCTATTCCTGACTTATTAGAAAAAAACAAAGAGCTAGGCGCAGTATTAGCGGAAGTCCATGAATCATTAAACATTATTTTGATTCTTGTTTTGCTTATTCATATTGCAGCTGCGATCAAGCATCATGTCCTTGATAAAGACGATACGCTACGCCGTATGCTACCTAGTAAGTCATCATCAACAATGCAAGATGGATAGCAACCGAAGTCTATAGATTAAATTTTTTTCGTATCACCACCAATCCCACTAAATAACTTCACTACCTTTCATTCACAACAGGAGATTCAACATGAAAAAAATGTCACAACTCGTTAGTGCTTTAATTTTTACAGTTACAGCATCAGCTGCTTTCGCCGCACCAGAAACATATGTAGTAGATGGTTCACATACCTACCCACGTTTTTCTTATAGCCATTTAGGTTTCTCTACGCAGTTATCACGTTTTAATACGACTACAGG
>CAMCXB010000050.1 GCA_945883145.1 Bordetella parapertussis | reverse complement strand
ACAGCGTTTAACACCAGCATCAGTGCTCGTACCTATCATTGTCCATCCTGATCATATGAGTTTGTTGCTAACACAGAGAACAGCGCATCTGCATGATCATGCAGGGCAAATTAGTTTTCCAGGTGGTCGTGTCGATCCAGAAGATCAAGATGCAGTAGCAACTGCATTACGCGAAACCGAAGAAGAAATTGGTTTATCACGCGAACGCATAGAGGTGATAGGTAGCTTGCCTCTCTACTTAACCGGAACAGGGTTTCAAGTTACGCCCGTGGTGGCACTGATACATCCTCCATTTGATTTACAGCCCGATAGTTTTGAAGTGGCTGAAATTTTCGAAGTGCCGCTGAGTTATTTAATGCATGGTGCGAACCATGAACGTAGATCAGCGGAATTTCCAAATCGTCCAGGGCGTCGCACGTTTTACGCCATGCCTTATGAAGAGTATTTTATTTGGGGCGCAACGGCTGGAATGTTAAGAAATCTATATCATTTTCTCAGAGCATAAAAAAATACAATGCAGAATGATTCTCTCTGCCCCGCATTATCGTAAAATCCCTAGAACAAACTAAGGCGATGCTATGACAATTATTTCTATACTGTGCATATTATTTATTGAACAGTTTTGGCCTTTACGTGCAGACAACCCAATTTATGGTTGGATACGCCTATTTGCGCAACGGATAGAGCTGAGTTTTAATGCCGGTCGCTTAGAACATGGGCGATTAGGATGGTTAGTCATCGTATCTGTACTCGTGGTACCCACCGTGCTCATATACTGGATACTCGCTTTATTTAGTCCATTATTACAATTCTTATGGACCTTAGCGATTGTCTATCTCACACTAGGCTTTCGCCATTACAGTCATTATTTCACTTCCATACAACTCGCTTTAAATAATGGCGATGTAGCAGAAGCACGTAAGCTTTTATCCGAATGGTTGCGACAGGAAGTAGAAGAAACGGATCCGGATGAAATAGCCAGACTCGCAGTCGAGAAAGCTTTAATTACAACGCATAAAAATGTATTTGGCGTATTTTTTTGGTTACTCATCTCTATCGGTCCAGCAGGAGCTGTGTTGTACCGTATCAGTGAATATTTAGCTCGAGCATGGAATGAAACTGAAAGCATGAAAAATGAGCCTTTCGGAAGATTTGCAGAAAGAGCTTTTTATTACATAGATTGGATTCCAGTTAGATTAACAGCGGTTGCCTTTGCCATAGTGGGTAATTTTGAAGATGCGGCTTATGCATGGCGTAATTTCGCACGTCGTTGGAAAAATGAATCCGATGGGATTATCTTGGCAGTAGGTGGTGGTGCAATGGGTGTGCGTTTAGGAACGCCAGCAGAATACGCATCAAAAATGCCCGATGTAGATATCAATGAAGTCGGTCTTGATGTAGAAGAGTCAGAAATAATGCCTGGTGAACCTCCATCATTACGCGCTTTACAAAGCACAGTAGGATTAATTTGGCGCGCATTACTACTTTGGGTTTTAATGCTCTTGCTATTATCGATTGCAGCTTGGTTAGGATAATGTCATCAGAACCAAGCTAAGAAAGTTTTTTGCATAATCGATTCGCTAAAATAAAATAGATTGAATTTTTTGTAGAGTTTTATCATCACTTATTCTGCTTCACTATCCATTCCTACGGATTTTATTATCCAAGGTGTCACAGTAAGTGGCAAAACATTCAGACCGAGTGACTGGGCTGAAAGGTTATGTGGCATCATGGCACGCTTTCATCCTGATGGAAATGGCGGACAATCGAGTCATATTCGTTATTCGCCTTATGTGCAACCTATAATGTACGAGGGAGTACGATCAGTTCGAGTAGATGGTCGAATATATGGAATAGAGCCACTCGCATTTCATTTTCTATTATCTTTTTCTAAGGATAATAATTTACGTGTCATCTCAAATTCTGAAATACTACCTAATAGTGGTAATCAGCCTGCCTAAGCAAATTCCTCAAAAAAAATTTCAGCTGCTCAAGCAAGAGAGAAGTTGAAACATCTTCAGTTAGTTAGTTCGATCATCAAAAGATTTAGCGATCTTCGAATAAAAAAATAACTAGCAATAAAAAAACTAATAGAAGTAAACAACATAAATAAAACTACGTATCTTAAGAAAATGTCGACTTAAGTAAAGCAGTATGAAGCAGAAGCAATCAATCATTGGATTCACATTAATAGAATTAATGATGGTTGTGCTCATCACTTCTATCATCACTGCGATAGCGATACCTAGTTATCGACAATATGCAATCAGTGCTCGCATTCCAGAGGCAACATCGCAGCTAACTTTCTATCGATTCAAAATGGAGCAGTACTATCAAGACAATCAAATATATGGAAAAAATTCAGTATGTGGAATCGTTCTAACGAATACAGAGAACTTCAATTACACATGCGTCACTCCTAGTGACGGACAAACTTATCTAATTACTGCAAAAGGAAATAATGTAAATGGTATGAATGCATTTACTTACACAATTAATGAAGCAGGAAAAACTACGACAACGGCATTGCCAGTCTCATGGGGTACTGTACCTAGAGACTGTTGGATAGTGAAAGCAAATAAAGGATGTGCACAGTAAAAAACCCATTGAAAATGAATGGACTGACATTTGTTGAATTGATTATCTCAATTTCAATCGCCAGTATTTTAATAACATTAGGCATTCCGGCATTTATAAAATGGACACAAGATACAGCAATACGTAGCCAAGCAGAACAACTACAAGCTGCGATCATGGCAACACGATCCTATGCAGTTTCAAGAAATGAGAGAGTGAAATTACAGTTTACAAATAATAAAGGACTAGCTTCGTGGAAAATTGGCTGTGTACGAGTCTCAGCAAATTGTCCGGAAATAATTGATTCAAAATTATTTTCAGAAAATAATCCTATTCGAATTGGCGCAAATACATCAGATACAAATACAGAAATTGATACGGCATTAAGCATGGGATCTGGCTTGCCGGCTGTAATAAGTTATAGCGCACAAGGAGCGGCATTAAATCAAATTATTGATAATGAAATAACGCGATTAGATGTCATGCATAGTATGAGCTCTAAAGCTCAGCGCTTGATCATAAAAATAGAAATGAGTGGAGAGGTAACAATCTGTAATCCAAGTATTAAAAAAACAAAATCAGGTAGCTGTTAATTCATGCAGAAAAAACAAATCAAGAATAAAGGTGAAAGCTTAATAAGCTCTATGCTTTCCATGCTCGTATTTTCAGCAGGAATAATGTCAATGCTAGGGCTTTTATCTAACACGCTCATAGAAACAGCGAGTGTGGAATATAGGAGTAAAGCTAGCACGATTGCTAGTAATACCCTAGTTAATATGATGATAGGCGATAAATCATTAGGAAATCTAAGAGCGCAATATGCGGCTCCTAATGGTGCGCAATATCAAGAATTCCTAAGTAGAGTGCAATCCAATCTACCAGGGACACTAGAGGAAAAAAACTATCCTACGATAAGCATAGGAAACAAAGGAGTAGTAGAGATAAAAATTAAATGGAAATCACCATCAGATCAACTAGATCATCAGATCATGATGTTTAGCGTTATTGCAGAATAATAATGTTCCATAGGAGAGCAAAAAAAACAGGCGGAGTGAGCATGATTGAAGTCATGTTAAGTATCACGATAAGTTTGCTTTCTTTAGCTTTACTTTTAAATATATTACAAATATTCAAAAGAAATACTAATCAAGTTAATGAGAATGCTTTCAATCAAATAAAAAACGCCAATCTTTTATATTTTATGGAGCGTGATATACGCATGGCAGGATATGGATTCATGCCTTTGGAGGTAATAGGATGCAACTTAAAGCGTTACTATCAAAAGAAAATAGATCCCCTTCAATTGCGGCCAATAGAAATCAAAGATGGAGAAAATGGATCATATGATTCTTTACGAATCATATATAGCACCAAAAATAAACCCAACATACCGGCAATACTGATAAAGGAATTAAAAGCATCAAACACGATGCTGACTAATAATTCACTAGAAATTAAACCAAATGATTTTTTAGTCGTGCACGACAAAGGAAGTGATTGTTCTTTGGTACAAGTAACTAGTATTGATGCAGAAAAAATTAGAATAAGCTTTGAAAGTCAAAAAAGTTCTTGGAATTCTGCCACATTTACTGATGTATTTCCTGAAATAGGCTATCCAATAAATACAAGCCTAACAAATTTAGGTGACATAGCTGATATGACATATAGCTTAAATAGATTGAATCAATTCGAGATTACAAGTTTTGTGAGTTCAAATAACAGTATCAATAAACAAATAGTCAATACAGACGTCATAAATTTTCAAGCTCAATATGGATTTGATGCAAGAGATGGGGAGCAAGCATCACCTATGGTTACAAAGTGGTCTAGCAAAATGTTGGATATTAATCAGGACAATATCGTAGGTAATAGCGCAGATATAAAAAAAATAACAGCAATAAGAATTGCTGTTGTAGTTAGAAATCGACTTCCCGAACTACCAGTAAATGGAAAATGTAGCGCATCCACTAGCCCAAACTGGATGGCAGGTAATGAAATTAGTGGCGAGTTAGAGTTAACCAATATCGATGTCAGTAAAAATACAGATAAAACCGAAGTCCCTAACTGGGCTTGCTATCAATATAAAGTAATGCAATCCGTCATACCTATAAAAAATTTAATCTGGTCTGAATAATGCAATGCCCACAAAAAGTTTTTAGGTTGCGGGGTTCAGGGTTAATTACTGCATTCGCTATCTTGAGTTTAATAAGTTTAGCTTTACTAGGGCTGATACGAATAGTTGAGACGAATATGCTGATTATAGGAAATCATATATATAAGCGCAGTACTCTTTACAGCACAGAAAAAGGACTACAAGCAGCAATTGAATGGTTAACACCGCGAGTGCAATCGAGTGAATTAAATTCCGACCGCTATGATGATGGCTATTATGCAAGTTATGGAAGCGATGTTGTATTCAATAATAGAAGGCAAGAGAGAGGGGCAATATTTATAGATTGGGATAATAGTCTTTGTGATGGGACAGATGCCGTATTCTGTTTAAAACCAAAAAAAATAAGTAATACAGGCAGTGAAACGAATGAAATTCAATATGTGATTCATCGACTTTGTAAAACAAAAGGTAGTCCTGATGACGCTAGAAATAATTGCAAAAGAAATGTAAAAAATTTAGACAATAGTCCGCAAAGAGGACAAATTAGTTATGGACAAAGTATTAGATATTCTAATTCTGAATATTTATATTATGTCATTACAACCAGAGTGAAGGGGGCAAAAAATTCAATATCGATAGTTCAAACCATTGTGCATTTTTAATGATCAGATCTATTTCTAAAATATGAAAAATTATATAAAAATCTGTAGCTTTTTCAAATTGAATAAAGCTGTTCTATTTTTATTTATACTGATTTACGGAATCGGAAAATCTCATGCTCAAATAACAGATTTATCTCCGGCGCCTATCAACTTCGCTGCCGCTAAAAATATTAAGCCCAACATATTTTTTATCCTGGATGATTCAGGCAGTATGTCCTATAGCTATTTAGGAGAAGAGGTATGGACGCATCAGTATATTAACAAAGTTGGTTATCGCAGTAGCCTATGTAATAAAATTTTCTATGACCCTGAAGTAAATTATCAGCCTCCCGTCGATGCGAACGGTAATTTATTCCCTAATATAGATTTTTTTAAAGCGCCGTTTGATGGTTTTCAAGCGGGTTCTATACGAATTGATTTAAGCAGAGAATTTATGGCATGGAGATCTATAAATTCAATTCCTGCTACGCCAAATAATACTGATACAACTGAATACATGGAGGATTGTAAGGATTGCAAAATCAATGAAACTAATAAAGAGGATATCAAAAACAATCCAGAGTCTGCTTATTACTTTGTCTATAAAGGTAATAAAAAAGATAAGTTAGGTAGCAATTCAAATGAAGATCATTGTAAGGATAATAAATTTGATACAGCGTCTACTTCAGGTAATGCGAACTGGGTAAAAATAATTGTTAGTAATCAATCTAGTAAAAAGAATATCGATGAAAGAATTAATTTTGCTAATTGGTTTAGCTACTATCGCACTAGAATATTAATGACTAAAACTGTTGTGGGTTATGTATTTTCAGCACTAGATAATAACTATAGGGTTGGCTTCTCAGCAATAAGTTATTCAGGCGTAGCGCCTATGAGAAATTCTAGAAGTAATTCTTTTTTAAATATAGTTGATTTTAATAGTGAGCAGAAAGCGCAGTTCTATACAAAAATATATAACACTTTTCCAGGCGGTACGACTCCCTTACGTGCTGCTTTATCAAAAGCGGGTCAAATATACGCAGGACGATTGATTAGTAGTGACAATGATCCTGTGCAGTTTTCATGTCAAAAAAATGTCAGTATTCTTTTTACAGATGGTTATTGGACTACCTCTGGAGAGACAAGTACTTATGGGCCATTTCAAATCGATGGCAGTACCGAGGTAGGTAATCGAGATAAGGATTTACCCGCACCTAAAGGCGAAGGCTCTATAGTATGGAGTAATAGCTTGGCCGATGTTGCAGCTTATTATTACGAAACAGACTTACGTACACTTGCCTTAAATAACTGTCGTGGCGATAGAAATGTCTGTGAAAATAATGTACCTCTAGCTAAAGATGGATCGGGTAAAAATTTTCAAAATATGATTACCCACACTGTGGGATTAGGCGCAAAAGGTTTACTGAATTATCAAGATAATTATGAGACTGCTCTAAGTGGTGATTTTTATGAGATTAAAAATAAAATAAGGGGTTGGCCAGCTCCTACTGCTAACAATGACAAAGCGAAAATTGATGATCTTTGGCATGCGGCAGTAAATAGTGGAGGCAAATATTTTTATGTGAATGATAGTAAAAATTTAATTCAAAAACTGAGTGAGACTTTAACTGTTATTCAAGCTAAAGAAGGATCTGCAGCAGCGGCTGCGAGTAGTTCTCAAGAACCCGTGCAGCGCAATAATATGGTCTATATAAGTAGTTATCGTAGCTTGGCTTGGGATGGCGATATAGAAGCAAGAGACATCACGTTATCATCATTAGGTGTTAGTGCAGAACTAAAATGGTCAGCACAAAATGAATTAGATAAAGTAGTGGCTAAGTCATCAGATGATAGAAAAATTTATTATTTTTCTAAAAATGGATCTCAAAAATTAAAAGAATTTAAATGGGATGAGCTGACTACTGATGAAAAAAAATTATTTTCATTCAATTGTAAAAATAAACCTTTTCCCTTAACTCAATGTAATTTTCTCAATGCTTTAAATCAAGACATCCTCTCTGAAAAATCATTTATTGATTATTTGCGTGGTTCGGATCAATTCGAAAATAAAGAAAAAAATTCCAACCGATTATTTCGTAGTCGTGAGCATATATTGGGTGCGATTATTAATGCTAAGCCTCTATATGTAGGTATGCCGACTTTTAATTACTTTGATAATAATTATTCTGAATTTAGAGATTCCAAACAAAATACACGACAAGCCATGATTTATGCAGCTGCAAATGACGGTATGTTGCATGCATTTAATGCGGATAATGGAAAAGAAGAATGGGCATTTATTCCCTCAGCTGTTTTGCCTAAACTGGTGCAATATGCAGATTATAAATTTTCAGATAATTTCAACTACTTACTTGATGGTTCACCTGTGGCAGGTGATATTTGTCCTTCAGCACCAACTAAGCCTTGTACTGCAGATGAATGGAAAACGATATTAGTGGGAGGATTGGGTGGAGGTGGTCGTCAGTTCTATGCTTTGGATATTACCGATCCAAACAATCCAAAAGCTCTATGGGAATTTGATACCTTGCAGGATAAAAATCTTGGTTATGCCTATGGTAATCCCATTATCACTAAACAAGCGAATGGTCAGTGGATAGTCGCCTTAACTTCAGGCTATAACAATGTGAATCCTGGTGATGGCAAGGGTTACTTATATATCATAGCGGCGCATAGCGGCACGCTATTAAAAACAATACCAACTCACTCAGGTTCACCAACTTCGCCTAGTGGTCTAGCACAAATTAATTCTTGGATAAACAATGTTTATGATAATACGTCATTGCGATTTTATGGCGGTGATTTGAATGGCAAGCTGTGGCGCTTTGATAATAACAATATCATTCCACCAGTAGGTGAAGAAGCTGTTGAAATTGCTAGTTTGACTTATGCAGACAAACCTCAGCCTATTACCATTAAACCTGAGTTATCTGAAATAAAGCACAGTGGACTGAGTATTCCTCTCGTCTCTATAGCTACTGGTAAGTATTTAGGATTTTCCGATATTGGTGATACATCCGTACAGTCTGTCTATACATTTAAAGATAATCTGAGTTCAGCAGGGCTAGGAAAAATAAGTGATAGACCCGATATAGTCAAATTAACAATTTCGGATATTACTAATGTTTCGCCTCCTCAGAGAACAATCGAAGAGCAAACTATAGATTGGATTTTAAAAAGTGGTTGGTCTTTAGATTTGATCGTGGGTGATAGAAAAAGTGGCGAGCGTGTATCACTAGATATAGATCAGCAATCTGGTGTATTGCAATTTGTGTCTAATAGACCATCGACGACACCTTGCGTTTTTAATGGGGAAAGTTGGTTTTATAATATTAATTATAGGACTGGTACTTATGTCAGCACTGCTAAAAATAAAGCAATTGGAACAAGGTTATCGCTTAATTCTTTAGTGGCGGGTGCTAAATTAATCACAAAGAATAATAAACTTATCACTGTATTGACTCTTGAATCAGGTGAGATTACTGAACTTATTAATGGCGTACCTGCAACGACTAGTTCAAAAGCAAAGCAAGTTTCATGGCGCGAGTTGGATTAGTGCTAAAAATTTTTTCCGCTCTATGTTTGGCTGTGTTGATAACACTCTGTGTTTTTCATGGAATGTTAATTGAGTTAAGTAAATTAAGCGGGCTAAGTCAGTTAAGTAATAAGAAGATTTCAGGTGTATCACATATCGAAACTGTAACTACAAAACCAGTTATTTTTTCAAAAGATACTGCATTGAGTTCAAATCTTTTATCTGAATTTCAAACACAAGATGTAACTTCAACAAATCACCTAGGTTGGCGATTAAAAGACTATCAGCCAATTGCTTTACTTGATGTTAGGCCAGTTGTTCTTAACAATATTCAAGCTAGTCTCCCAGCTATTTTTAATGATAGTTTTTCTCAACAGATTAACTGTTTATTGATGATTAATGAATATGGGGATGTGGATAAAATAGTTTTTGGCGATAATCAATTATCCGAACTTCAGCGCAATGAACTGGAGGCTATATTTCTAAATCTGCGTTTTAATCCTGGCATTATGCAAGGGCTAGCTGTACCTACAGTGATGCGGATTGAAATTCGAATTTAATTATCCAGAAATATATTCACTTTACATTTATGGCTGGCTAAAAAATCATTCTTGGCATACCTCGCTAATGTTATTCCCTTGTAATATCCATGAAATGTGAAAAGTCGGATTAACTGATAGCATCAAGTGTATGCATTATGTTTATTTGTTAACTTATTGACGGTCTACGGATGGTTCATCCTAATTTAAAGTCAGTATAGTTAGAGATAGTGTTTGATTAATATGAATGTTGATTATTGAGGTTGGTATGAATTTTTTGAGATTAATTAAACTGTGCTTAGTTTTGGTGTCACAATTCTTAGTTGTTACAATACTATACGCAGCCCCTTTAAAAATAGATCTGTCTAAAAGCACGGTATCAGCAACTTTTAAACAAATGAATGTTCCAGTTGATGCAAATTTCACTAAGTTTTCAGCGATGATTGATTTTGATGTGAATAAGCTTGATGCAGCAAAAGCAAGTATCGATATTCATATCCCTAGTTTTGATTTAGGTGATCCTGACTATAATCATGAAGTACAAAAAAAAGAATGGTTTAACGGCGCTCAGTTTCCTAAAGCGAGTTTTGTTTCTTCAAAAATAAAATCGCTCGCTGCGGGAAAATTTGAAGTCAGTGGCAAGCTCTCTATCAAAGGTAAAACAGCGGATGTTAATTTTCCGCTGACTTTGAAAAAAGAAGGATCAGCGCAGATTTTTGAAGGCAGTCTTCCCATTCGTCGGTTAGCCTTTTCTATCGGTGAAGGTGAGTGGAAAGATACTTCTATCGTTGCCGATGAGGTCATTATTAAGTTTCGTATTTTTGCTGGAAAATAAAGCGTAGCCATAATTACTTTAGGAGATAGTATGAAATTCAAATATCTATTCGTAGCATTCGTTAGTTTTATAGCGGTCAATACAGTGCTAGCACAAACTTATCAAATTGAGCCTGGCCATACTTATCCGAGTTTTGAAGCGGATCATTTAGGCATTTCTTTTTGGCGTGGTAAGTTTTTAAAAACCGGAGGTAAAGTGGTATTAGATCGTGCTGCTAAAACAGGTGCTTTAGAGATTACGATTGATGCCAGTTCTATCGATTTCGGTCATTTGAAAATGAATGAGCACGCACGCGGCAAAGATATGTTTAATGTAGAAAAATTTCCGACTGTGACTTATAAGAGTACAGCTTTAAAATTTGATGGCGATAAATTAGTGGCAGTGGAAGGTGACATGACTTTGCTGGGTGTGACTAAGCCGTTGAAGCTGACTGTTAATCACTTTAAATGCATTATGCATCCTATGTTAAAGCGTGAAGTATGCGGCGCCGATGCGCATGCAACTTTTGATCGCAGTGATTTTGGTTTGAATTACGGCATTCCTCGTTTTGCACCCGAAGTCAAATTAGCGATCCAGGTGGAAGCAGTGAAAGCAGATTAAGATTTTGCTTGATTCAACTAAAACGGGCTGATTAATCAGCCCGTTTTTATTTTGATGAATCCATTAGACGAAGAAAAGCCGCAAACTGATTTGCAAAAAAGTAGTGAATGGGAATAGCAGCGGTAGGAGAAACTCGGGCTCAGCTCAAGAAATCGTAGAGCTTGGCCCGAAGATCATGGACGTTTAGGAGGACGTCTGCTCGGTGTCATTGGGCCACGTCCTTCAATATGGCGGAATGTAATGCGACCTTTAGATAAATCATAAGGTGATAATTCTAGTGAAACCTTATCGCCAGCCAAAATACGGATGTGATTCTTACGCATTTTGCCACCACTGTAAGCGATCAATACGTGACCATTATCCAAGGTAACCCTATAACGTGAATCGGGTAAAACCTCATCAACCACACCTTCCATTTCAATCAGATCTTCTTTCGCCATCAACTCTCCGGAAAAAACACAACAAATTAGCTAGAAACAGACCGCCAGAATGGCTGGCAGGACTAAACCTTATGAGGCTAGGTCAGCTGCAAACCTGAATTTAGCAACGCGGAACTATGGCGCAAAAGCCTTGTTTTTGCAAACGAAATATGCACATTGTGAGCAATGGCGACTGTAAACCGAGCAAGAGACGGAAGCTTTTGCTTCAAAGGATAATTTAATTTGCCAGAGCTTGGTCGGTTACTGATTTTGAGCGATGTGGATGACAAGGCTATCCGCTATTAAGAAAATTGCAATAGTTGAGACTAATTTCAGATTTAGCTGCTCAAAAAAGTATTAATGCGATGTCAGGGTAAATTCTGATCACATACATGCAAGAGTGAAAATAGTAGAGACTAAATCCTGCTGCAAAAACGGCTAATTGAAAATACGCCTAAAATAATTGCAGAAAATTGTAGGTTTTGTATCTCTGCGTGTTTGTTTAGTCAATTTAGCGCAGATGAAGTAAAAATAAAAAAGAGTTTATTGGGAGATTAAGCATGTTTAAGTCATTTTTCTTGTCACGTCATTTTGCATTTTGGGGATGGCCTGGTGCAGCACTCATCTTTCTTGGTACTTGGTATCAGGTGCAAATTGATGTCGCAATCAACGAATGGTTTGGTGGATTTTATGATCTTGTACAAAAAGCCTTAAGTGCACCAGGTGCCATCACCTTAAGTGAATTTTTTGGATTCTTGCTGAGCTTTGGCAAGCTCGCTGGTATTTATGTATTAGTAGCTGTATTCCTGAGTTTTTATTCTAAGCATTGGGTGTTTCGTTGGCGCCAAGCTATGAATGATTATTACATGAAGCATTGGCAGGAATTACGTCATATAGAAGGAGCAAGTCAACGCGTTCAAGAAGATACTAAACGTTTTGCCTACATCATGGAAACATTGGGCAGTAATATGATGGATGCATTAATGACCTTAATCGCATTCTTGCCCATACTGTGGGAGTTGTCGAAAAAAGTCAGTGAAATACCTGTAATTGGTCAAGTCGATCATGCCTTAGTCTATGTTGCTGTGCTGTTCGCTTTGTTAGGTACGGTGGTGCTTGCAGTAGTAGGAATTAAATTACCAGGTTTGGAATTTAATAATCAAAGAGTGGAAGCAGCTTATCGTAAAGAATTAGTGCATGCAGAGGACGATGCACAAAGAGGATCAGAGCCTGTAGTGAAAGATTTATTTGCTCATGTGAGAGAAAATTATTTCCGATTATTTTTTCATTACATGTATTTTGATGTTGCAAAATTCTCTTACTTACAATTAGGCGTGTTAGTACCTTATATTGCTTTAGGTCCTACCGTTGTTGCTGGTGCAATTACCTTGGGTGTGATGCAACAAATCGTTCGTGCTTTTGGTCGAGTAGAAATGTCGTTTCAATTTCTAGTACGTAGCTGGGGAACGATCGTTGAGCTGATCTCTGTTTATAAACGTTTGCGTGCATTTGAAGCGCAAATCGGCAAACATCATCAACCAGAAAATCATCCAAGCTAATTATCCAAGCTAATCAAGGCTAGCTTGGAGTCGTTGATGTGATTAAGGCTTTTTCTTTACTATAGTGAGCATATCTCCATCGGATAAATTATCCGATGGATTTAACACCAGTTCATCACTCGTTGAGACTCCCGATAACACTTCAATCTTGGCGCCAAAATCTTTACCAAGCTCCACCGCTTTCAAACTGACCTTACCTTGTGCATCTACCACTGCTACCCGCGGACCTTCTCCGCGTAGTAATAGGGTATTGACTGGAACGACGATGCCAGCGCGATGCTGAGCTGCTATTTGCACTTCAATATATGAACCCGGTAATAGATCACCGCTAAGGTTAGGTACACTAATTTCAACTTGTAGACTACGGCTAGCTGGATCAATCGCGCGTGCTGTTCGAGTCACAGGCGCAGAAAATTTTCGATTCGGTACTTCAGCTAAACGGAAAGTGACAGCTTGACCTTCTTTAATATTTTTAGCATAGGCCTGTGGCACATACACATAAGCGCGTAATGATTGTGATTGAGTCAGTATAAATAAGGGTTTACTGCCACTACTACCTGCATCAATTAAATCACCGATATTCACATTGCGACGCGTAATGACACCATCGAAAGGAGCGATGATGCGAGTGAATGATTGTAGTTCTTTCAGTCTCAGTACATTCGCTTCCGCCATATTCAGATTAAAGAGTGCTTGTTCATAACTGCTGCGTCTCTCATCAAATTCTTGTTGCGAGACAGCTTTTTGATCGAGAAGGGCATGCCAACGATCTAACGTGACTTTGGCTAAACTTAAAGCTGATTGCAGTTGTTGTTTAGATGCCTGTGCTTGATTGAGTTGCTGTTCTAATTCTGGACTACTAATCTCAGCCAGCAAGTCACCTTTTTTGACTGCACTTCCAATATCTTTCGTCCATCGCAATAGATAGCCACTAGCACGTGCTGATATTGGTGATTCAATTTGTCCTATTAAGGTAGCAGGCAATGCAATGCTGAGGCCTTCACCATTGGCTTGGGGATAGACAGTGCTCGCATAATGTTGAGAATTTTTTTGTGTTTGAGCTGCTAAGTCTTTGGCTTCTGAGTGCTTACGCAATACAGCAAAACCACCTCCTGTGATTAATACAATCAAGATAGCGAGAAAACCTAAACGTAATTTATGTAAAGTACGCACTCTATGTACTTGACGCAGTTGATGGCCATGTATGCCGAGTAAGTTATGACGTAGTTGTGTCATCGATCAAGATCCTTGAGACAAAACAGCAGATTTGGATGAGAGGCGCTTAGCAAGAAAGCGGTGTACTGAAGCGAAAATAATAGGAACAAAAAATAAGGTAGACACGGTAGAAAATAATAAGCCGCCTATCACTGCCCGACCTAAGGGCGCATTTTGTTCTGCACCTTCACCTATGCCTAGAGCCATAGGCAACATACCAATAATCATAGCAGCGGCTGTCATAAGTACAGGACGTATCCGTGTAGAGCCAGCTTCTAATGCAGCAGAAAGTGGAGGTATGCCATCTCTTAGTCGTTGTAGAGCAAAGGACACGAGCAAAATACTATTCGCTGTAGCCACACCCATAGTCATAATCGCTCCTGTCAGTGCAGGAACTGATAAATGCGTACCAGTTAAAAACAACATCCATGCAATACCAGCTAATGCTGCAGGTAAGGTGCTAATGATAATGAGTGGATCAATCCAAGATTGAAAATTCACTACGATCAGTAAGTAAACTAAAACGATAGCGCCAGCTAATCCCCATAGCAGACCAGAATAAGAAGTCTGCATGGTAGTGGCCTGACCGCGCAAAGTGAGCTTCTGTCCTTTTTTCAGTTGTGGCTGCATGTTTTGGATTTCTTTATTGATGTCCGCAACCACACCACCAAAATCTCGTCCTTGTACATTCACATATATATCAATCACCGGTGTGATGTCATATTCAGAAACTACTGCAGGTTGAACTGTCGGTGAGACCTTCACTAAATTACCCAGTAATTGACTAGCTCCTCCGCCTGGTGGAGAAACTGGTGTTCTTAGTAAGGCTTCTAGTGAATTCATCTTATATTGCGGCGATTGCACCAAGATGTTGTAAACCACACTATTAGTTGGATTGACCCAAAATGCAGGTGCTGTCTGAAAGCTACCTGCTAGCGACACCAAAACATTTTGTGCAACATTGGCTTGCGAGAGGTTTAATGCTTGCAATGCAGTGCGATCTGTTTCTAATGCGAGCGTAGGATGATTGAGTTTTTGATGGATATGCGCATCAACAGTGCCAGGTATTTTTTCTATCTTTTTCAATAAGTTGTTTGCCAGTGCATAACTTGCTTGTATATCTTTGCCGGCAAATTGAATATCGATAGGCGCTTGTGATCCAAAATTTAAAATCTGCGCAATGATGTCTGCAGGCTGAAAATAAAATTCCACACCTGGAAAGCGTTTTGATAGTTCACTACGTAAATGATTAATATGATTTAGGGTGGGGCTATGTCCTTCTTTAAGCGATATCAATAATTCACAATCAACAGGGCCGTAGGTGCCTGCATTGTTATACGACATATTTATACTGCTAATCGTGACACCGATGTTTTCGAGTACGGTATCTAATTCAGCTGGTGGAATGATTTGACGTATTGCATTTTCTACTTGGTCAGCTAAACGAGCTGTTTCTTCTATGCGTGTGCCACTCGGTGCACGCATATGAAGTCGGATTTGACCGGCATCGACTGCAGGGAAAAAATCTTCACCTAAAATTAAAAATAAGCCACAAGACGCTATGGTGAAACTAAAAAATGCAGATGCAAAAGATTTGCGTCTTACTAAGAGTGCACTTAAGCCTGCTAAATAAGTAGCACGCATGCGTTCAAAACCCTGATCAAATTTCAAATGGATAGAGTGAAAAAAACTTGTTGTTTGGGTTTTAATAGTTTCTTGCTTAAGCATCATCAGCGCCATGGTTGGCACCAATGTTCGAGAAAGAAAATAAGAAGCTAACATCGCAAAGACCACAGCTTCTGCTAAAGGTACAAATAAATAACGTGCAACGCCGGTTAAGAAAAACATAGGTAAAAACACGATACAAATACACAGCGTCGATACCAATGCAGGGACGGCGATCTCACTAGCGCCATCATAAATCGCGTTATATAAATCTTTGCCTAAATGAAGATGACGTTCTATATTTTCAATCGTCACTGTTGCATCATCCACCAAAATACCAATAGCTAAGGTGAGGCCACCTAAGGTCATGAGATTTAATGTCTCACCCATGGCATTTAAAGCAATGATAGAACTTAAGATCGAGAGTGGAATCGATACAGCAATAATGCACGTACTACGCCAACTACCTAAGAAAAGTAAAATCAATGCAGCGGTTAAACAAGACGCGATGATTGCTTCATGTAACACACTACTAATTGCAGCACGTACAAAGATTGATTGAT
The DNA here is from genome assembly GCA_945883145.1 of Bordetella parapertussis. Classification (GTDB taxonomy): domain Bacteria; phylum Pseudomonadota; class Gammaproteobacteria; order Burkholderiales; family Burkholderiaceae_D; genus Pernthalerella. The sequence goes on along the minus strand of CAMCXB010000050.1, from coordinate 656 downwards.
CAAACATAGTAGTAATGTTGACACCTTCCGGAATACCTTTAGATATCTCGGCTACTTTAGTTTTAACATTCTCTACAATTTTTAGCGTAGATTCAGAACCGTTTTTCATCACGGTTAACAGCACACCACGTTGACCTTCTTTTTTGACGATGTTTTGTTGTGGTTGAAATCCATCACGCACATGCGCTACTTCTTTTAAATAAGTAGTCGAGCCATTCACAGTTTTAATCGGTAATTCATTTAAACCATCTATGGTCTCGGGTGAGCCATTCAAACGCACTGCATGTTCTAGCTCGCCCAATTTAATCGTACCTGCTGGCAGAATTAAATTTTGCGTATTGATCGCATTAACGACATCGGTCGGTGTTAAACCTTTGGCGAGTAAAGCTTCGGTATCTAAGTCCACCGAGATGACGCGAAATTTTCCACCGTAGGGATAGGGAACAGCAACACCAGGAATAGTGATTAATTGCGTACGAACTTGATTAATCGCGACATCATTCAGTTGTTGTTCCGATAGTGTAGGACTGGATAAACCCACTTGTACCACTGGTACGGATGAAGCGGAATAAGTAATGATAAGGGGTGGCACTGTACCTGGTGGTAAAGAGCGCAGCATGAATTGACTAACGGCAGTGATTTGCGACAGCGCAGTA
>CAMCXB010000049.1 GCA_945883145.1 Bordetella parapertussis | reverse complement strand
TCTACGCATTTCACTGCTACACGTGGAATTCTACCTCCCTCTGACACACTCTAGTCTCGCAGTCACAAATGCACTTCCCAGGTTGAGCCCGGGGCTTTCACATCTGTCTTACGAAACCGCCTGCGCACGCTTTACGCCCAGTAATTCCGATTAACGCTTGCACCCTACGTATTACCGCGGCTGCTGGCACGTAGTTAGCCGGTGCTTATTCTTACGGTACCGTCATTAGCGCCCAGTATTAGTGAGCACCGTTTCGTTCCGTACAAAAGCAGTTTACAACCCGAAGGCCTTCATCCTGCACGCGGCATTGCTGGATCAGGCTTGCGCCCATTGTCCAAAATTCCCCACTGCTGCCTCCCGTAGGAGTCTGGGCCGTGTCTCAGTCCCAGTGTGGCTGGTCGTCCTCTCAGACCAGCTACTGATCGTAGCCTTGGTAGGCTTTTACCCCACCAACTAGCTAATCAGATATCGGCCGCTCCATGAGCATGAGGTCTTGCGATCCCCCACTTTCATCCGTAGATCGTATGCGGTATTAGCGTAACTTTCGCTACGTTATCCCCCACTCTAGGGCACGTTCCGATATATTACTCACCCGTTCGCCACTCGCCACCAGGTGCAAGCACCCGTGCTGCCGTTCGACTTGCATGTGTAAGGCATGCCGCCAGCGTTCAATCTGAGCCAGGATCAAACTCTTCAGTTCAATCTCTGTTTTGTGCCATTTCTGGCAGGTTCCGAAGAACCGTCGCTCACTCAAAATACTGACAGGAATGTTCTTGCGAACCTTCCTATATTTCTTCGTGAGCACTTAATAAATTTAAAGTTTCCAACTTTGCCTAAGCATCGTTGTCGCACTCCATTAAGCGCCCACACTTATCGGTTGTTAATTTTTAAAGAACCTACTTAATTTGGCGAGATTTAAAACCTCAGCCACTGTTTGAAAAGCGTCGTGTTCGCAAACAGCAAAGAAGCGGGATTATGCGTTGATTTGAACTACTCGTCAAGCACATCACTTCTTTTTTCTTCACTGATCAATCTGTTCTTCAACAAACTTTTGAGTCATACGATTCATCAGCAGAGCCAGCTATTATGCAGCAGTTAAAATCTCGAGTCAACTCTCTTTTACAAAACAAGCTATACAACCATTCATTAAGCTCAAGCCGCTTCATTACTAGCTATACGAGCAATATAAGATTAAAAAATAGCTTTTTAAATATCAATCTGACAATACAACATCAACTTTATTTTTATTGATTCTTAAAAATTGGTGCTCGCTTCTCTGTAAAAGCTTTCATTCCTTCTTTTTGATCTTCAGTTGCGAAGGTGCTATGAAATAAGCGACGTTCATACTGAACACCTTCACTTAATGTGGTTTCATATGCGCGATTGACTGATTCTTTAATCATCATCACAACAGGTAATGACATCGCTGCGATGGTATTGGCAGCAACAAGTGCTTCTTCCATTAATTTTTCTAGCGGCACTACACGCGACACCAAACCAGAGCGTTCTGCTTCAACTGCATCCATCATGCGTGAGGTTAAACACATATCCATCGCTTTCGCTTTGGAGACAGCACGCGGCAAGCGTTGTGTACCGCCAGCACCCGGAATAATCCCCAGTTTGATTTCAGGCTGACCAAACTTTGCGTTATCAGCTGCAATAATGAAATCACACAGCATCGCTAGCTCACACCCACCGCCTAATGCATATCCTGCAACTGCAGCAATCACAGGCTTACGCACATTGCGTAACTGCTCCCAATTACGTGAAATGTAATTACCTTTAAAGACATCCATATAAGTGTATTCAGCCATCGCACCTATATCTGCGCCTGCTGCAAATGCTTTTTCACTGCCAGTTAGCACTATGCAACCAATTTTGTCATCTGCATCAAATTCCAGAGCAGCATGCCCCAATTCATCCATGATGTGATCATTGAGTGCATTCAAGGCTTTAGGCCTATTCAATCGAATAATGCCAACCTTGCCTTGTGTCTCCACCAAAATATTTTCGTAATTCATCCATTTCCCCTTTGTTATATCTACTGTTTGTGATTGTAGCGTGCGATCGCTATGACTCTCACTTTAAAATTTTTGATACTTTGTTTGATGGCGCTCATACAAGCTGTAAGCCTCAGTTCATACTCACAGAATCAGGACTACTCTTAATAAACTAGTCACTAATTGAATGTTAAGGAGTGCGATATGTGCAATCTTGAAACCTATTGCCATAAAAAACATGGCAACTTATTTCATCTGGATGCGGAAATTCAAGGCTTGCCTAATTTTGCAGTCATTGATGCGTTTCGCATTCTTGTTGATGAGACTGAACATGCATTTACACAAGAACAAAAAGTAATGGAAAGCTCTATTTATCCAGGCATGCAACATCATCTCGAACAACATGCACGCGTCTTACTCTCTTTGCATTCAGCGCATACAAAAATCATGCAAGGTGATTACGCCTTAGGACGCAAAGTAGGAAGCTATCTGTTGCCTGAATGGCTGAAACTACATGCAACAACGCTAGATCTCGCTTTAGATACTTGGATTAAAGCCCAAGCGCATCCGCTGATGAATGCATTAATTGGAAGGCAAACTAATAAAGATGAAACCATCAACTTACATAGTGTTCAAGGGCAAAGCTGGCGGAATAACCTAAGAACCATTCAACAGAATACGCCTTAAGGTTTATTGGCCTCATTGATATTCGGTGTTTTAGCGAGTGCTTTGGGCAATAACACCCACATTGATCCTACCTGTTTCATTTTTCCTGCGAGCTCTCCTGCTTCAGCACCAAAACCCCAGAAAAAATCTGCTCGTACTGCACCACGAATAGCACCGCCTGTATCTTGAGCAAGCATGAGTCTTCGCAAGGGCACATCACTGTTGGGCTGGGTAGTGGATAAAAAGACTGGCACGCCAAGCGGAATAAATTGCGCATCAATCGCAATCGAGCGCTGCGCTGTCAATGGCACTCCAAACGCTCCTTTAGGTCCTTTGCTAGCAGCTGTTAGCTTCTCTTCTTTAAAGAAAACAACGCTAGGATTCACATTCAATAATTCTTGTACACGCAATGGATTTGCTGCAGCCCATGCTGCTATACCTTGTGCAGAAGCTTGTTCAAGTTTTAAATCACCTCGCTCAACGAGAAAACGCCCTATTGATTTATACGGATGACCATTTTGATCACCATAAGCTACGCGAATTGTTTCCTGCGTTTCTTCTAAATAGACACGACCCGAGCCTTGTATTTGTAAAAAGAACGCCTCCACTGCGCTATCTACCCAAACCAATTCTTTACCAGCTAAAGAATTTTTATCCGTGATTTCTGCGCGAGAAAAATAAGGGACCACTTTGTTACCTACTACGCGACCACGCAAACGCATATTTTTTAATTCAGGATATAGCGATGACAAATCTATCGTTAGTAAATCTTCCGGCACACGATGAAGAGGAATTTGATATTTCCCATTGCGTGTTCTTGAACCTCTCAGTAATGGTTCGTAATATCCCGTGACTGTGCCACTCATGCTGCCATCCGCATTAATAACGACGTGCGGAATGAATTGACCTTCGAAAAAATTTCTCACTTCAGTCACATCTTCAGCATTCACCATCACCGCAGATGCACAAACTTCTTTCCACACTGCGCGCTTACTTAATACATTACAAGAAGCGATAAATGCAGGCCAAGCCTGTCGCAGATCATCCTCAGCCCATCCAACTAAATCGGCAAAACTCACGATGCGCAGTGATTCTGCTTTTACTTCGTTTTTAGATTCGACCTTAGCCTCTGCTTTTTTTTCTACGACTGGCAGAGATTTTTTGACAGGTGTAACTGAACACGCCACCATGAATAGTATAAGCGCAGCACTTAAAACAGTTAAACTAAAGCGTTTCATTGAAAAAGGTGGTTGCAATGTGGTTACTATTTTTGGAAGCTGGACTAGCATTATCAGCACTTATTTTTATTGTTTGGTGGACTATGTTTTCAGGTCAAGAAGACGAAACACAAGATAAAGATTAATGCAATGTGCGAGGCAGTGACAACACAAATTCTGGAATTTTTGCCTCAAATTGCCCACCATCTTCCGCGACACAAAAATATTCTCCATGCATCGTGCCCTGTGGTGTTACAAGCGACGTACCACTTGTATATTCAAATTGTTCACCTGGCTTAAGTAAAGGCTGATAACCCACCACACCCAAGCCTCGCACTTCTTCAACATGATCATTGGCATCCGTTATCACCCAATGACGCGATATCACTTGTGCGGCTACGGTACCAGTATTTTTCATGGTGACTGAGTAAGCGAACACAAATCGCGCATTATCCGGATCAGACTGATCTTCTAGATACTGCGTGTGAACCGTTACCGTTAATTCATAAGCCGCCATGTGTTTCAGATCCTAAATTTAATTTTTTACTTGAAAATCAATATGGAATGATTAAATCTATTCACAAACCCTGTCTGCAAAGATAAATATACATAAGTAGATGATAACGTTAACTAGACTTCTCATGTGCGCAGCCTAGCCAACAACAGATACTTATCACCGGTCAAGGTAAAATTATCGATCAGAAAACAGGAGACCACGAGCATGACAAACTATCGAATCGCACCCAGTATCTTATCGGCAGACTTTGCCCGTCTGGGAGAAGAAGTCAGAAACGTGGTCGCAGCAGGCGCTGACATTATCCACTTTGACGTAATGGATAACCACTATGTTCCCAATCTGACAATTGGCCCTCTAGTGTGTGAGGCGATTCGTCCCCATGTACAAGTGCCTATCGATGTCCATCTTATGGTAAAACCAGTCGATCGTATCATTCCAGATTTTGCAAAAGCAGGCGCAAATATCATCAGCTTCCATCCTGAGGCATCCGAACACATCGATCGCACACTGCAACTGATTCGTGATCAAGGCTGTAAAGCAGGTTTAGTGTTTAACCCCGGAACGCCGCTCCATTATCTAGAGCACGTAATGGATAAGCTCGATTTAATTCTCATCATGTCGGTTAACCCAGGATTTGGTGGTCAGTCTTTTATTCCTGAAGCACTGAAAAAAATCGCGGCTGTGAGAAAAATGATTGATGCCTATGGCTACGACATCATGCTAGAAGTAGATGGTGGCGTAAAAGTAGACAATATCGCTGCAGTGGCAAAAGCAGGTGCAGATACCTTCGTAGCAGGTTCAGCCATTTTCGGCAACCCTGATTACAAAACGGTCATTGATGCTATGCGCACACAACTTGCATCAGCATGACGCCAACAAATTCAACACAACTTACCAACATTCGTGGTGTCATCATTGATCTTGATGGCACCATGGTGCATACCGCACCTGATTTTCAGGAAGCAATCAATCTCATGCGTGAAGAATTTAAATTAGCGCCACTATCGATTGAGACTGTGATTGAGTTTGTTGGCAAAGGCTCGGAACACTTAATTCAAAATATATTGCATGTTGGTTTAGACGAACAAACTGCAAAAAAACATTTTGATTTGGCGTTAGAGCGCTATCAGCATCATTACTTCACCGTCAATGGCAAACACAGTCATGTCTATAACGGTGTGGTTGAAGGTTTAAATAAAATGCGTGAAATGGGTTTGCGCTTAGCTTGCGTGACCAACAAACCACACCGCTTTGCTGTCACCTTGTTAGAAAAAACTGGTCTCCATGATTATTTCGAAGTGATCTATGGTGGGGATTCCTTCCCCAGAAAAAAACCAGATCCACTGCCCATGCTCACGGTGTGCCGTGATTTTTCTCTAGAACCATCCCAAGTCTTAGCCATAGGCGATTCCTCGAATGATGCGCAAGCAGCTCGGGCAGCAGGATGCAAAGTTTTTGCCGTACCTTACGGCTATAACCACGGCCAGCCTGTACAGTCGATTGATTCCGATGGTATAGTCGATTCGTTACTTTTTGCGGCCAATCGACTTGCCGTCTGACTCTCAACATCATGTTCCTCACTAAAAAACCTAAGCTGCTTGCACCAGGTGCCTTTGAGGCCTGGCTATGGCGACGCTGGCTGACGCACTGAGATTGAAATTGCGCAGTTTGTGGGTTAACTTTTTTTAACTTCCCCGCAGGTTTTTTAAAGTCTCACGCCGCTCATTTACAATAGCGGCCCGGAGAGGAACATGACAGAACTTGAATTCAAATCGCTAGCCGCAGAAGGCTATAACCGCATTCCACTCTTAGCAGAAGCATTTGCGGATCTGGAAACACCGCTTACTCTTTATCTCAAACTCGCTCAAACACAAAACGCAGGCAAAAATACATTTTTGCTGGAATCCGTTGTGGGTGGCGAGCGTTTCGGTCGCTATTCTTTTATTGGACTGCCCGCATCGACCCTCTTGCGCAGCTATGGCAATCGGATTGAAGTCGTTGAGAATGGCAAAATCATAGAAAGCATTAACGGTAATCCGTTAGATTTCATCGCTGAATTTCAAGCACGTTATAAAGTAGCCCTCACACCAGGCCTGCCACGTTTTTGTGGTGGTCTTGCCGGTTACTTTGGTTACGATGCAGTGCGCTGCATAGAACCACGTTTAGCAAACAGTGCACCTAAAGATGATTTACAGCTTCCAGACATACAGCTTTTGTTAACGGAAGAACTCGCTGTTATTGATAATCTGTCCGGCAAGCTTTATCTCATTGTGTATGCCAATACCCAGCAACCAGAAGCTTATGCAAAAGCACGTCAACGATTAAAAGATCTACGCACCATGTTGCGACGTGCAGTCGATGCACCCGTCACTTCTAGCTCAGTCAGAACTGAAGCCATACGTGATTTTGATAAAGCAGACTATCTCGCTGCTGTACTCAAAGCCAAAGAACTGATCATGGCGGGCGACTTAATGCAAGTGCAAATAGGTCAACGCATACGTAAGCCGTATGTTGATTCACCTTTATCACTCTACCGCGCATTACGTTCACTCAATCCATCGCCGTATATGTATTTTTATAATTTCGGTGATATGCAAATCGTTGGCAGCTCACCAGAAATTTTAGTGCGCAATGAAAGCGTGAAAGACGGTGGAAAGAAAGTCACCATACGACCATTAGCAGGCACTCGCCCTCGTGGCAGCACAGCCGAACAAGATATTCAACTTGCTACAGAATTACTCGCTGACCCTAAAGAAATTGCTGAACATGTGATGTTGATTGATTTAGCACGCAATGACATCGGCCGCATTGCTGAAATTGGCAGTGTCAAAGTCACCGATAAATTTGTGATTGAAAAATATTCTCATGTACAGCATATCGTCTCCAATGTAGAAGGCACACTCAAACCGAATATGTCTAACCTTGATGTATTACGCGCGACCTTCCCTGCAGGGACACTATCTGGCGCACCTAAAGTACGTGCGATGGAAATCATTGATACCTTAGAGCCCGTTAAACGTGGTATCTACGGTGGCGCTTGCGGTTATTTATCCTTTGGTGGCGAAATGGATTTAGCAATTGCGATACGCACAGGCGTCATTAAAGACGGCATGCTGTACGCGCAAGCTGCTGCAGGCATCGTTACTGATTCCGTCCCTGAAATGGAATGGCAGGAAACTGAGAATAAAGCACGCGCTGTATTAAGAGCAGCAGAACAAGTGCAAGATGGTTTGGATGGGGAGATCTGACATGCTACTCATGATCGACAACTACGACTCCTTTACTTACAACTTAGTGCAATACTTTGGCGAGCTCGGTGAAGATGTACACACCTATCGCAATGATGAAATCACTTTAGAAAAAATCGCTGCACTAAAACCAGATCGCATTTGTATCTCGCCAGGCCCATGCACACCGAATGAAGCTGGTGTCTCTATACCTTTACTACAAAATTTTGCAGGTAAATTACCGATACTAGGTGTGTGCTTAGGCCATCAAAGTATAGGCGCTGCATTTGGTGGAAAAATTATTCGAGCGCAGCAAGTCATGCATGGCAAAACCTCTGTCATCCAACACACTGGACTAGGTGTATTTAAAAACATCCCTAATCCTTACACAGTCATTCGTTATCACTCACTGGCAATTGAACGCTCTTCTCTACCTGATTGCTTAGAAGTCACAGCATGGACAGAGGACGGTGAAATCATGGCCGTGCGACATAAAGAGTTTGCCATCGAAGGCGTGCAATTTCATCCAGAGTCGATTTTGTCCGAGCATGGTCACGCCTTATTGAAAAATTTTCTAGAAACTTAAATCTAGCTATGACTCTCACACCTCAACAAGCACTACTGCGCTGCATTGAACATCGTGAAATCTTCCACGATGAAATGCTAGATTTATTTCGACAAATCATGGGCGGAGAAATGTCCCCCGTCATGATTGCTGCACTCACTATGGGACTGCGTGTAAAAAAAGAATCCGTCGGTGAAATCGCAGCAGCAGCTCAAGTCATGCGTGAGTTTGCTGCCAAGGTTAACGTAGAAAACAGTGACAACTTATTAGACATCGTTGGCACAGGCGGTGATGGCGCTAACACTTTCAACATCTCCACTGCTTCTATGTTTGTAGCTGCTGCTGCAGGTGCACGTGTGGCTAAACATGGTGGTCGCAGTGTCTCCTCTTCCTCTGGCAGCGCAGATGTGCTTGAAGCACTGGGTGTGAATATCAATCTACAACCTGATCAAGTCGCACAATCTATACAAGCAACTGGCATAGGTTTTATGTTTGCACCTAACCATCACGCAGCCATGAAACATGCCGCACCTGTTCGTAAAGAATTAGGCGTGCGCACTATTTTTAATATCTTGGGTCCACTAACAAATCCTGCTGGTGCACCAAATATTATGATGGGCGTGTTTCATTCTGATCTAGTAGGTATACAAGCACGCGTCTTACAAAAATTAGGCGCTAAACATGCTGTCGTTGTTTGGGCTCGTGACAACATGGATGAAGTTTCACTCGGCGCATCCACCATGGTGGGTGAATTAGTGAATGATAAAATTCATGAATATGATATTCATCCAGAAGATTTTGGTTTGCAAATGGTCGCAAGCCGCAATCTAAAAGTGGGCAATGTCACTGAGTCCAAAGAAAAAATTCTAGAAGCACTCGCCAACAAAACTGGTCCTGCACGCGACATTGTTATTTTAAATTCTGGCACTGCGCTCTACGCAGCTGGTATTTCATCATCCATTGCAAACGGTATCACAATGGCGCAAGAAGTCGTCGCATCAGGTGCTGCACGCAGCAAACTCGATCAGTTTGTGCAATTCACACAAAGCATAACAAAATAATTAGGCGTAATTTTCATGTCCGATATCTTAAAAAAAATTCTAGATGTAAAAGCCGATGAAGTCGCCGCTGCAAAAAAACATCAAGATTTAGCGAGCCTTAGACGCGAAGTAGAAAACAACAAAGAAGCAAATGCACAATTACGCTCCTTTGAAGGCGGATTAAGAAACAAAATCCAAGCAGGTCATGCAGGTGTGATTGCCGAGATTAAAAAAGCATCACCTTCTAAAGGCATTCTGCGTGAGAATTTTCATCCTGCAGAAATTGCACAGTCCTATGCACAACATGGTACTGCATGCTTATCTGTCTTAACAGATGAACATTTTTTTCAGGGTGCGCCAGACTACCTAAAACAAGCACGTGCAGCATGTGCCATTCCTGTTTTACGTAAAGATTTTATGATCGATCCTTACCAGATCTATCAAGCACGTTCATGGGGCGCTGATTGTGTTTTGCTGATTGTTGCAGCTTTAGATCATGGATTAATGGCAGAGCTAGAAGCTTGTGCACATGAACTCGGCATGGGCGTATTAGTTGAAGTGCATGATGGCTATGAACTCGATGCTGCTTTAAAACTCAAAACCAATATGTTGGGAATTAACAATCGAAATTTGCGTACTTTTGAAACCACGCTTGACACCACTCTTGGTTTATTAAACCGCATACCACCTGAGAAAATAGTCATCACTGAATCCGGCATATTGACTGCTGATGACGTAAAAAAAATGCGGGACGCTGATGTTCACGCATTTTTAGTTGGCGAAGCATTTATGCGCGCACCAGATCCAGGAATGGAATTAGCAAGGTTGTTTGGCTAAGTTTTTATTACTTACGGCCACGCAGCCAACTTTTTCTTAACCTAACACCAGCCACCGGCTTCTCTTGTGAAGTTAAAGCAAACTGTGGCGTCGTGTCAGCTTTAATCTGCGCAGTAAACACCATTAACTCATCACGTCGAAATGCATGAATCTGCAAGGCGTCACCATTACGATAACGCTTTAATAGCATGTCTAGATTAGTTGCGGTAACACGCAATTCATCAATCGCAATCAATACATCACCAGCAGACAAACCTGCTTGATGCGCCACACCACCTTCATATACCGCAGCCAATTTACAATCATTGCCTTGTCTCGATGTTTTCACACCTAGCGCAGGTTGAGTCGTAGTGTTTTTATCTTCTAGATAGACGCTAAACTTTGCTAACAACGGCTCCAACGGCAGATCTTTCGTTCCGCGCACTGCACGATCAAAAACTGATTTCAGCTGCAAACCCGTCACTTCATCAAACACAGCCTCTAGTTCTGATTCTGTTAAGCCACGACCTGATTTACTACCTAGTGAATAATAATCACGGCCATAACGACGCCACAACAAACGCATTACATCATCGAGTGATTTTCTTCCTTTAGTTTCTGTTCTTATCGTGAGATCCAGCGTTAACGCAACCAATGAGCCTTTGGTGTAATAACTCACAATTGCATTCGTGGCATTTTCATCTTGGCGATAATATTTAGTCCACGCATCAAAACTCGATTCAGCGACGCTCTGCTTTAAACGACCACTCCCACGCAGCACACCATTGATGGTTTTAGCAAGCAGCTTCATATAAGCAGCCTCATCAATGACACCTGATCTTAGTAAGATCAAATCATCGTAATAACTGGTGAAGCCCTCAAACAACCACAACAGAGGCGTATAGGTTTCACGCTCTAACGCATAAGGCGCAAACACTGCAGGCTTAATGCGTTTTACATTCCAAGTATGAAAATATTCATGACTACACAGACCTAAGAACCCGCGATAACCCTCGCTCATCTCAGCTTGACCTTTAACAGGCAAATCAGCACGCGCACAAATCAATGCTGTTGATGCTCTATGTTCTAAACCACCATAGCCATCACCGACTGCTTGCGTCATAAACACATAGCGTGCGACAGGCGCTTTTTTTGTCACTGGCTCAAAAAATGCAATCTGCGCTTCGCAGATTTTTTTTAAATCAGCGCAAAGTCGAGCTTGATCCAAATTCGGCACCTTACCTGTCACGACGAAATCATGGGCAACACCATGCGCTTTGAAACGCATGAGTGCAAACTCACCCATTTCAACCGGATGATCAATCAAAGCATCATAATTTTCTGCGACATAAGATCCAAAGCCATAGCGCTTGGCTTTTAATTCTGGCATCGCCGTAGCAACCCGCCACTTTGCATAAGCCGCACCTTGAGGACGCACAATATCCACCACATGTGGCAATGATTCTTGATCGTGCACACGCAGAAAAACACTACTGCCATTGAAAAAACCATGCGTTTGATCTAGATGCGCAGAGCGCACTGACATATCCCATGCATAAACTTGATAGCGCACTGTCAAAGCATGATCACAAGGCGCAGCACGCCATGTTTGCTTATCTAGTTTTTTCAAGCGTACTGCTTTACCTTTAGATTCAGCCTTGATCTGCACAATATTGCGTGCAAAGTCACGAATCATATAACTACCAGGTATCCATGCAGGCAAACTCAATTCTTGGCCTGCTTTGTTTGGTGCAGCAATGGTCAGCGTCACCTCAAACAAATGCAATGCCAGATCATGGGCGCGAATCTGATAATGAATGTCAGTCTGACCTAAGCGCACATTAGGCCTTTACATTCACAACCAAACGACCACGCACCTGCCCTGCAAGAATTTTTGGCGCCCAAGCAAGCGCATCACCTAATTTGATTTCTTGTGTAATCGTAGCTAAGGTCTCGGCTTTTAATTCTTTCGCCAATAAAACCCAAGCTGCGATGCGACGTGACTTAGGTGCCATCACACTATCCACACCGATTAATTTCACTGAACGCAGAATGAAAGGAGCAACTGATGCAGGGAAATCCATACCTTGCGCTAAACCACATGCAGTAACCACACCACTGTAACGAGTTTGTGCCACTGCATTTACGAGCGTATGTGAACCGACAGAATCCACCACACCTGCCCAACGTTCTTTTTGCAAAGGCTTACCAGGCTCTGACAAGGTCGCTCTATCAATCACTTCTTTAGCGCCCAATGATTTTAAATAATCTGCCTCAGCCAATTTGCCAGTTGATGCAACGACTTGATAACCTCGCGCAGCCAGCAAAGCAACCGCAACACTGCCCACACCACCTGATGCACCAGTGACTAATATTTCACCGATGTCCGGTGTGACACCTTGTTCAGCTAAAGCCATCACACTCAACATTGCGGTGTAACCCGCCGTGCCTATCGCCATCGCTGTACGTGATGACATACCTTGTGGGCGTGGAATTAACCAATCGCCTTTTAATTTTGCACGCTCTGCCAAACAACCCATGTGGGTTTCACCTACACCCCAACCATTGAGAATAAACGCATCACCAGCTTTCCAATTAGGATGGGTCGACGCTATCACTTCACCAGATCCATCAATGCCAGGCACCATAGGCCATTTACGCACCACCGGTGATTTACCTGTAATTGCCAAACCATCTTTGTAATTGATGGTTGAGTAATCCACTGCAACAGTGACATCTCCATCTTCAGGCAATTGCGCATCATTTAATTGCGTCAATTCAGCTTTGGTCGTGCCATCTTCATTTTTGTTTAATAGAATTGCATGAAACATAAATACTCCGTTCAAAATTATTTTATTTAGTAATCGGTGATGAAATTATTTTATTGATGCGAGTTTCGCTTCTAACATCTTGGCATCAATCGCACCAGGGATGCGTGAGCCATCTGCAAAGAAAATTGTAGGCGTTCCAGTTACTTTATATTTTTTACCAATCTCTAATACTTTTTCATGCGGCGAACTTGTGCATGAATCTAGAGCAGCGACTGGCGTTTTTCCATTCACCATCCAATCATCCCAAGCTTTTATTTTATCGCTAGAGCACCAAATGTTTTTGGATTTAATGCGTGAGTCATCAGACAGAATGTTGTACATAAAAGTATAAACAGTGATGTCTTTCATTTCATTGATTGTTTTGCGAAAGCGTTTGCAATAGCCGCAATTCGGATCTTCAAACACAGCAATCACTCTTTTGCCATTTCCTTTGACAGATTTAATTGCTACATCTAAAGGCAAATCAGAAAATTTAATACGATTCATTTCATCTAAGCGTGCTTGCGTCAAATCACGTGATGATTGCGCATCAATTAAACGTCCAATGAAAATGAATTTTGCTTCGGAGTCGGTGTAAATCAGTTCATCACCAATCTTGACTTCAAAAATATTTGCAAAAGGTGTTTTTGCGACCGACTCAATCACAGCACCTTCACCGACTTTAGGTTGCAATAGTTTTTTTACACTTGCTTCTTGTGTATCTGCCCAAACCAGTTGGCTCGTTAAAACCAGCAGCACAGAAATTAAAATATTATTATTTATCATGTCAGAAACTCATTAAGAAAAAATCGAAGGAGATTTGCCTAGCGCGTGTTTGATTAGGCTACGCTTTATAAATGGAACACGATTCACTATATTCATACCGGCATTGCGCATGAAACGTAGCGGTGTGAAATCAGAGGTAAAGAGTCTTTCCAGACCATCCGTTGCTAACTGCATCAGTAACACTTCTTCTTTACGACTGCGTGCGTAACGTTGCAGTGCACGTGCATCACCACAATCCACATTCGCATCTGCAGAGCCTAGCGCTTCAAGTAAAGCAATTACATCGGCAAACCCTAAATTCATACCTTGTCCAGCAAGCGGATGACAAACATGCGCTGCATCACCCACCAACACAGTTCGCTCTGAAGCACAACTATGCGCACGCATGAGACGCAATGGAAACCCACGTAGCACAGCCGGTGGCAATGGATGTAATTCACCAAGGCTTAATTGAGGAAGTTTATTTAAACGCGCCGCTAATTGTTCTGCGGTTTCAAATAACAGTGTTTGAGCTAATTTTTCAGGCGCTGACCATACCAACGACACCTGTGAACCTGCTAAAGGCAATAACGCAACGATACCCTCAACACCAAGAAACCATTGTGATGCAACGCCATGATGTGGCTGTTCGCAAGAAAAATTTGCAACTACTGCAAGCTGATCATAGGAACGATAATCAAGTCCTATCTCTGTCTGTGCACGCACCCATGAATTTGCACCATCCGCACCTATGACCAAGGACGTATGTAATACAGAACCATTATTCAAATCAATTTGCACTTCAGTAGAGCTCACCTGCATATGAGTAGCAGTGGCCTGTACAATTTCTACACCTTGCGTAAATTGCAGCGCATTGTCTAATGCGTGATTCAGATTGCCATCTTCAACAATCCAAGCCAAAGCACCCACATGCGCGCCATAAGCATCAAAACTCAGATGACCAGCATGCTGCGCATCGTCACCTTTAATGTCCATCGCTTCAATCGGCGCAATGCGCGCCTGATCCATCGCATCCCACACCTTAAGGGATGACAATAAGTTTTTTGTCGCATGATTTAATGCATAGACACGACTATCCCACTCACCGCTCGCCTTCCATTTGGATGCATTTGATTCTGCTTGTGGTGGCGATAACAACATTACCGAATACCCAGCTTGCGCCAAAGCCAACGCACTAGCCTTACCAACGGCACCGTTACCAACCACACAAATTTGGGATTGCTTTTTCATTGAAGAGAACGAAGATGAGAGTAATTAATTGTAGGGGTCGATTATAGCTCTGAGGGAGATTTCAGCCCTAGCAAGCAGATAGTGCTAATTATTTAGGCAATTTTTCTTCAATCTCGACCAATAATTGCTGCCCAAGCTGAGCTTTGTCCTCATTTTATGTATGAAAACTAAGCCTGCTATCTAAATGATGAAGCTTTGATTTTGAGGTTGGCCTCAGTTTTGCTATACTCTCGCCTCTTGGCCTGGTAGCTCAGTCGGTAGAGCAGAGGATTGAAAATCCTTGTGTCGGTGGTTCGATTCCGCCCCGGGCCACCAAAATGTGCAAAAACCACCTTCGGGTGGTTTTTTTATCGAGATGAAAAGTTGCCAAAAGAGCTTTAATGAGCGGCAAAGTCGTTTTCTTATGCTCTCATACTTTTAAGACAATCAATATGATTACAGTCATCATCGCCTCTTATAGATACGGACATCTGGCTGCACATTGCATAGAGTCATTGCTATCTCAAACTACTCTTCCCTCAAGAATTTTATTCGTAGACGACGGAGGTTTAGATTGCAGTCATCTACCATGTCTATATCCAGACGTTGAATACATTTTCAGGCCTATCAATTTAGGCGTTGTCGATAACTTTCAAGACATGCTGTCTAGGGTGGATACAGAGTACGTGCTATTCATAGGTGCTGATAATTGGTTTCGCTCCGATGCAATTGAATTACTTTCTAATGCCAGCACCGATATCGTCACTTACGACATTGTTGTAACTGGCGAATTAAAGGAAGAGATCTTAACGAGAGTACCTGGTGAGACGCACCCTTATAAAGGTGACTTGTATTGGGATCGACAAGGTCAGCATCACGGATCCATGATGTACCGTACCGATTTTGGACAAAAAATTGGCTACAAAAAAAGATATGAAGATGGCGCCCATCCTCAAGAGGATTGGAACCTGTGGGACAAAATGTTAGAGCAAGGCGCAACAGTAGCAAGCATCAAAGAAGGACTTTTGTACTACAGAAGGCACAAAGAAAATTTCTTGAAATATCCTCATGCATCTTTACGCTTACAAGAGCAAGATTTAAGTTACGCTCTCGAAGAATGAGGTAATCAATTAAGATCGACAGGTGCGCAACCAAATTGATTTCATTTAGCTTTAATGAGATGCAAATAAACCACCTTCAGGTGGTTTATTTATTTATGGTTTAAGATTCGATCGATGAACTTATTAGAAAAATTAAAGAGCTGGGCTAGATTACTAAAGCAAAACATCGTTATGCTTTGGTTTGCTACTAAACATCCACAAACACCTTGGTTACCCAAGGCGATTTGTATTTTCATTGTCGCCTATGCTCTGAGTCCAATTGATCTCATACCAGATTTTATTCCTATATTGGGGTATGTGGACGACTTGATTTTATTGCCTATGTTAATTTGGATTGCGATCAGATTAATACCAAATTCAATTATTCAAGAATCTAGGATACAAGCTGATGCGTGGCTGCTTAACAAACAATCCAAGCCTAAGAGCTACTTAGGTTTGTTCATTGTTATTATTATTTGGCTGTTGCTGCTATGGTTGTCTTATCAACTTGTGCAGGATCTAGCATTCTAGGTTTTGGTAGATTCTGTCTCGGACCACCAATTGAGAAAGCCCTCGTTAGTTATAACGGGGGCTTTTTGCTTTTAGTATTAGAAGTGTGCGTTTTTAAACTAAGTGAAGCTCAACTCGCTTTCCAAGAGCTGCAGCATATTTTCTAAGGGTACTTAAGCTAGGAGAATGTTTTCCAGTAGCCAAAGCACTTTCTAGTCTTGCAATTGCTGGCGCTTGCGTTCCCATGCGTTTAGCAATTTGAGCTTGTGATAGGCCAGCTTCTTTTCTTGCAGCGAGAATCTCATCCAAGATCGCTAACTCTTCACGATTGAGTTTATTCACCTCAGCTTTAACTGCGGGCTTTTTGAGCATCTTACTGACCATTTGCTTATGGGTCAGAGGCTTGCTATTTTTTTTATTAGTGACTGTCATCTCTTTAATTCCTTCATGCGTTGCTTAGTGATCTGCTGTTAGTTTAGGACCACAAGATAAGGGAGTTCTACATCATAAATCATTGCACTGATACTGCCTGCTTCTGGACGAATCGAGGCACTAGCGTTTGTGGTGCTGGCGGCTTATATCCGAGAGAACTATGGGGCCTAATTTCG